>JBAWCO010000329.1:0-4739 GCA_049590315.1 Occallatibacter sp. | reverse complement strand
TCCCGACTCAGTTCCATTGGTGACCGTGAGTTTGCTGCTCGGGTTCGTCGTTCCGACCCCCAGGTTGCCTCCGTTAAGAAAGCTATTACCACTAGGAGTTATAAGATCTTCAATGGCAGTACCGGCGCTGTTGTAGATCAGGAATTGATTGCCAACGGTATAGATGGTTCCAGCGCCAGACCCAAGATATAAATTGCTGCAAGAATTGTTTATACCGACTGACGGGTTCCCCCCGACAAATACTCCACCATTCGAAATAATGTTTGTGCCCGAAACCGTGATGGGAGAGTTCGTAACCGTGGAGGCACCACTGAACACCGGGACCGCGCCCGAGGTGCCGCTTCCCGTCACCGTCTGCGCCACCGCATTCATCGCAAACAGTGCGACGCATAATGCCAAACCAATAGTCTGCTTCCGCATAGTCCCCATTTTCTATCGCTCCTAACCGCGTCTCGGCTTGTGGTAATTGAATGTCGCGACCGATTCATGCTCCCTTGCTAGACTTGGGGGTTCGTCGTGCCGATCCCGACGTTACCATTTGCTGGGAACGTGTTTTGCGCAGCAGCGCTCATCGCAAAAGCGACGATACAAAAAGCTACGCCAACTCGGAAGCAGTCTAATTTCTTCATAACTCCCACACCTGAAAATTCTTTCTGTATCGTCATTGCAGCGTGACCCCAACCTCCATAACTCCCTTGCCTGAGTCCAAACGCCCCATCGCTTTACCGATGATCGCGCCCACCAAGCGGCTGCGATCCGTACCCAGCATTGCGTAACCGGGAGTCGACGATGTGACAAGCAGATCGCCGGGTTTGATGGCTCCGTTTTCCGCGCTCACTTTGGTCGGCACAATGCCAATCATGGCCATCGGTACCTCGTCGGCACTCTTGGGCGTTGGCTGCCGCCTGCCCAAGGCGCCTGGCTTGGTGGAATATATTCCTAAAACCGCCGTCGAGTAGGGCTCGGCTGATTTGAGGAATTTGCCCGAATCATTCGGATCGATCACCAGTACATCACCCGCTGCGTAGCTCTTGCGATCCCCAGTCACATCTACCGACTCGGCATAGTCTCCACCGCATAAGACACCCGTAAAAGCTGTAGTCTGGACGGTTCCATCCTGAAAGGTGATTGAAGCGCCACTGCCAGAGCTTAGTTTGACATTGCCATCAACTTCCAGCTTGGCCCCGGGTGATGTCGTGCCGATGCCCACGTAGCCGAGCGCACTTATACGCAGCGCTTCATTTAATGTTCCCGCATTTGCAGTATCAAAGGCCAAAAACCCACTTTGGGTATTCCACGCAGCAGTGCCGTCTACACCAGACCTTATCGATGCCTTAACTGTTTCAGTGTCATAACCAGTGTAATAAGCTTTGAAATCAATCATTGCAGCCGGGGTAGAAACAGGATTGCCTGTACCCGCATTTTGCCGAATAGTCAGGATAGCTGTCGGCGCTGTTGTCCCGATACCGACGTTACCTTCAGCATAGATATTTCCCGCGCGGGTATCGAACACGATGGGATAATTCCAGGTAATGCCGGAGTTGACACAACACGTTGATTTAAAGCCTAAGCCCCACCACGACTCAACCGCTACGTCGGCGGTTGAAGCGCTTGCAGCATCACCATTGCCTGCGTATAGACCGTTGCCGCTGTTGTTAATTGCGGGAGGGTTAATTTGGACGTTGCCCGTCACCACGACATTCCCGCTGGCCGGAAAGCTGTTTTGCGCCCCGGATTCCATTGCGAAGACACCTATAGCGAGAACCATTGCGCACTTAAGTCTGTGTGAAGTCTTCATTCTCTCTTGCCTCTCCCAATTCTTGCCGAGTATCATTGCAGCGTGATTCGTGCCATCGTGCCTATCCCGACGTTGCCACCTGAAACAGAGACAGGTGAATCGCTCACCGTCGAACTTCCGGTGAACACCGGCACCGTGCCCGAGGTGCCGACTCCCGTTACCGTCTGCGCCGCCGCGCCCGCGGACGCCAGTGCCAAAACCAATCCGGATGCACGCAGACTTGTTCATCGCCCCAATCCTTCCATTTCCATCGTTCGTCGCTAGCTCTCCAGAGCCGCGTGAACTTCTACTCGTGTGATTACCTGTGCAGTGAAGACACAGGACCACTCCTTCGTTCTACGGCCCGTGAAAGCCAAGGCGGGAAGCAGAACGACCCTTCAAAACGCGAAGAGTTGTGACGCTGATTCGCCTGGAGTATACCCGGATACATTGCGAGCTCAAGGTTACTTTTGTACATGTACTGCCGTGCTGTGAATAACAGCGCCGCGTGATAGTTACTCTTGAGTTATATAAAAGTTAGCTCGCGTGGCAGTGGCGTGAATGTCATCGTGTTGGTATCGACGCACCGCGGCGCCTCGCTGGTTTGATAAGCTCTCTTTACGGTGTGAGAAGAACAGTTCCAAAGCATGTTCACTCTCGCAGACAATGTGAGACCGCGACCAGATTTCGAGGCATACTGAATGTGCCCTGGCCTTTCCGCCATTTCAGTATGCTTCGATCAAATATGCACGAGTCCATTCCCCCTGAGACCGTGCGCGTTGCGTGCGCATCGCTGGGTGAAGACAACCGCTACATGAAGCTACGAAAGCAATTCGGCACTGTGTTCAACGATCGGGCATTCGCGGCGTTGTTTCCCACACGTGGGCAGCCCGCCGCGGCTCCATGGCGATTGGCGCTCGTGACGATCTTGCAGTTTGCGGAAGGGTTGTCGGATAGAGAAGCCACTAACGCTGTGCGAGCACGCATCGATTGGAAGTATCTACTGGGCCTGGAGCTAACCGATCCCGGCTTCGACTATTCCATCTTGTCGCGGTTTCGCGACCGGTTGATCGAAGGCAATGCGGAAATGCTGCTTCTGCGGCAGATACTAGACAAGAGCCGAATGTTCGGATTGATTAAGAGACGCGGCGACATGCGCACCGACGCCACGCATGTCATCGCTTCTGTTCGGAACATGAACCGGAGCGAACTGGTTGGCGAGACCCTGCGTGCGGCCTTAAATGTCATTGCGAGCGTCGATCCGAAGTGGCTGGCGGCAAACGTCGATGGCTCGTGGTACTTGAAATATACAAAGCGATTCGAGTCGAACCGTGCGCCATTGACCAAAGAAGCCATGCTAGCCGTTACAGCGGATGTTGGCCTGGATGGTATGACTCTGCTGGAGAAGATTTGGCAGGAAACGGCCCCACTGTATCTCAGAACTCTACCGACTGTCGAAATTCTTCGCCAGTGTTGGGTCGAGCAATTCTGGATTGAAAACGGGGTTGTGCGGATGAGGCACGCAGGCAACATCCCACCATCCCCCAGTCGTGTTGATTCACCCTACGACCCTGAAGCCCGTTACGGCATCAAGCGCACAACGGAGTGGATTGGCTACAAGGTTCATTTCACCGAAGTCTGCACACCCGACGTGCCGCATTTGATCACAAATGTCGATACCGTGGCCGCGTATTCAGCGGACGCCGAACATCTTGCGAAAGGGCAGGATGTGCTGGCTGAGCAGGAACTGCTTCCCGCTCGCCAGTTTGTGGATGGTGCCTATGTTGGGACACAGTTGATTCTCGAAAGCCGCAAGAAGCATGGCATAGAAGTGATCGGCCCCGTGAAGCCAAACAGCCATCACTCGCAGGAGGCGGAAGGCTATGACATCGCCGCATTCCAGATCGACTGGGAGCGGCAATCTGCGACTTGTCCACAGGGAAAGCAAAGTACCGGATGGTGGCGGAACACGAGCAAGACCGGACGCGTGACCATAGCGACGAAGTTCTCACGCACGGATTGTAAGAGCTGTGCCGTCAACAGCCTCTGCACAAAGAATGGCGACAAGAACTCCAGAAAATTGACCATGCTTCCGCGTGAAGAGTACGAACTGCTGAATACGGCTCGGGCCGAGCAGCGCACGCCGGGATGGAGGCGGACATACAACATGCGTGCCGGTATCGAAGGCACCATTTCTCAGGGTGTGCGTTCGGTGGGACTACGGCGATCTCGATACCGAGGTCACGCAAAGACACACCTTCAGAATGTGGCCATCGCCTGCGCCATCAACTTCCAGCGTCTAACTGACCACTGGAGCGGTATTTTGCCTGCACAAACACGCACTTCGGCGTTCGCCCGCCTTGGACAGTGGGTTATGTGATCGAATTCGCCAACGGTATCCAGTAAGGCACCAAGCCCCACTTCATCAGCGCCAAAACACGTTCGCCCGTGTCGCGGTCGAGCCGCACGACCGGCTGAATGCTCTCTGGGGAGATGTTGTACGAAGGCGCAAACGAGATGCCATTGATCTCGTAATACTCGTCGTTGAACACATCGGTATTGTGGGTATGGAACCACTCCGCAATCCGCTGCTTGTCCGCTCGTCTTCCGTATCTCCCACACATAAAATCAATTCGCCTCCGGCGCCGAATCATCCTCATCAAAGTGACAATCTGCTTCAGGGCAATTGTTGGCAATGTGCTCCCAGGCGGATTCAGTGTCCGGCGCTAACAAAATCCCCGACAGGCCCTCCCATAGCAGATGCGCTGTGGTTTTTTGCATGAGGAACCTTTTGAATTTGAACTGGTGATTCAAGGCGTCTTCCGCGGACTCGGCGTACTGGAGAGTGAGCGCCATCTGTTCTTCGTCGTGGGGATAGGCTTCGGCGAGGAGGATAATGCCATCGGTCTTATTGTCATCTCGTTTCACGACTTCTCCCTCATCGCACGATCTTATCTAGAAC
>JBAWCO010000328.1:0-2800 GCA_049590315.1 Occallatibacter sp. | reverse complement strand
TGACAAGGAAGACGAGTTGCTGGATACGGTCATCGCGTTGCGCGATAAGGTGAAGGCATTCAACTTGCCGTACCTGGCGTTGCCGGCAGTAACTCTTAAAGAAGTTGCTCTGGACGTCTTCGTCAAGATGAATACCAGTTCTGTGCATCTGTCCACGTACGACATTGTTGTGGCACTCGTGGAGGGAGAGACAGGAAAGTCGCTTCATGAGCATGTGGATGATTTGAGCGAGCGTGTACCGCGCGCTTCTGAATATGCCGACCTGCCGAGTCTGGTGCTGGATGTGGTGGCTTTGCGCCAGGATCGAGTCCCAAGCCAAGCTGGCTATCAAGGCATCGACTATGGCCGGATGCTAAACGAATGGGATGGCGTCGTCAATGGCATCAAAGGGATGGTTAGCTTCCTTGAAGACGAGTGCATCTTCGATGACCAACGTCTTCCAAGTTACACGGCGATTCCGATCATCGCTGCGCTTTGGGAGTTGTTGCCAACGCACCCAGATAAGCTGGGCAACGCGCGACTTCTCCTGAGGAAGTACCTCTGGCGAGCCTTTTTGACATCTCGGTACGAGCAATCATCGACATCCAATGCTATTCAGGACTTTCGTGGCCTTCGAAAGGTTCTCTGCGCAGGTGCAAACGAAGACGTAGTGCCTATTCTCAACCTGGAATCCTATCCACTTCCGACCAAGGAGATGGTGCTTCAAGCAGACTGGCCAAAGCGCAAGACCATTCTTGGCCGCGGACTATTGTCGCTACAAATCAAGTGCGGCGCCGAGGACTTCGCAGATGGGGCGCGGGCGACGCTCTCAGCGATTACATCCAAAGAGCATCCCCGAGAGTATCACCACTTGTTTCCCGCCGCGACGCTTGATGATGCAGGAATCCCGTATGAACAGATATACAAAGCACTCAATTGCGCCCTCGTGACTTGGCGGACCAACCGTACCATATCGGACAAAGACCCGATTACCTATCTGAAGGAACGGGCGGATAACTGCTCTCTTGGGCATGAGGAGTTGAAACGCCGACTGAAAACTCATCTCATACCCTACGCAAAGCTGGCGGTAGGATACGACGGAATCTCAGACGAGGAGCGGCGCGGCAGGGTGAAGAAAGACTACGACGACTTTCTTTCCAAAAGGGCCGAGATTATGGCGAAGGCGGCGAACCTAGCTTGCGAAGGCAAGGCTCTCGACTTGAGTGAGTTATTGAATGATGCGGATTGAGGCAAATAGCTGGTATTACAGCACGGACCACGGACAGGTTTGTCAGGTCATCGAGGCGCAGACGCTTTGGGGCGAGGCGACCTGTCGTGTGTGGCTCCCTGGCCGCGACTCAGTGGTCCGCATTCCCGCGTCAAGACTCAAGTCAGTTGAGGATGTCGGCGCCGAATCGCCGGACAGTATCGCCTACATCACAGCTGCCGCACGGGTGGCCGACGCTCTAACACAAGATGTTTTGCTCGCGCCAATCGAGTCCACGGTCATCCCGCTTCCGCATCAGCTTCGCGCGCTGTCTCGTGCCATCGCGAATGATCGCGTGCGCTATCTCTTGGCAGATGAGGTTGGGTTGGGCAAAACCATTGAGGCCGGCCTGATTCTGCGTGAGCTGAAGCTCCGCGGACTGGTCAAACGAACACTAGTGATTGCCCCGAAGGGGCTAGTGAGCCAGTGGGTCAGCGAGATGCGCTTCCACTTTGGTGAAGACTTTCAACTCGTGCTACCGGAGGACATCAAGACGCTGAAGCGGATCACCCCGGCAACGGGCTTGGGAAATGGCGAGAAGGGCAATCATGGCCAAGAGGCTCTTCCTGCCAACGCATGGCAATTGTTTTCACAGGTGGTCGTACCGATCGATTCGGTTAAGCCCCTGGAAAAGCGCCGTGGATGGACATCAGCCCAGGTGAATGAGCACAATCGCGAACGGTTTGAGGATCTGATCTCCGCTGGTTGGGATCTGGTGATTGTCGATGAGGCGCACCGGCTTGGAGGCAGCACGGACCAAGTGGCTCGCTTCAAGCTGGGACAAGGTCTCGCTGAAGCTGCGCCCTATTTGCTGCTTCTTTCCGCAACCCCCCACCAGGGCAAGACGGACGCTTTTCATCGGCTCGTCTCCTTAATTGACGCGAAGGAGTTCCCGGACATAAGCAGCGTTACACGCGAGCGAGTCCAGCCGCATGTCATCCGCACCGAAAAGCGGAGGGCCATTGATGCTGAAGGCAAGCCTTTGTTCAAGCCAAGGCGCACGCAACTCATCCCGGTCTCCTGGGAAGCCCGCCACCGCAATCAGCAAATCCTCTATGAGGCTGTCACCGAATACGTCCGTGATGGCTATAACCAGGCGATGCAAGAGAAGAGAAGCTACATCGGCTTTCTTATGATCCTGATGCAACGCCTAGTGGTCTCAAGTACGAGCGCCATTCGCACAACGCTCGAAAGGCGGCTCGAAGCGCTTGCCACACCCCAACAGCAACTGACACTGTTTCCGCTCGCCTCCGAGGAGGAATGGTCAGACCTGGACGTCCAGGAGCAGATCGAAGTGCTTATTCGCACTCGCCTCAAGGCGCTGAAGAACGAGCGGGCCGAGGTTAAGCTGCTTTTGGATGCCGCAGCTCGATGCGAACAGATTGGTCCAGATGCCAAGGCCGAGGCACTGCTCGATTGGCTCTATCGTCTTCAATCTGAAGAGAACGATCCTGAGCTCAAGGCGTTGGTATTTACAGAGTTCGTACCCACCCAGGAGATGTTGGGGCGATTCTTGACCGAGCGAGGGTTCTCCGTGGTCTGTCTGAACGGCTC
>JBAWCO010000327.1:0-2085 GCA_049590315.1 Occallatibacter sp. | reverse complement strand
GCACCAGGGGTCGGGACATGGCCACTAATAAGAACGACGACTTCAACTTGCTGCGCAATCCGGCCGTAGATTACGACCGCACCGACCTCAGCGCGCAGGGAATCCTGGTGTTTCTCGCAGGTCTGTTGGTCGCGGGCGTATTCGTCGAGCTGGTGATCTGGGGAATGTTCCATTTCCTGGCGCGGAGCCCGTTTTTTGCCAAGGGCAACGCCAGCCCGATGGTGCAATCGCAAAAGCTTGTGCCGCAGACCGCTGAAGGCAAGGACTTCGAGAATACGAGAAACGTGAATCCGGGGATTTTCCCCGAGCCTCGGCTACAGACCAATGACGTGATGGACATGAGCGAGCTGCTTCAGGCAGAGCACAAAGTCTTGTACGCCGAGCAGCCGTTCGCAGACCAGAACGGAACGATTCACCTTCCGATTAACGATGCGATGAAGCTGATCGCGGAGCGAGGATTGCCGGTTCGCCCGGCAGGAGTGGCAGCAGCCGCTCCGGTAGCAAAAGCCAAGGCCGCAGCGGCGGCCAGCAGTAGCAGCGCACAGTAATTGAGTGTGCGAGAAGTGGAATTCAGGGCAGTGAAAAGCAGTTGGTTTTCAGCATCGGTCAAAGCGGTTGTAGGCGCGAGCTTGCTGGCGGGCGTGATCGCCGCGGCTCAGCCGCCGTCGTCGTTTCTGCGCGATGGCAGCAAGCCTTCGTCGCAGGTGACGCCCGACGACCTTAAGAATGTGGGAATCGATCAGCGATTGGACCAGGAATTGCCGCTGGAGTTGCAGTTCAAGGACGAAGCTGGACAGACGGTGAAGCTCGGTGACTATTTCAAGTCGGGTCGGCCGGTCATTCTGAATCTGGTGTATTACACCTGTCCGATGCTGTGCGGCGAGGAACTGGCGGGATTGTCGAGCGCGCTGGGTGTGCTGAAGTTTACTCCGGGCAAGGAATATGAAGTCGTGACGGTCAGCTTCAACCCGGATGACACGCCGGAGTCAGCGACGGCGAAGAAAAAGATCTATATCGACCGCATGAACGAGCGCCTGGAAACGAAGACTGATGGATCGGGATGGCACTTCCTGACCGGCCAACCGGCGCAGATCAAGCAGCTGGCGGATGCGGTGGGGTTTCACTACAAGCGCGATGCGGAGACAGGGCAGTTCATCCACTCAGCGGCCATCATGATTGCGACGCCGCAGGGCAAGCTGGCCCAGTATTACTACGGGGTGGAATTTTCGCCGAAAGACTTGCGCCTCGGACTGATCGAGGCTTCGCGCAACAAGATTGGCAACCTGGTGGACCAGGTCACGCTGTACTGCTATCACTACGATCCGAAGAGTGGAAAGTATGGCGCGGCGGTCACCAACATCCTGCGATTGGGCGGAGCGGCCACGATGCTATTGCTGGGCGGATTCCTGATCGTGATGTATCGACGTGAACCTCATGATTCCCGCAAGGGAGCAGGACGGGCCTGATAGATATGTGGAAGAATTTGCCACTTTTTCCCGAGCAAGCGTCATCCATGGCGTCCCAGGTGGACGGGCTGTACTTCTTCCTGATCGCAGTGTCGGCGTTCTTCACCGTGCTCATCTTTTTGTTGGTGTTCCTGTTCGCGGTGAAGTACCGCAAGTCGGCGCACCCGAAGGCGACGCAGATTGAAGGTTCGCTGCCGCTGGAGTTGACCTGGACGCTGATTCCGCTGGGAATCTCGATGATCTTCTTTGCCTGGGGAGCGCTGATCTACTTCCAGGAAGCGCGACCGCCACGGGGCGCGATGGAAGTGTATGCAGTGGGCAAGCAGTGGATGTGGAAGTTTGAACACGAAACAGGACAACGCGAGATTAACGCTCTGCACATCCCGGTGAACCGCGATATCAAGATGATCATGAGTTCGCAGGACGTGATTCACAGCTTTTACGTGCCGGCATTCCGCATTAAGCAAGACGTACTGCCTGGTCGCTATACGTCGACGTGGTTCCGGCCGACGAAGGTTGGCACGTATCACCTTTTCTGCGCAGAGTATTGCGGGACTGAGCACTCGGGCATGATCGGCGAAGTGGTGGTGATGGAGCCGACTGCGTATCAGGCATGGCT
>JBAWCO010000326.1:0-7446 GCA_049590315.1 Occallatibacter sp. | reverse complement strand
GGCTAAAAGACGTTATTGATAAATAAGAACTTAACTCCTCTACCAGAACTAGAATAGATTTGGCAAGAGCATATTATGGAAGTTTTTCGCGGCTTTCGCGAAAGCTTTCCACATTTTTTTCCACAGGGAGAGTCTCCAGGCTTGTGGATTAATCCCCCCCCGTCAAGACCCCGATCTCCGCCCTTGACTCACCCCGCTCAAACTGCTCAAGCCGCGAGCTTAGAGCGGAGCCTTACTGCCGCCTCTGAATTCTTGCCAGGTGACATTTCTCTGAGGAAAATGTCACGTGGCGGAAGTGCCTTCTGGAGAAACCCACTCTGATCCGTTTTAGTGGGCAGACGGTTTGGACTGGGGCCCTGGCGCGGACGGCAGTGCCGGAGGAGGCGCTGGGATGCCCGATTTCGCGTTGTACGCTTCGATCACAGGCTTGGTGATATCCAGAGATGGGTCAGCGTAAAGCACAGTGCCCTGTTGCTGGCTCATGTCTAGGACCATCGTGAATCCCTTTTGGGCGGCATAGGTCGACATCACATCAAAGACCTTCGACGCCAACGTCTGGTACATCTGCTGGACATCCTGGTTGCCGTCAGTCCGCAGATCCTCCGTCATCCGATCCAGTTCCTTCTTCTTGTCGTCGATGGACTTCAGGCGGTTGGCGCGCTCAGCGTCGGCCAGCGTGGCGCCCTGGGCCTGCAGTTGCTTGGTCAGATTCTCAATATCATCGTTGAGGGCTTTAGCCTTCGCCTCTCGCGGAGCGTATTTCTTCTCTAAGTCCGCGTAATTGCGCTGGCCTTCGTTGGTTTGAGCCACCGCCACCTGAAAAGCGATGACAGCAATCTTTGCAGGACCGGCAGGCGCTGTGACAGCAGGAGCAGCGGGCGTGGACGCTGGAGCGGGCAATGTCTGTGCCGCAACGCTCAGGGCCATCCCCGAGGCAAGAGTAACGACGAATGCAAGAGAACGATTCATGTGAATCAACGACTCCTTCGGATCTTTGCGCTGCGGCCTGAGGAGGGTCGGTTGCGCATCAAAGGCCCCGCAGCGCGAGGCCTTCGGCTACTTGGAACTTCTGAGTTAGTGAGCGGTTGCCGGCTTCGGAGCGGCGGGCTTCGGGGCCGCAGCTGCTGGTTGTGGAGGTGGTGCAGGAACACCCGACTTTACGTTGTAAGCTTCGATAACCGCCTTGGTGATGTCGGTCGATGGGCTGGCGTACAGAACAACCGGCGCCTGCTGCTGGCTTCCGGTGCCATCTACAACCAGCGTGAAACCCTGCGCCTGCGCATAGCTCACCAGAACGTCGCCTACCTTGGAGGCTATGCCGTTGAATGTCTCCTGCATCTCGCCCTGGAGATCGTTCTGCGCATCTTCAGCAAAGCGCTGCGCCTGCTTCTTCTTGTCTTCAATGGTCTTGGCGCGGCTGGCCCGTTCGGTATCGCTCAGCTTGTCACCCTGCGTCTGCAACTGCTTCTCAAGCCCATCAACTTCATCGGCCATCGTCTTCAACTGGGTGCGCTTCGGTTCGAACTTCTTCTGCAGGTCAGCATAATTGCGCTGGAATTCGTTGGTTTGAAAAACAGCCGTTTGGAAAGCGATGACTGCGACCTTGGCCGGTCCGGCGGGTGTGGCAGAAGTGGCAGGTGCGGAGGGCGCCTGGGCAGCGGCGCTCAGGGCAAAGCCCGAGGCCAGCATGACAACTACAGCTAGCGAATGCTTCATTTGAATGAAAAACTCCTTCGAAATTCCTTTGTGGCTGTCCGCGTTTCAGCGCATGACCGAGCCTGCGCCTCCTGAGAAACCATACCGTCTTTCTTCCACCCCATCAATGAAGACCTATCGCTGGGGCCCCGGTTTCTTGAGGGGCTCAGCGCCTGGTCGGGCAGAGACGAAACAAGGACGCGCGAGGAGACGTCAAAAGGAACTCCTTGGATTATAGGAGCGCAAAGTAGGAGCGTCAAACCGCGGCACCGTGAATTTTGCTCAGCCAAGAATGTTCTCTGTTTGCTCAGCCATTCCGCATCCACCCTCATTTATCACACTGGCGGTGCGCTTCTTCTCTCGCCTTGCCTTGTCTCCGATGCACACTCTTTTTCGCGCTTTACTCGCCGCCATGAACCTCTGAAGGCTTCCCTTTGAGCCAGCTTAGAACGTTGTTGAAACCGTCAACCTGAAGGTCTTGCGCGGTTCGCGGAACTGATAGATCGCTCCATATCCTTGAATCGCTTGTCCGTACGTGTAGTCGCCTGCGCCGCCCGGCGGGAACATCGAGCGCGTGATCAACTCGGCTGTGCAACTCTCTTTGTTTTGCCCAAGAACGACATCGTTGCAGAATGGACGCTCGTACAAGCGAAGTGGGTTGTACGCATAGTAAAGCCGGAAAGGCGCATTGATGATCGGCATGATCACGGAAAGCTCTGCTCCTGTAGACATGCGCGGGACAAAATTTGTGCCCGCAATCGGCCGGATATTCTGCTGGAACCCGACTTGTGAACCCGGGATGCCGCCCTGGCACGATCCGTTGTTAAACACCGGGCAGCCATAGAGCGGCGCTGTCAGCGAGGCAAATCCCTCTGGGCTCTGCTTCAACTGTCCCTTGTTCAGGGCTACGTCGATGCCAAAGTCATCAAAGAACGAGAATGTGACCGGCCCTGCGATCGGAATCTTGTACTCCAGATTAGTCGTCAAGCTGGTGTCGCCGCCGATGGAGGCAATCCCATACACAGGCAATGGTACCTGGATGCACTGATTGTCTTCTGGTTGAGTTGGGTCGCGCGGAACGCATTGGCCGTCCGGGTTAGTCAGTTGCACCGTCACACGATTCGGCACATATCCGTAAGGTGTCGCCCCGCGGACATCGAATCCTCGCAGATCGGCTTCACCGCCGGTGTAGAAGCGGTTGTTCGGCGGAGCTACATCGCCGCCAAACCCCTGCACATAGCCCAACTGCGCCCGCATGCCCAAAATGTTGCGCCCGGTGGGCGACAGTTGCAGATAGTGGATGCGCATGAAGCGCTTGTAGGCAACCAGTGGAGAGATGTACCGCACATTGCCACCGATGCCTGCCACCTGGAATACTGCCGAATATTCCTTGCCGCTGGTCGGGCGTAGCGGGTTGTTGATCGTGTTGTAGATGTAGCTGAAAGATGCCGCGCTTTTGACGATGCCAGCCAGCGAATTCGATCCTTGAATACCCGACCGGAAGCTAATGGTCTGGAAGAAGGTCTGGGAGGCAGTGCTGAACGCCGTAATTGTGGACTTGTCCAGCGAATACGTCATGCCGACTCGCTGGAAGGCGTGGCGCTTTAGCGGATAACTGACGGACCAGTTCAAACCCGTCGAAGCCTGATTGTAGTTTTGTGTTAGTGACTGCTGCGCCGCACTCAGATTAGGAGACTGGCCGGTGGTCGACTGAATTGATTTCGACGCGTTGTAGTCCTGCTTGGTATTGAAAACCTGAAATCCGATATTGAACGGCCTGTTCTTCAGATAAGGTTGCGTGAACCCAAATAGGAACTGACGGCTCACGTTACCCAGGTTTCCCTGCACGCTGAGCGTTTCGCCCAATCCCAGAAAGTTATTGGTCTGGTAATTCACGCCCAAAAATGCGCCCGACAAGCCGCTCACGCCGCCATTCAGACCAATCGAGTTCTTGCCCTTTTCCTTCACCTTCAGCAACAGGTCCACCGTGCCCGCTTCAGCGTCCTGGTGAGCCTCGGAATCCTCTTCCACCTTCAGCGGCTCAAAGTACTCCAGCTGGTTCAGGCGTAACAAGCTGTACTCCCACAACTGCGAGTTGTACACCTGGCCTTCTTCCAACATCAGTTCGCGACGAATCACCTTATCGCGCGTAATGGTGTTGCCCTGGAATTCAATCCGAGATACATAGAACGGCTTGCCCTCGTCGATATCGATAACCAGGGAGACGGTCTTTTTCTGCTCGTCGTAGACCGGCTTGGGGATGGCGCCGAAGTTGATGTAGCCGAGCTGTCCGTAGGCCTTCTTCAGGCTCTCAAGACCCTTGCTGATCAGCGTCGCGTTAAACCAATCGCCGTCCTTCACCGCAAACGTAGAGCGCAGCGCTTTCACATTGTTCACCGCCTTGTTGCCGGTGAAGGTAATTGTGCCCAGTCGGTAGCGTGCGCCTTCTTCCACCGGCATCAGAATATCGATGCGCTTGCCTTTGTTGGGACGGAAGGTGAACAAGTTCAGTCCACCCTGGTCGCGAATCTGCGTCTTCGGCTCTTCGATCGCCGCGTTGTAGTAGCCCTTGTCGCGATACGCCTGCCGCACCCGTTCCGTATCCTCTTCCAACTTGGAAGAGTCGAAGGTCTGCGAGAACAGGTTTTCGAAAATGAGCGAGTAAGGAATGCCGATCGGTTTCAGGTTCTTCATCGCCCGGCGGAGTTCCAAGCTGTTGATGTGCTGGTTGCCGGTGAACTTGATCTCGCCCACTTTTACCGTCGGGCCTTCCTTGACATTGAAGTTGACCTGCACTGACGCCGGCGGAATTGTCTTGATCTCCGGCTTGATGGTCGCAAACTGGTGGCCGTGCTCAGCCAGGATTTCTCTCAGCACTGTTACCGCGCGCATCACCTTGGTCGGGTCGTACTGGCTCTCCTGCGTCATTGCGACCTTTTCCTTCTTGAATCGGTCCAGCACGTCTGACACGGAGACTGCGTTTAATCCCTTGTAGTTGATCTCGCGGATCGTCGGTTTCTCGCGGACGAAGACATTCAGGATGATGCCCTTCTCTGTATCTTCGCGCTCGATGCGCAGATCCTCGAAGTATCCGGTGTTCCACAGCGAGTTAAAGTCGCGCTCCACTGAGACCGGGTCGTAGGTGTCCCCCTGGTGCGAGAACATACGCGCCAGAATCGTCTCCTTGGGTATGCGTCTTTGCCCGATGACTCGGATCTGATCGATGGTTTGCGATTGCTGGGCCAACACAGTCCCGGCTGCCAGCAACAGCAACATCAGGAGTCCTGCCAGGTGCCGGGTGCTTGCCATCCGGTTCGCAATCCGCAAAACGTGGCTCATCGAGGTCGGTTTCGCCTTCACCGGGTCAACGCCCTGCGACGAGCAAAAGTACTGGTGCGGTCCATAGTTCGCCTTCAGGTTCGGCTTCACGGGAAAAATATCGACACCCTCACTGCTGAAAATCTGATCCTGCCTCGAGGAAAGATTGATTATATTGGACCGCGCCCACCCCGCCCAAACCAGCGCGCTGTCATGCGGCTCGGAATCCTTCTCTTTCCAAGAACATCCTGCCGCGCTTGGCCCCTGCGGACTCGGGCTTATCCCCATTCCTCCCCTGCGACATGACCTGTCGCCGGGGACCCGGAATATTCTGGGACTCATCCCTCAGTCTACCGGAACCAGATGGGTCGGGCCCCGGCCCCGCCGGAGTTTACCCTGCTCTCCCAGCCCACCTCTCTTCGCAGCATCTCTCTTAGACGCACATGATGCGAACATGACATCCTCTCTGCATTGAGGTTTTTGTGGCGCCCGAGGTTCGAGAGGGTTCGATTTATGGTTCTTGAAGATTCAATTTACAATTTCTCGGCCCTGCTGCTCGACGGCAGCCTCATCACCCTCGACCGCTTCCACAACAAGGTCCTGCTCGTGGTGAATACCGCCAGCCAGTGCGGCTTCACCCCTCAATACGCCGGCCTCGAGCAACTCTATGAGACCTATGGGGACCGCGGCTTTGCGGTGCTCGCCTTTCCATGCAACCAGTTCGGAGCCCAGGAACCCGGTACTAACGATCAGATTGGCGCCTTCTGCCAAAAGAATTACGGCGTAAGTTTTCCGGTCTTCGCCAAAATCGATGTGAACGGCCCCAATACCCACCCTCTCTATGGCTTTCTCAAGGCGCGCAAGGCCGGACTTTTCGGCTTCCGCCGCATTTCATGGAATTTCACGAAATTTCTCATTGACCCGAACGGCAACGTCGCTAGTCGATACTGGCCCTCAAAACAGCCGAAAGACCTGGCTCCCGCAATTGAACGACTGCTGACGGACATCTAAGATTGACGGCGCTTTAAGCCGTCTTCGCGATTTCTCTCACCAGGCCAACGTCGGTCCGCCGCATTCTCGTCAGCCCTGAGGTATGCTTGCTGCATATCTGCTTCGAAAGCCCGCCTATTCTGAAAATGCGACGGGCCTTCCCCGACAGACAGGGTTCCGGGAGCGAACGATGCGCCGAGATCTCCCTATGATTCTGATACGGATTGTTGTGGGCCTGATTTTCCTAACGGAGGGCATTCTCAAATTCATGCACCCCTCCGAGCTTGGCGTTGGGCTTTTCACCGCGCTCGGCCTGCCATTTCCTCACCTGCTCGCGCCTGCTGTCGGAACCGTCGAGATCGCCGGTGGCATCGCGATCCTGCTCAATTTCTATGCTGGAGACGCCGCACTCCTGCTCCTGCTTGTTGTCACAGCCGCCCTCGTTACAACCAAACTACCCGTCCTGCTGGGCCATACTGTGGGCCCCTTCCCGCTCGCCAAGCTTCCGCGCTACGGTTGGTTCAGCTTTCTGCACGAGTCGCGCACCGAGCTCTGCATGCTGTTTGGCTCCCTGGCCGTAATCTTCGATTCTGGCCTCTTGATTGGGCGCAGAAGACACTGGTACCAATCTAGAGAGTTCTGAGTTATGGTGCGCTCCCCCGAGAATGCCGACGCTGGTAAAGAGGCGAGTGCGATCTGGGAGATCTTTCGCCTCTTCCTGCGCCTCGGCGTCAGCGCATTCGGTGGACCGGCGGCACACATCGGCCTGATGCAGCGCGAATTCGTAGAGCGCCGCAAGTGGATCACCCGCGAACAGTTCCTGGATCTGGTTGGCGCGTGCAATCTGCTTCCGGGTCCCGGCTCTACTCAGGTCGCCATGGCCTTGGGCTATACGCGCTCCGGCTGGATCGGCCTGATCATCGCCGGAGCATGTTTCATTCTGCCGGCATCGCTGGCCACGCTCGCCCTGGCATGGACCTATCTCCGCTGCGGCAATCTCCCGCAAGTGCAGGGTCTGCTCTACGGAGCTAAGCCGGTTATGATCGCCATCATCGTCCAGGCCGTTTGGAACCTGGGCCGGACAGCCTTTCGCCGTTGGCCGCTGGCGCTTATGGGGCTTGCCAGCTTCGCGGCGGTCCTGGTCAGCATGCCGCCTCTTGCGGTGCTCCTCGCGGCGGGCGGTCTTGCTCTTCTAGTCACCAGGTTGCGTAAGACTCCCGATGTTGCGTTTGGGATCGCCGCTCTACCCTCCGCCTTGAGCCCCGCTTCAATTGCAGCCAGTGCACCGGGCGTAGTTGGATTGATGCCCATTTTGCTCGTCTTTCTCAAGCTGGGAGTGGTGGTCTTCGGTTCCGGCTATGTCCTTTTAGTCTTTCTCAAGTCCGATCTGGTCGACCGCCTGCACTGGATCACTCAGCCGCAGTTGCTTGATGCCATCACCGC
>JBAWCO010000325.1:0-3296 GCA_049590315.1 Occallatibacter sp. | reverse complement strand
CTGGCAGAGCTCGTAAGGACGTGCGAGCGGCTCCGGTTGCCTTTGTGATCGAGCGGTCGAAACAGAATTAAGAAGTGCCTTTCTCCTCGATCGAACGAAAGGGATTCTCAAGTTAATTCTTTATATGATCTTGATTTTGAGCCTGTATGACTATACCAAGGTATAGGTTGTAATCTTTCCTCTCGGGTTCTAGCCTGTGCTCATACCTGATCGTCAAGGGCCGCGATTCCGTTGGTGTTGGTCATTCCCTGCCACATGAATGTTGTTGGTTCAACTACCCTCTAGTCTTTCCTGAAATTGCATTCTCAATAATTCACCGCATCATCGATACTGACTTCCCGCGGCGATCTACGCACCGGTTCATCCACAGATCCCCGGTCACGTTCGAATCGATAAGCAGGAGGAAATATGGGCACGCAGGCACTCTTGGTTGAAATTCTGCTCTCAGCATTCTTCGCAATTGCGTGCTTTCGCGCGCGCTCGGAGGCTTCCGATATTCGAGGACTTGCTCCCAAAAGACTTTTTATCCTGACTGACCGAATAGAGCGACTGAGAACTTCTCGTTGGCAATGGTGCTCCATGGTTGCGCTCTTGCTCATGGTTCGCGTGCAGCACGGAGCCCCTATGGTTGCCGAACTAACCGTTCTCACTCAGTTCATCGTTTTTATGGCTTTGCCTTCAAATAGTTCAACGACACAAAAGGATTTGGCGCGAAAGCCCTTGAGGGAGGTCCTTCGCCGCTCATGAGAGAGTTGCTGCATGCCGCGGACTTTCTGAGCAGGGTGCGAAGAAAACTGAGTTTCGGTGCCCTATCTCGGGAGCCACTGCTTTTGTTGCGGTTCGAGTGGAAGGGAGACTCGGTGGAATGTGACTGGCTGATGCGTCCTCCCGATCCATGGGACAAAGATCTCCCGACGCATTTGGCAAAGGAGAATCAGACACTTCAGGCTCTGAGAGATGCATTGAGTCTGCGTGAAGCTATCTTTGAGTCGTTTCCGGCTGTAATCAATGCCAACCTCCGTATGTTCCGCGCCGACAGCGAACATCGACTTAAGCTGATGATGACCGGCAAAGTGAACCGATTCAACGATGTTTTTGAGCGCGTTGCCTCAGTTTCAATGCGTGCCAAACTTTGCGGCTTCCACTTTACGTTGAACGCGGGCGAAATGGAGTGCCTGACTGCAGTTTCGCTGAGTTGTTAGTGATCTTGCCAGCCGGTCCGCGCGCTTTTGAAGGCTGGAATGCAGGTTGATTTGGCAACCATGATTGACTTTGTTGGCGGTCCGTTCAGTTAAGTGCAGTTGGCAATCGGGATTCCAAACTCAAATCAAGGAGGGCAGTAATGGCGGCAACAAAATCGCAAGGCAAAGATTTTGCGACATTCATGGCGGGGCTGACGGCAGTTTGCGCCGGAATCGCATACTCTTCATCGGGCTTTGGCAAGGTGGCGCTTGTACTTGGCGCGATCACCGTCGTTGTAGCTCTTTGGGGCTTCTTCAAGATCAAGCCACTCGAGGGCAAAACCGGCAACGGCCTGCAACCGGCCGTGATGAAACTGGTTGGCTTAGTGGTCGTGATACTAGGCTGGTTGACCGTGTTAGTTGGATTGCACCTGACGGCCAGCGTAGGCGGGCGAATGACGACGTCGATCCTGGGATTTGCAATCTCACTTGCCGGAATAATCTTCGTTCTAGCACCGGCAGTCAGCAAGAACGCAATATGGAAAGCTTGATTGCTCTTCCCTAATTGTCCTCGGCGATCATCAACCTATTTATGGAGCAAAATCTGATGAGAATTGCACGTTTAGCAGTTTGGACTTGCGCCCTGGCAGTTGTTCTGCTGGCAGGTGCAGCAACTGTGGCTCGGGCTGACGCTGCACCATCCGCGTCTGCTACCGAGTTGAAGGGCGCTCTTGCAGCAGCACCCGCCACCTCAGCTCTTGCGAATGGCGATCCTGGGGGCACCCTTACTGGTACCGTCAGCGATGTGCCAGTGGGCGATGCCAAGGTCGGCCTCACCCTGGGCGACGTTGGCAATCAAGTGGGCCAGAACAAAATTGCAATTAACTTCGTGTGGACACTCGTCACCGGCTTCCTGGTCATGTTTATGCAGGCCGGTTTTGCGATGGTCGAGGCAGGTCTATGCCGCGTCAAAAACGCAAACCACACTTACATGATGAATTTCTTCGTGTATGCGTGCGGATTGTTCGCTTACTGGATCATAGGATTTGCCATTCAAATGGGTGGAGCAGCCGGCAATGGAAATCTCGGCGGACTCCAGTCGCTGAACACCGAGCATGCAATGACGTTGTTCGGCACTCATTGGGGCATCTTCGGCGAGTGCGGCATGTTCCTTTCGGGAAGCACTTATGACGTCGGCGTCATGGTCATCTTCCTGTTCGAGATGGTGTTCATGGATACTGCCCTGACCATCGTTACAGGCGCTGCGGCGGAACGGTGGAAGTTTGCCGCCTTTGCCGTTTCCTCTGTGCTGATGGGAGCGTTCACGTATCCGTTGTACGGGAACTGGGCCTGGGGCGGTGGCTGGCTCTCGCAGTTGGGAACCAATCTCGGACTCGGAAAAGGCTACTGCGACTTTGCCGGATCGGGCGTTGTCCACGCAGTTGGTGGCGTGACGGCTCTGGCACTGGCCATGATCATCGGTCCCCGAATCGGCAAGTTCAACCGCGATGGGTCGAGTAACGCCATCATCGGCCACGACATCTCCGCGGTTCTTATCGGATGCTTCATCCTTGCATTCGGATGGTTCGGATTCAATCCCGGCAGCACTCTCGGCGCATCCGCCGCCGGCAACCTGCGCATCGGATCCATCGCCGTCAACACCATGCTGGCAGGCTGCACCGGCACGTTTGGCGCACTACTTTATATGTGGGCATTCAAGGGCAAACCTGATGCCTCAATGAGCGGCAACGGGCTCCTGGCGGGCCTGGTAGCCATCACCGCACCCAGCGGCTTCGTCAACACCGTGGGAGCAGCCATCATCGGCTTGGTTGCGGGAGTCCTGGTCTGCTTCAGTTGCGCGTTCGTTGAGAATTATCTCAAGGTCGACGATCCGGTCGGAGCCATCTCGGTCCATGGAACGAACGGGCTGTGGGGTGTACTCTCCATCGGATTTTTTGCCGACGGCACCAGTAACTATGGAGGCTCATGGAACGGTGTTACAGGTTCCGTAACCGGACTGTTCTACGGAGACGCCAGCCAGTTGGTGGCGCAGATCGTCGGTTGCGCAACGCTGGTTGGGTTTGTGTTCAGCTTCAGCTTCATCCTGAACTGGAT
>JBAWCO010000324.1:0-1547 GCA_049590315.1 Occallatibacter sp. | reverse complement strand
GGGGAAAGTCGATCGTGACCAGCAAGGTGCTGGTGGCGACCTCAGTGAAGATCACGCGGCTGGGCAGCCATCCCGGCACCGGTGAAGAATGGGCCGATCGCGATAACGCCATTACGGCGGCGGACGCTCAGGCCTTCAAGCGCGCCTGTAGCTGTTTCGGGCTGGGCCGCTACCTCTACCGCTTCGGGGAGAGCCGCGTGCGTCTGAACTCCCGCGGCGAGCCGATGGCGATTCCCATCCTGCCCGAGTGGGCGCTGCCGCCGGGCATGACCATGGCTCAGGCGAGCGGCCTGGCCGGCGACACGCGCGGCCCGGTCGATCAGCGGCTGACGGGTGAGATCGAGGGCTTTCGCGCGACGCTGGGCGGGCCGATCTACGCCGAGATTCTGCGCCGGGCCGGGCACAGCGCAGACGCGCGGACCATCCCCAACGCGGACCGGCAGAAGCAGGCCATCGAGAAAATGCAGGCCGCGGCGCGCGGCTTCGAGCGTCTGCGCCAACTGGCCGAGATGGCGGGCGAGGCGCGGTTCTTTGCCGTGGCGGAACGCTTCAGGATCGCATCGGTCACTGAACTGCCGAACCTGGCGGCGTTGAAGCAACTGGTCGAGGATCTCGAATCCCTGGCCAACCAACAGGTCGCCTAGCAAGCAGTTCTGCGCCGGGAGGAAATCATGGGAGAGATCAGCATTGTATGTCCGCAGCGCAGCCTCGTCAGCATCCCGGTTAATGAAGCCGTCTACTGCGAGAGTTGCGCCTCGGTCTCGAATTCAAGCGGAGGATGTTGCGCCCTTTGTGGCAACATCTCCGTTTGGCTGCTGGCCGAACTGGTGCCGCAGCCGCCAAGGGGGCCGCACCCCGGCTCGGTATCGGCTCGGCGCTTCGTACCTACTATGGAAATCGAATTGGCCAAAGCTGCGTAATGGACCCGATAGGATTCGGGCCCATCGTTATGCGAAGAATGCTCAACCAGGAGGTCGCCATGGACACACCATTGCGTTCCAGGCCCGACCTGTTCGCCCACAGGGAAGCATTGCGGCTTCCCGCTCCGAAGGTTGTCGAGAAATTGGTTGAGATTGTTGGGCGGAAACTGACCGCGTACATCGGAGGCGTCGAGGATGCGCGCGCTGTTGATCGCTGGATCGCCGGCGGCCGGATCTACGGCGACGCTGAAAGCCGGTTGCGGTTTGCTTTTCATGTAGCGCGCACCCTGAACGAGCACGATTCGCCCGCAGTCGTGCAGGCTTGGCTGACGGGCGTGAATCCGGAACTGGGCGACAGAGTGCCGCTGCGTTTGATGCGCGAGAATGAGATTGATGAGGTAGCGCCAGCCATCCTGAGCGCCGTCAGAGCATACCTCGGCGACAAGTAGACGGGGAATCCTCTCTTGAACTATATGGTTAATATATTGCATTTTACGCAGTATAATGAAGGAAAAGAGGCAACAATTTGGCTGTATATCTCAGAACGGTGCAAGAGGTACAAGCAGGAATCGCCGGGCGGTTCAAGGCCCGACGTCTGGCCATGAACCTGACGCAAAGTGAACTGGC
>JBAWCO010000323.1:0-3033 GCA_049590315.1 Occallatibacter sp. | reverse complement strand
GGGAGCAGGTAACTGCGGACCAGCCGTGGAGCAAGCAGGGTCACGCCCATCTCACCGGCTTTGCCTGGTATCGGTGTTCCATCTCGCTGACCCCGGCCCCCGGCGGTCCCCAGCAGTTTTCGCTCCTGGTACCGAGGATCCGTGATGCGTATGAAATCTACTGGAACGGCTCCCTCATCGGCAGCAACGGCAAGCTGCCGCCTCACCCCATCTGGTACACTTCGCGGCCCATGCAACTCATTGACCTTGGTCCGGTGCAGCACGGCGTTCTGGCCGTCCGTGTTTGGAAGGCGCCCTTGCTTTCCGACGATTCTGGGGAGGTTGGCGGTTTTGAGGCAGCCCCTCTGATCGGAGGTCCCGAAGCCGTTGCAGCCGCTCAAGCCGCGGATGAGTTTCAGTGGCTGCGCAGCCGCCAACTCCAGTTCGGCGCCAATCTCCTCTGCGGCATGATTGCCCTCTTGAGTTTTCTTCTCTGGTTGCGAACCCCCGCTCGGTGGGTCCTGTTCTGGAACGCTGGCTTTGCCCTTGCGCAGCCGGCCATTCTCCTGCTCGTGAATGCTCATCTGGGCTGGCCCTACCCGCTGGCGATGGGAGTGGCACAACCCGTCGCCGCCATGCAGGATATATCGCTCTGGTTTCTCCTGCTCTGGCTTCTTCGTCTCCATGAGAATCGCGGCCTTTGCCGCCTTACCCGCATTCTCGCTTGCTTTGGCATCGTCGACATCGCCTTGGATGGAGTGCTGGTTGTCCTCCCCTGGGCACCGCAATCGACCGCACTTGCCCAGGTTTCCGACGCCCTATTGACCTCTCTCTATATCCCTTTGGAAGCTTTTCCTCTGGTCCTGGTCACCTATGCGCTCTTCAAGCGCAAGCAGCTTGATTCGGCCCGCTGGTTGGTCGCCATCCTGGCCTTCCTCGACGAAATGATCATCGTCTTCACGAACGTGGTCAAACAAGGCCGCCAATTCACCGGCTGGTCCATCGCGGAAAAGATCGATTCGCCCCTCTTCTTCATCGATGGCAATGGCATCTCCCTGTCCACTCTCGCCGGAGCGCTCCTGCTCATCGCCATTGTTTACGCGGTCTATAACAGCGTTCGCGAGGATCAGCGCCGTCAGGATGCTCTGGAACTGGAGAAGAAGGAGCTGATGCACGAGAGCAAGCAGATGCGGCACCAGGCCGAGCACGATGGTTTGACCGGCCTTTGGAATCACCGCATCGTTGTCGAGCGGTTGGGCGAAGAGATGAACCGCTCGCTTCGCGAAGGGACGCCACTGAGCGTGATCCTGATCGATGTCGACCATTTCAAGAAGATCAACGATACCTTTGGCCACCTGGCCGGCGACCTGGTTTTGAGAGAGATCAGCGCCATCTTTGCGCGTTCTCTCCGTTCCTATGACTGTGCAGGCCGGTACGGCGGCGAGGAGTTTCTGCTGATCCTGCCAAATTGCGGAGTCGAAAACGCGCTGATCCGCGCCGAGCAACTACGCGCGGCTGTGCAATCGGCGAACATCATGGATGGCGATACCATGCTGCCGGTAACCGCAAGCTTTGGCGTGGTCTCAGCCTTGTCGTCTCACCATGAGGCTGATGCTGACGCTGTGATCCGAGCCGTCGATTCTGCTCTCTACAAAGCCAAAAGTAGCGGACGTAATTGCGTCATCCAGGCTGAAATGGATGCCCCGCTTTGCGAAAGCTAGCTTCTTTCTGCTTCGTGAGCCCCACCTTGTCGTTGGATCGCTCACTCGCGCAACGACAACAAAACCAGAGAAGCTGTACTCGCTTCAGCGTTGCCCCAAGTCGCCGCTCCCTCGTGGTCGCGACGACTTGAATGGCATGGCTTCGGAATACAACGTCTCTGGTTTTGTAATACTCGTGCAGTTTGCCTGCCTTTATTCCGGTATATCTCCCAGAAGCGACGATTGCTCTGCGAATGCTTTCTCCGTGTCGGTTCGGATCTTCTTCACAATGCCGGTCCATACCGGATTGGTCTTCGATGAATCCCAAGTCGGATTTGCCACATCCGCTTCGTAAGTCGCGCTCTTTTCCACCCCGGCTTTGTAGGCTGGAAGTTCTTTTATCAGTTTGAATGCGGCAGCGATCACCACGCCCACATCGTCCTTGAGGTTCTCCGGCACCGTAGCGTAAACCTCCGCCTTGTGCTCCTCGATCCATTGAAAGGCAACGGGCAAAACGACTGAGCTGACCCAGTCGCTATAGGCATTCAGTGACTCCATTCCCGCAATCCACGATGGGTGCATCTCCCAATCCCGCTGGCCTTCGCCACCCGGATGTTTGTGGTGGAGAGGCGGGCAGTAAGTGCACACCAATTTGACAGTCCGCATGAGTTTCTCCTTTGGCTCGAGTCACAACTCGATGCCAGGGTTATCAATACAATTTGTTTGCTATTCGGGCTATTGCTCGAAACGCCTGTTTAGCGACGATTGGAATTGTGCGCGCCTTTTCGCCGATGAATGCGGTAGGCATCTTTGTTCTGGAGAACAGCGGAATTCTATCATCAAGATATAGATTTTGGATGCGGGCCAATAACAAGCCCGACGCGCCAGACGGAGCCGATCGTAAGATACCCCGCGCTAGACGCAACATGGCTGCTGAACCCGGCGATCCTGGGTTGGCCTGCTCGAAGTTTTGGACCATTGAAGAATCGGTGTAGCGCAGCTTTGATCGGCCTCGCTATTCCTCAACCAGTTGAGATGTTAGAGTTCGATCAATTCCGAGGAGGGCATGGATGCGGAAGTGGCGTTTCAGTGTGTATCGGATGGTCGGAGTTCTGAAGCAGGCCGAGGGCGGAGTTTCCGGGTCTATCGCCGCTACCCAGACGCTACTGTTCCGTTACTGACGGATCGGCGACCAACCGACCGGAACCCACGCGGAGGGAGCGACAGCGCGGCAAAGTGGGAGATAATCGTCCAATGGCGGTCGCGATACCATCCGGGCTAACGGACGACAACGACTTCATCGATCTCTTGAACTCACTGCTGAACGGACTGCTGGTTCAGCAGACTCCTGAAC
>JBAWCO010000322.1:0-18173 GCA_049590315.1 Occallatibacter sp. | reverse complement strand
CGCATGAGTGCCTCCCGGCATCTGAGATGCCTCAGGGCGGATTCCGGCGAATCTGCCGGTAGTCTTGTATATAACGCGGTTTCACCCGTCAGTTCAAGGGTTTTCAGAGAGTTACAGGAAATTCATGGCGTTTGCGCTTCCCGATCCGGAGGCCGTTGCGCAGAGACATTCCTGCAAATACAGCCGGTTGCGTAGGCGTCTGCACGCTATGCCATCCATTGGGCTGTTAGAACGGATGGTGCGTTCTCGGAACGCCCTGCCGCATTCCCTTACTTGAAACGGACTCCGCCCCAAAAGCAACGGACCGAGGGCTGAGGTCCCCGGTCCGTCTCATTTCGTCGCTCGGTTTGGCCAGATCTACTGGTTCTGGTCGTCGCGGCGATGAAGCGTAGGCTGATCGCTGGTATCCGACCCGTTGTTCGGGCTCGAAGAAGTGCTCGACGGGCTCGTCGGATCGTTCGAACCGGTACTAGCCCTCCGCAGTGAAGGCCTCTTCGTGTCTTTCGTATCCGTCAAGCGCCTCTTGTTCTCGATCCGCGCCAGTCTCGCCTTGATGTCGTCAAACTCTGACGTCGTCACCGTATACTCGTCCCGCGGCGGTAGAATGCGGGCAATTTCCTCTTGCGAATGAAGGATGCGGTCCGGAGTCTGCGGATGGTCGCTGAACGCCTTGGCCACCATGCCCGGCTTGCGTTTCTCCAGCGCCTGTACCTTCTCAAAGAACGCGATGAAGGCCTGCGGATCGTAGCCCGCGCGATACATGTACTGAACGCCCAGGTAGTCAGCCTGCGCCTCGAACTCGCGGGAGAAGTGCAGGAACGTCATCGGCACGCCGATCGAGGCAGCCTCATAAATCCCATAGCCCGTCCAGCCGCCGATAAAGATCAGCGGAATGGTGCCCAATTGCGCGTAGTTCATGCGCGTCTGTTCGCGCACCGCGTGGTGGGCGCAAACATGGGCCGTCTCATGGGCCATCACACCGGCCAACTCGGCTTCCTCGTCTGCATTCAAAATCAACCCCGAGTTCACGTAGAAGAATCCGCCCGGCAGCGCCATTGCGTTGATCTCATCCGAATCAATGATCTTGATCGTGAACGGCACCTTGCAGTCGGAATTCTTTACGATGTTCTGGCCCACGCGGTTGACGTATTCCAGAATCGTCGGGTCGGTGATGAACTTGGTGCTCTTCTCAATCTCAGAGGCGTACATCTTCCCCATCTTGATCTCTGTATCCACCGAATACCAGTTGCCCATGCCGCGCCCGCCGATATCCCGATTCCCTACCGCACTCACGTCGTCAATACTGCCCGACTTCACGTTGATCTTCTGGCTACCGGGTTCCACCACCTTCTCAGGATCCACCGCCGTGGCTTCCGTATCGCCGCCCACTGGCGTGGTTCCCGGTGCGGGCTGCTTCCCTTTATCGGACTTGTCCCCAGTCTTCGCGGCTCCTGACTGATCGGCCCCAGCCGAAGCTGGTGCGGAAGATTGAGTCGCAGGCGCAGCCGCGGGAGTGTCCCCGCCGACAGGTGTGGTCCCGGGTGCAGGCTGGGCTGATGGCGCAGGAGTCTGCGCACTTCCCTGTGCGGGTTGTGCCGCGGGCGTATTGGATTGCGCGCTTCCCGCCGTGGGTGCCGTTCCGCTCGCTGGTTGGGCGGTCGTCTGGGTATTCGCCGGAGTCGTACTCGACGGCGTGGACTGCGCCCATAGTCCGGTGGTCAGTGCAAACGCCAGTCCTGCCAGCGTCAATGCTCTCGAGCTCACTACATCTGCCCTCATGACCCAACCTCCCGCGAGTTGCCAACCCAAGCGCGCACTGGTTGCACAGCTCCGCTCCACTGTATAGACGCTAGTATCCGCCTGTTTGGCATCAATAGGAAGAATAATTCCTTCATGCGTCTGAATCTCCCTCCCCGTTTTCGGGGACGCTGACAGCTCGTTCGACCCTAAAGGCCTCGTTACCTTCCGGCTGCCTTCTTCTTGGAGCTTCCACTTTTCTCAGTTAGAGTGAAGAGCACGCGGCATTTGGGAGGAGTCTTGCGTCGACCGTTCTGCACGGTACAATTCATGGCCTTGGCTCTGGCCGTCGTGATTGCCTGCTCAGGAAAGTATCTCATTCCTCAGCAGCCACATCCGCAAGCTCCTTCAGCTCTGCAGAACTTGCTCCGGCCGCACGGCCATGCCCGCCCGGTCCCGCCCAATGCCCCCGCAACTCCCGTGGCCATTTTCGATGCAACCGGTATCGGCGCCCCCATCTTGCTCGACAAAAACTGGAGAGTTGGCATCACCTCCAACCCCGCCGCGACAACTCCCGACTTCGACGACTCCACCTGGGCCATCCGGGACGCCAAGGAGTCCTTCCCCGACGTCCCGGATGAAGATCACATTGCGGACAGCCCTAGTCCAAAATCGGGTCCCAATGGAAATCCCGATGGAAATCCAGGTCCTCAGACCCCGCCCGGTCCGCCCCCTGGTTCTCTCAAGGACCACCAGCGCCCCTTCGTCTGGTTTCGCCTTCACATAAAACTCGCCCCCAATCACGGGCCCATTTCTCTGCTCATTGAGCTCCCGGTCTCCCAAAACACCTCCGTGAACCTTGGCACTGCCGGGCTCGCCGCGAATGTCGATGTCTTTGCTAACGGCAAGCTGATCCAGCCCGCGGGGCCGCACGGCGACGACCCGGAGCATTATCAACCGATCTCTCGCGTTTACCATCTGAACGTCGACCCCTCGGAAACTTCTCTTACCCTGGCGTTGCGGTCAATTTACGTCCCCACAGGAATCGGCAGCTATACCAGCTTCTTTGCCAACCGCACCCTCCGCCTCGGCGGTCCTGTAGAGCTTGACCGTGCACTCCAGCTATGGTCCTTGCACACTTTACTGGAGCGCCTACCCCGACTTGTCTATTCGGTTCTGCTCACCGTGCTTGCGCTTTTCTTATTTGCGCTTTACTTCACGCAAAAGGGTCATCCCGAATACCTCTGGCTCGCGCTTCACGAACTGGTCCAGGCTCCCATCGGCTTCGTCGACCTGGCCGGTAGTTCGGCCTGGCTCGACCAGTTGTGGTACGCCGCCGTATTGATGCAGTTGGTGCTGATCTCGGCCTATCTCTACTTCGAGTTCTTGATCTCTTTCCTTGCCCTCCGCCGCCGCTGGTACATCGTGTTGGGCCGCTATACCGCCCCCGTGCTCGTCCTGGTCGGTCCCGGTTTGCTGATGGTGGGCCGTAGCACCCGTCATATCGATCAGCAAATCATTGGAATCTTTCTGGTCGTAGTCGGGGTGGGCACCTTCCTGTGGATCATGGGATGGTTTATCTTCGTCTTCCTCACCCTGATTTCGGCCACCGCGCGTCGCAACTTTGAGGCCGGCCTGCTTCTCATTCCTCTGGTGCTGGGCCTCGTTGGCATGGTCGAACCCATACTCACCGCCGGAATGACCGATTGGGTTGGCAGTGCATATCAGTCCCCTCTCACCTTTGAGACCGGCCCTGTTCCCATCCACTTTGCCTCCATCGCCGACTTCGCCGGCATCTTCGTCATCGTACTCATCATCTTTGTCCGATTCCTGCGTATCAACGCCGGTCTTCAGCGCCGCGAACAGGAGTTGGCCGCAGCTCGCAGCGTGCAGGAATTGATGATCCCTCACGAGAAGCTCGAAACGCCCGGCTTCGAGGTGGATTCGGTCTACAACCCGGCCGCGGAGGTGGGCGGCGACTTCTTCCATGTACAGCCCACCACTGACGGCGGGTTGCTGGTCATCATTGGGGACGTTGCCGGCAAAGGTCTACAAGCCGCCATGAATGTCTCTATGCTGATGGGCGCTCTGCGCCGGACGACGGAACGCAGCCCGGCCAAAATCCTGGAATCTCTGAACCGCGTCCTCGTTGGCAGCGAGAGCTTCACCACCTGTCAGGCCGCATGGTTCGGTGCAGACGGAGAGCTGGTCATCGCGAGTGCGGGCCACTTGCCGCCCTACATCAACAGCCAGGAGATCCTCCTGCCCGGCGGCCTTCCGCTTGGGGTCATCCCTGAAGTGACCTACGACGAGGTCCGTCTCTACCTGCACCCCGGCGATCGAATCCTGCTTATGTCCGACGGGGTAGTCGAGGCCCGACACACCAACGGCGAACTCTTCGGCTTTGATCGCGTCCATAACCTGAGCAACCAAACTGCTTTCTATATCGCCGATGCCGCCAAGGCCTTCGGCCAGGAAGACGACATCACCGTAGTCACCGTCCGCCGCCTCGCCCAGGCCATGGCTGCGTAAAAGACAGCCTGTCGACCGCTCTGGGGCTATGATCACGTGAATCTGTATCAGCACCGTACCCCATCCATCCGCTTTTTTCTTGCGGATGGGTGGGAAAGCACAAACCCCAAAGAACGAAATCAAGCGATTATCTAGGGCAGCGGAGTCCCCGCCTGGTGGTAGTGCGATTTGTCCGCAAACACTCGTTCAGCGCCACGCGGGTCGTTCTCAATGTGCGGCGCGCGCTCCCAGATCATCGTGCTGCGATTCTTCAGATCGTACTCAGGCCAATGCGGCAGCCCATCGAAGTTCGGATTCCCTGTCTTACCATAGGTAATCAGCATTTCAGACATCGTCGCCGCCAGTGCATTGGCAGCCGCTAACTGTTCAGGAGTCGACCCAACCTGCATCTCAGCCTTGGCAATGTTGTCGAACATGAATGGGATGTCGATGGTATGCATCGCTCTCCCGTTTGCTCCCGCAAAGTTCATCTGGTAGACCCATGTATGTTTCTGGCTTGCCGGGTTGGCGGCTCGCCGCTCCGCCTCCCAGCGCTGTCCCGGCCACGCGCGAAACGCAGTCGCCGCCGCGGTGTCCACCTGCTCCGCCGTATAGTCCGGATGAAGCTCACGGAACTTCGCCACCACTTCTTCCGCCGTATACGGTCCCAGGTACTCAGACACCGAGCTCTTCAGCACCGCTGCCGCCGTCTCCCATGTAATCGGCCCATGGCCGGCCACGCTGGTCTCGTCATGAACATTGCCCAGAATCATCGGTACCGTCTCTGAAAGCGCAGGCGCATCTGGATCAAATGGATTCCGCGGCAGAATCACGTTGTCAACCACTGGAAGCCAGTCTGAACTCACTGCCGCGGCCCCCGTCTGAATCTGCTCCATGCTCAGCGCATTCAGTTGGGCATCGAGATTCTTGCTCGGAGTAACGCCAATTTTCTCCAACACCGTCTTCGCACGCCCAGAAGCAATCTCGATGGAAGCTCCTTTGATTTGCTGTCCGCTCATCGTCATCACCCGATGAAACAAACCCTTCGCTGCAGGCGTCGCCATCAACGCCGCGCATTTCGCGCCTCCACCGGACTGCCCGAAGATGAGCACCCGCGACGGATCGCCGCCGAACTCTGTGATATTGTCCCGCACCCACCTGAGCGCGAGGATCAGATCAAGCTGCCCCGCATTCCCTGACTGCGCATACTCCGGCGCCAGATCGCCCAGGTACATGTAGCCAAATGCATTGAGCCGATGATTCACCGTGACCACCACAACATCGCCGCGATGAACCAGGCGCGTTCCGTCGTAGAGATCGTTGTTGACGCTTCCGTTGTTGTAGGCGCCGCCATGGAAGTAAACCAGCACCGGCCGCTTACGGTGGTCGCGTAGCCCTGCGGTCCAAACGTTCAGGTGCAGGCAATCCTCACTCTGCACGCCCTGGTCCCGAGGACCGCGAGCCGCACCCGTTCCCGAAGGCCGCGCGATGACCAACTGCGGTGCCTGCGTCGTGAATTGAGTGCACTCCTTCACGTCCGTCCACGGAATGGGAGCCACCGGCGCCTTGAAGCGAGTCTTTGCGGTATCCCCGCCATACGGAATCGCTTTGAAGACATTCACCCCGTCAATCAAAGCGCCACTGACCTTGCCCGCCGTTGTGGTTGCCAGCGGCGCGCTCTGCGCCCACAGTCCTTTCCTGGCCAACACCATCGACCCTGCAGCAACTCCCGAGCAGCGCAGAAAACTTCGGCGATCGATCCGGTTCAAGAGGTCCCTCCCATAAAATGTGTTCGCGATTTCCAATGTTACTTACGCACCTGGCTGTTTACTAACCCGTTTTGCTAACCATGACGCGCGATTCCCGTCCCAACTGAGCGGTCCCGGTCGTATTCGAGGCCATTCCTTACAAGGATTCCTTTGGCGTTTTGTTATTAGGAAGACGCGTGAGGCCGACCGGAAGTTGCCCCTGACATCCCGCGTCCGGCTTCGTGATACTATCTCCGCAACGGCTGTTCCCCACAGCCGCGTCGGAAAGCAATGGAGGTCCCCATGAGCCCCTTTTCCCGCCGCGAATTCCTCAGAACCTCGCTTGCCGTTGGAACCGTGACCAGCGTCGGCACTCTCCCCTTGCACGCCACATCCCGTTCCGCCACCGACATGGTCACCCTTGGCAAATCGGGCATGAAGGTAACGCGCCTCGCGTTCGGCACGGGAAGCAACAATGGCTATGTTCAAGCCGCGCTCGGTCAACAGGAATTCACGCGTCTCATTCACTATGCATACGATCGCGGAATCCGCTTCTTTGAAACCTCTGAGTCCTACGCAACGCCCGCCATGCTCGGCGAAGCCCTCAAGAGCTTCCCGCGCGACAGCTATCAACTTATGACCAAGGTGACCACCAACGAGGGCGTCGACCCGCACAAACGCTTCGATGAAATGCGCCGTACCTCGCAAACCGAGTACTTCGACATCATGCTCCTCCATTGGCAGCACACCTCGAGCTGGGTTTCCGAAACCAGCCGGTGGCAGGACGGCATCCTCGAAGCGCAAGCGAAAAAGACTATCCGCGTCCGTGGCGCATCGGTCCATGGCCAGCCCGCCCTCCGCCAGATGCCTGGCAACAAATGGCTTCAAGTTGCAATGATCCGCATGAATCACAAGGGCGCGCGCATGGACGGCCCCAGCTACGACGAAGGCGATCATCCGGACCAGGTAAACGTAGTCGTCGATCACGTCCATCAGGTCAAAAAAGAGGGCATGGGGGTCATCAGCATGAAACTCGTCGGCGACGGCACATTCACGCGCCACGAAGACCGCCAGACCGCCATGCGCTTCGCCTTCCAGACTGCCGGCATCGACTGTGCAACCGTAGGCTTCAAGAGCACTCAGGAAATCGACGAAGCCATCGACAACATGAACCTCGCGCTGGCATAGAATCACTTGGCCCGAACGATAAGCTAGCTCTCTGACCGCCTATTGTCGCATCAAAGCTCCGTGCCCCATCCATCGCGCAGTTTAATCGCGCGATGGGTTGGGCGCATGAAGCTGGGTGTCCAGCATTACGGTTTTTTGCATGCAAAGTTAGCGCCGTCCGTCGAATCACCGCTGCCGTTATACATCGCCACCGCAGGATACAAACACAGCGGACGAGTCATGATCGGTTTCATCGCGCCGTCCGCTCCCGGCACGAATTTCGTCGCGAACACAGCTTCATCGGGCGTGCCCTTTTCAACCCAGTCCTGCAGCGAGTCGAAGAGACCGTTGGACGGGCCCTTTGCGGTGCCAACTCCAAACTGTCCGAAGGCGAAAGCGCCAGGGCCTCCATAACAATGCTCCATGCCGGGGACCATATAGAGTCGTGTGAACGATTCGGCCTTCTGGCCTCCCATGGCCTGCTGCACCTGCTTGTAATAGTCAATAGTGTTCCAGGGCGAGATGGCCTGATCGTTCCATCCGTGGTAGAGAATCAACTTCCCTCCCCTGGCCGCAAACCGGCTCAGATCGGGATTCGTCGCGTCGAGATCGCCAGCCGTCTTCTCCCGCGACAGCTTGAGAGACTCGTCAACGTTAGCGGTCAGAATATTCCACTTCGGATCGCCCGTAACAATGTAGCGAAAATCGTTCTGCACATATTGCACAGAAGACGCCGCGCCCGGAGCCACGCCGATTACCCACTCCCGCCAACTCGTCTCGTCGCCCATCGCAAAGCCGGGAAAGATGACCCTTCCCTGGCTGTCTTTGGCGCCGCCGTACAGTCCTTTCAGTGATTCAACTTGCGGGCGAGTGAGGCAGTCAGAATTGTCTCCGGCCTTGCAGAGCAGCACATTGGGGTCGAATTGGCATTTTGCTGGATTCGCAATCACTCCATCTTTCACGCCGTCCTGCGCGTCACAGGCATCGAGTGCCGCCTTCTGAATCGCCGGCAATTTGCGGACTGGGATGAATGCGCGCGGGTCGTTGATTTGAGCCTGAATCCCGCCGACGCCGGCGCCAATCATGGTTGACCAAGCATTCGCAGGTGCCCCTGCAAGGATGCCATCGTAGTCTGCGGGAAACCGCTGCGCTTCCATCAGAGCCTCGCGCCCACCGTCGGAGCAAGCGTCAAAGTAAGCATGGTCCTGCGACTTGCCGTAGTAGGCCGCAACAATCTGTTTGCCCCGCTCGGCCGTGAGATGCACTGCGCGCCACCCAAAGTCCTTCACCTTCTCAGGATGCCCGAAAGCCCAACTCGCATCTTCAGCTTCCGCCTGATGGCCCGCATCCGATCCGGCAACGGCAAAGCCGCGCTTGAGATACGCCGCGAACTGGCGATAGCCAATTGACCCAGCGAACCCACCATTGCCAACACCGAGAAAACGCCCGTTCCACCCTTGCTGCGGCATCCATACTTCAAAGCGAATCTCCGAATCGCTTGTCGGCCGCAGCACGCCGGCAACGCGGCACATTGCTGGCAGCCCGGTCGCCGAAGCTTCGCCCGGAATTGCGAGATTGCCGGAAACGACTTCGACCAGGGTGATCTCTGTGTTTTCAAGCTTGAGGTCCTTGAGCCTCCTGCAGTCGGCAGCAAACAAGGCCGAAGCTCCCAGCCCCATCAGGCAAATCAACACCGCAGACCTTCGCATCATCGAATTGCAGACCTCTCTTTGCGGTACTCGCATATCGCAGTCTTTATATCAGATCGAACGTGCGCCAATCTGAAGGGTTGAATTCTGCATCTTCGCGATTAGACGCTTTTCGTTCAAACCTGGAATGAATGCGAACAGCAAAAAGCCCCACCCAGAAGGATGAGGCCTTTGCTTTTGTTCTTGCTTTCGCGACCAACGGGAGCAGTTGGCCCCACCGCAGGTGGTCAGTCGTAGTATTCCAGGCCCAGGTGCGTGATCAGATCCTCGCCCATGATGTGCCGCAGCGTGTTCTTCAGCTTCATCGACTGAATGAATAAATCGTGTTCCGGATAAAGCCCCGCGGCCGTTTGCGGCGATTTCAGGTAGAAGCTAAGCCATTCCTGAATTCCCCTCGACCGCAACGTCGGTGTACGCTTCGCCAGATCCAGGAACAGCACCAGGTCCAGCGCAATCGGCGCAGCCAGAATCGAATCCCTGCACAGGAAGTTCAGCTTGATCTGCATCGGGTAACCCAACCATCCGAAGATGTCGATGTTGTCCCACGCTTCCTTCTCATCGCCACGCGGAGGGTAATAGTTGATGCGAATCTTGTGGTAGATGTCCTTGTAGAGATCGGGATAAAGCTCCGGCTGGAAGATGTATTCCAACGAGCCAAGCTTCGACTCTTCCTTGGTCTTGAAACTCTCCGGATCGTCCAGCACTTCTCCATCCCGGTTCCCCAGAATGTTGGTCGAGAACCATCCTGAAACGCCGAGCATTCTTGCCTTGAAGGCCGGTGCCAGCACCGTCTTCATAAACGTCTGCCCGGTCTTGAAGTCCTTGCCGCAGATCGGCGCTGCATTCTTCTTCGACAGCTCGATCATCGCCGGTACATCCACCGTCAGGTTCGGCGCACCGTTGGCGAAGGGCACACCCTCGCTCAGTGCCGCGTAGGCATAAATCTGTGACGGCGCAATGCCGATGTCATTGTTGTCGAGCCCCTTCTCGAAAGCCTTGATCGACCGGTGCACCTCGGTCGGCTCCAGGAAGATCTCCGTCGAGCCGCACCAGATCATCACTACACGACCCACCTTCTTCTTGAACGTCTGAATATCGGCAATCAGCTGGTTGGCCAGGTCGCGCTTCGTTTTACCTTTCTTCACATGCGTGCCGTTCAGCCGCTTCACATAGTACTGGTCAAAAACTGCCGCCATCGGCTTGATCTTTTCAAGCCGTGGCCTCAGCTTTTCCAGCGTCTCCTTATCCAACACTGCGGCGTGCACCGCGGCCTCATACACGTTGTCCTTGAATATGTCCCAGCCGGTAAACACAACGTCCTTCAGGTCCGCGAGCGGAACAAAGTCCTTGATCAGAGGACTCTGATTGTCTGTACGCTTGCCCAGCCGAATGGTACCCATCTGCGTCAGGGAACCCACCGGCTTCGCAAGACCCTGCCGCACGGCCTCAACACCAGCAATCATCGTTGTCGCAACGGCGCCCATGCCCACCACCATCACACCCAACTTGCCCTTGGCGGTCTCCACCTTGCCTGCCGCCCGCTTGCTCCTGCTCACTGCCTTCTTCTTCGTTGCCATCTACTCTTCCCTTCCTCCATTGGTCTTGAGGCTCACTGCCCCACGACCCATTGTTCTTTCGAAAAACACGCTGCAAATCGTTCCTACGCCGCGTTGCTCTGCCGACGCCTGCTCAAGTGACTCCAGACAAACCACACAATTCCCACAAGCAACGCCAGTTCCACCGCGAGATGAAACCGATGGAACCACTCATGGAAGCGCGGGTCAGTGTGCCAGGCCTCGCCCAGCTTCATGCCCGCATAAGCCAACGCAAAGCACCATGGCCACGAGCCAATAAACGTGTAGAGATGAAACTTGCCCTGCGGCATCTTTGCGATACCTGCCGGAAACGCAATAAAAGTCCGAACCACCGGCAGCAAACGCCCCAGCAGCACCGTGATCGATCCGTACTTGTTGAAGAACTCCGTCATGCGGTCCAGATCGTGGTGGCTCATCAGCACCCAGCGGCCATACCGCTCCACCAGCGGACGCCCGCCCTTGGCCCCAATCCAGTACGCCACCACCGACCCCAGATTGCATCCGACCGCACCGGCCGTCGCCGCTAGCCACAGATTCATGTGCCCCAGGTAAACCACATAGCCTGCAAACGGCATAATGATCTCCGACGGCAACGGAATGCACGCCGACTCAATCCCCATCAACGCCGCAACACCCGCGTAGCCGCCAGCATCGATCACATGGGTAACGAACAAAACGAGGAAGCCAATAATCTTTTCACTCATGCTCATTCGAGTATAGCGAGAGAAGCTGGCGTCTTTGCCTCTTCGTCCCAAGTTCAGCAATCGGGGTAGCTCGTTTCCGCGCAATTTTCCAGTGTTTCTGGATGGACGCTTAAAAATAGTGACTTGGTTTATAGTAGTGACTACAGTTTCTGATCTTCAAAGGATCATCCCGTGGCCAGAAAATACTCCATGCGCTGCTCCATCGCTCGCACGCTTGACATCATAGGCGACCGCTGGACCATCCTCATCCTCAGAGATCTCTTCGTTCATCCCACTCGACGCTTCCAGGATTTTGAAACCAGCCTTCCCGGTCTCACTCCCAGCGTCCTCTCCTCCCGGATTAAGGAGCTTGCCGCCCACGGCATTGTCACCAGCCGTCTCTATGCTGACCACCCACCGCGCCCCGAATACCTGCTCACCCCCAAAGGCCGCGCGCTCAACCCAATCCTGATTGCCATGAAGACCTGGGGCCAGCAATACGCAGCCTCTCCCACAGCGGCCGCAAGCCTTGAGAGCGATCTGAGACCCTGAGTGAGAATGATCTGGGACGCTGAGCGTCAGCGATCTGAAACCGTGTCTGTGTCTCAACGCTCTCATCCCCTCTTTGCTACCATAAGGTGTTCCCATTCGAGGTGCTTCGTTGTCCGATTTCCCCCCCGTTCCGCTCACTCTTGAAGGCTCCAGCCTCCTCCACCAGTTCTTCCGTTTCGACTGGAAAGTCTGGCGCGCCCTTTCGCAAGCCGATCGCGATCGAATCGCAACTCAGGCTGTTTCCGCGCTTAAGAAATTAGAACGCAAGGCACCGGACGCCCCCGCCCACACCGCCCTCTTCTCCGAGCTGGGACATAAAGGCGACCTGATCCTGGTTCACTTCCGCGATTCCCTCGAAGCGCTGAATCAAGTTGAACTGGACCTCGCCCAAACAGAGTTCTACGACTACCTCACGCCCACCCACTCCTACGTTTCGGTTGTCGAACTCGGCCTCTACGAGTCCACGCGCAAGACCTACGAAGCCGCCGAAGCGATGGGCTTAATCCAGCACTCGCCCGAGTGGAACACCGAAATCGCCGAATCCCTTAAACGGGGCGCCGACGCCATGGCCCCGCGTCTCTTTCCCGCCATCCCCGACGCAAAATACATCTGCTTCTACCCCATGGACCGCAAGCGCGGCGAGCAAATCAACTGGTACACCGTGCCCTTCGCGGAACGCCAGCGCATGATGCACGAGCACGGCATGATCGGCCGCCGCTACGCTGGCGAGGTCAAGCAGATCATCTCCGGCTCTATCGGCATGGATGACTGGGAGTGGGGCGTCGACCTCTTCGCCGAAGACCCCGTGATCTTCAAGAAGCTGATCTACGAAATGCGCTTCGACGAAGTAAGCGCCGTCTACGCCCTCTTCGGCCAGTTCTACATAGGCGTCCGCCTGCCCATCGCAAACCTCAGCAACTGGCTAAGCGGTAAGCTCTGATCACTCTTACAGTGGTTGGCAATTGCGCTGTAAGGAAGTTTTACCTTACAATTGACTGCGAGGGCCACTTATGCCGACGCTTACCGTTACCGCGAAGGGCCAGATCACGTTGAAGCAGGAGTTGCTTCGGCACCTGAACGTTACTCCTGGCCAGAAGCTCGAAGTGGAAAAACTTCCGGACGGCAGGCTTGTCGTCGCCCCAGCCACGCCGACTGGCTCCATTGACGAATTCATTGGCTCTTTGGCTAAAAAGGGCGGGATAAAGCTCACAATTGAAGAGATTAAAGAAATAACCGAGAGGGCATGGGCCGGCGAGCGGTGATCGTCGCGGTTGATACGAATATCCTTCTGCGCGCCGCAGTCCGCGACGAACCGCGTCAGGCGCAATCTGCGGCTCACTTGCTCAGATCGGCGGACCAAATCGCAATTCCGCTCGTAGCGCTCTGCGAGTTCGCATGGGTCATGCGGAACGGCTACAAAAGACCGACTGCTGAAGTCGCAACCTCGATACGATCACTCGTCAACAGCGCAAAAGTCATCGTGGACCGCTCCGCCGTCCAGGCTGGATTGGAAATCCTCAATCAAGGCGGAGACTTTGCCGATGGCGTCATCGCCCACGAGGGCGCTTGGCTTGGCGCGGAGGAGTTTGTTAGCTTCGACAAGAAGGCTGTGTCATTACTGAAGTCGCAAGGCAAGCGAGCCCGCCTCCTCTCATGATCTACGAGACGCTCGTCGACGAAGTAAGCGCCGTCTACGCCCTCTTCGGCCAGTTCTACATCGGCGTCCGCCTGCCCATCGACAAGCTCAGCAGTTGGCTCAACGGCAAACTGTAACTCACTACTGCGCGTTTGTCGGGACAGCATTCGCCTCCACGTCGATCTCGATCTCCACATCCGGCCCCATCGGGTTCGGCCCAAGCTCCATCAGGTTGTCGCGCGTCATGCCGAAGTCCCCGCGTTTCACCGCAGCGGTCGCATGGAACGACGCCCGCGCCGGCTGGCCTGCAGGCGTATCCGGAAACAATCCCTTGAAGCTGAACGTCAGCGGCACAACCTTCGTCACCCCGCGAATCGTCAGCGCGCCATCCATCACCCACTCTCCACGAGCGGCCTGCTTGATGCCGTGCCCGTGATACGTCATCGCCGGGAAATTCTTCACATCGAAGAAGTCCGACCCGCGCAAGTCTTCATCACGCCGGCTGTTCTGCGTGCTGATACTCGCCGTATCAATCGAAATATCCACGGCGCAATCCGTAGGATCTTTCGCCGCCGTGATGGTCCCCGTAACCTTGTCGAACCGTCCCCGCACCAGCCCGACAATATGGTGCCACGCTCCAAAATAAGTGAAACTGTGGGTCGGGTCGACCTTGTAGGTTCCTGGCGCCGGAAGAGACGCCAAGCCGGACGTCGCAATTGCCACTTTCGCCGCTTCCATCCTCATTGCAGAAAATCCGCACACTGCGAGAACGGCAATGCCAGCCACACTCTTGACCATCGCGCTTCTTATCCTCATGCGTCCGCCTTTCGCTCCTCGTTTGCCCTCGGAGCGCAATGCAGTTCTAACGGTTTCGGCGCGGAAAGTCCTGAATCTAGTCTGAAACTCCCTGAATAGTTCTGAATTGGCGCCATACTCCATCAAACGCGCCGCTGCTACAATCGAAAATACTTCGTTACTGTCGCATGACAGAGACTCCTCATCCAACCGGCACCGAACGCCCAACCTCCACTGAACTCCGCATCGGAGCGTGGCGTTTCAATCCTGCTTCCGGCGAAATCTCCCGTGAAAATGAGACACTCCGTCTCGAAACTCGAACGTTGCGCCTGCTCGTTTGTCTCGCCGAGCACCCCGGTGAGATCGTCAGCGTCGATGCCCTGCTCGATCAGGTCTGGAGCGGCGTCAATGTCAGCCCTGACTCCGTCTATCAGGCCGTGGCCTCACTCCGCCGTCTGCTCGGCGACGATCCCCGTCAGCCCACCTACATTGCCACCGTGCCCCGCCTTGGCTACCGCATGATCGCGGACGTCAGCCCATGGGTCGAATCCCCCACGACAAATTCCTCCGCCCCATCGCTCGCGACAACCCCGCAGAATGCCTCCAGTCCCCCCTCCGCGCCTAGCGCCGCGCACCCTCCCGCTCACCGCAGTCTCGGCCCTCTTGCGGCCATCGCCGCAGTTCTCCTTCTCGCACTAACCGCGCTCTATTTTGTGCACGCCCGCCTCGCGCCCCCGCGACCGGTCTCGCCCGCCGTTCCTGCCACCCCGCAGAACTCCGTAGCAGTGCTGCCGTTTCTTGACCTGACTCAAGGCATGAAGAACGAAGAGTTCGCCGACGGCATCACTGAAGAGCTGATCGACAAGCTCAGCAAAGTTCCAGGGCTGCAGGTCCCGTCACCCACCTCCTCGTTCTATTTCAAAGGCAAGCAGGTCCCCGTAGCAGACATCGCCAGAACGCTACATGTGACTTACGCGCTCGATGGCAGCCTCCGCAAGTCAGGCACATGGGTACGCGTCGATGTCCGCCTCTTGCGCGCCGACAACGGCTTCATCGTCTGGTCTGCTACCTACGACCAGCCCATGAGCGACATCCTCACCATCCAGAACGACATTGCGGTCAAAGTAACCAAAGCGCTGAAGCAATCCATTGGAACCACAAATTCAAGCAGCCCTCAATGAATGTTGAATTCAATGCCAGCCGTCCGTCCCGCGAATAAGTGGTCATTTCGCTAACCGAGCACAGCTTCAGTGTCCCGCAACAGCCGCCGCAAGCCGAGGAACTGCGCGCTGTCTGCAAACCACAGTCGTGAGGAATTCAATCAGCAGCCCAAACACTCCGTTCACAAAGAAATTGATCACTGGCAACATCCCCAATCCCAGGCTCATGAAAAGGAAATAGGAGAAGATCGATCCCACCGCGATCCCTAAAATGGCTCCGTTCCATGCCCAATGCATTTTGAATCCAGATGCGCCAATGGCAAATCCCATCACCGCCCGGTTCAGTAAGACAAACACCAGAGTAATCACAGCAAATTTCATAATGCCGCTAGCGAACAACAGACTTGCACAAACTACGCCCATCAGTAGACCGAAAAACGTTGCAGTCACTATCCTCTTCACGCGTTCACCTCGTTCTGAGCCGACAAAGCTCCGATCAGTGATACGCCCTGCGCAATCGCTGGTTCCGCTAATATTTCGAGATTGTGAGTCCCATGTGTCGCAGATCACTCAATCTGGCGCGGCAGCGTGCCTTGGGCCTCACGCTCGCCCCCTGCGATAGCATGGTTCTCAACAGGTAAATCCAATATGCCCGCGACCGTAAAACTCCTTCGCAAGCCCGCCGCAAAGAAATCCGCGCCCAAGTCCACCACCAGGAAGCCAGCCACAGCCGCACGCGGCGACCTGGCCCCCGATCGCATCACCGCCATCCTCAAAGCCCTCGACGAAGCCTATCCCAGTGTCAAGTGCGCCCTCGACCATCGCTCCCCTTGGGAACTGCTGGTGGCCACCATCCTCTCCGCCCAATGCACCGACGTTCGTGTCAACATCGTCACACCCGGTCTCTTCAAGGAATTCCCCACCCCACAGTCAATGGCCGCAGCATCTCTCGTCCAAATCGAGGAAAAAATCCGCACCACCGGCTTCTATCACAACAAGGCAAAATCCATTCAGGGCGCAGCTCGAAAGCTCATCGCGGATTTCAACGGCCAAGTTCCGCAGACACTGGCCGAGCTCATCACCATCCCCGGCGCAGCCCGTAAAACCGCCAACGTCGTCCTCGGCGTCAGCTTCAAAAAGGCAGAAGGCGTTGTCGTCGACACCCATGTCTTCCGCATAGCCCATCGACTCGGCCTGGCGAAAGGTGACACGCCGCAAAAAGTCGAGCAGGAGTTAATGAAGGTGATCCCACAGAACCGCTGGATCGACTTCTCCCATCAAATCATTCACCACGGCCGCCAAATCTGCGAAGCCCGCAAACCCAAATGCGACCGCTGCAACCTCGAACAGCTTTGCCACTCTAGGGACAAGACCTGGCATTCATGAATGCCTGCCCGACACCGCAAAGAAATCCGTCCGCACCTGCAAAACAGACGCGTACTCACGCCCCAAACTGACGCAAATGATGGTCCATGTGCAAATAGCCCCAGCGCATCCAATCCGCATCCGACATCACTCCAAACATCGGATGCGCCTGAAACGCGTACCGCCGCGGCACTTGCGTGAACCGCTCAAGCAGTTCCTCAAGCTCGCTTAAATCGTTCTTCCATTCCACTGGCTTCGTCCCATCTCTATGCGGATCGCATTCCGGAACCGTCTGAACTCCGTGCGGCCACCTCGTCGGCATAAACAAAGCCGCCCACTTCATTCCATAGCGTGAGAACAAGTTACTGACGTCCTTCGTCGGTAAATCGCCCATCGCCGCTTTCAACGCATCGCTCGAGTGGCAAATCATCTCGGCAACAGACATCTTTCCCCAACGCCTCTGGCTCGACGGCCCAATCGCGTGCAGTCGCCGCACAATCTCCTCTTTATCCGTCGCATTGGCAAGTGTCTTCATCCGTCCTCGCGCTCACTCCAGCTGTGAGCCAGCCTTCGTCAACCTCGCAGCGTTACTGCAATTTGCCCGCTGCCAAAAACTGCCGCACCCGGCTCGAAACAGCCGCCGCGTCGCATTCCATAATCAAGTGCGCGCAGCTTCCATGCGATACATACACCGGAGCGCCAATCGCCGCAGCCCAATCCAGCGCCGGCTGCGGATTCACCAAATGATCCTCCGCGGCCACGATCACCAGGAACCGAGCCTTCGCCGACCGCGCCGCATCCGCAATCGTCCGGTCACCCACCACGTCCTGCGTCATAATCGCCCGCAGTTGCCATAGCCTGTCGTTCGCGTCGATCTCCTGCTGCGCCTCAGCCTGCGCATAGAACGCATCCAGCTTCCCCCGCGGTGTAGCCTGGTTGCGATACGCAGGCGTCGTCACCACCAGCTTGCCAAACAGGTTGGCCAGCGCCAATTGCGGCTCCTCGGTATACGCGCCATCCTTGTATGCCGCATCGTCCACAATCGTTTCCACCATGATCCGCTTCACCTGCAAATCGTAGGCAGTCAGCCGCGGCGTCGCAATAATTGGCACCGCGAGGTCAAAAAACTCGGGATGCGCCATCGACCACACAAACGTCTGCTCGCCGCCCATTGAGAGCCCAACCACCGCATGCAGATGCCGCAACCCCAGCACCTCCGTCGCCACGCGATACTCCGCCTCCACCGCATCCCGCAGGTTGTAAGCCGGAAACGCCGTCCCATGTTGCGTCTTGCTATTCGAAGGCGACGAAGAAGCGCCATCTCCCAGCGTGTCAATGGCGATTCCAAAGAAGCGCCCCGTGTCCACTAGGTGTTGCGGCGAACTGCCGTCTCCAAAAAACTGAACCAGGTCCGATGACGTCCCATAGAGCCACGACGGCATCAGCACCACATTGTCCTTCGCCGCGTTTAGCCTGCCGAATGTCCGGTACCCCACCCTGCAGTTCTCGATCACC
>JBAWCO010000321.1:0-12428 GCA_049590315.1 Occallatibacter sp. | reverse complement strand
TGGAGCATTGCTGAACGGGCATCTGGACTCAGGCAACGAAGAAGCGCCGGGTCTCGATGAAGTAGCCGGAGAATCGTCTGCGCTTTATGAGCAGGTTGGGTCAGCAGATGCCGCGCCGACCGCGGCGCAATTGAAGGCGGCGGAGCATGCGAACGAGGAGTTGACGGAGATCCTGAATCGTTGGAAACACTCGAAGGAAACTGCGATCCCGGCCTTGAATCGCCAGCTTGACGCGGCACATCTGCCGCTATTGAATCTTGAACAGAAGCCGCGGACCGTGCCCGAAAGCGGCGACGAAGACTAAAGATTGTCTCTGACTGAATAACGGGCGGCGCATTCGTTTGGAGGAGAATGAATGGTTAGGATTCGTGTAGCTCGTTTCAATCTGGCGTTAGCTATTTTGCTCGCTGGTTTGCATGCTGCCGCGCAAACCGTTTCGCCGCAGTTCTTCAACGACATGCGCTGGCGGCTGATTGGCCCGTTTCGCGGCGGTCGTGCGGTCGCGGTCAGCGGTGTTCCCGGTGATGGCGCGACGTTTTACTTTGGCTCGGTCGGTGGCGGCGTGTGGAAGACGAACGACGCCGGCACGGTGTGGAAGCCCATCTTTGATCAGCAACCGGTCGCCTCCATTGGTGCGCTTGCGGTCTCGCCTTCGAACTCCAACGTGATTTATGTCGGTACTGGTGAGTCCGACATTCGGTCGGATCTCTCATCAGGCGCGGGCGTATACAAGTCGACCGATGGCGGCGAGACATGGACCTATTTGGGATTGAAGGAGACGCGGCAGATTTCGAAAATCGCAATCGATCCCACCAATCCTAATGTGGTGTACGTGGGCGCTCTTGGCCATGCGTATGGACCGAACCCCGATCGTGGTGTCTATAAGTCCATTGACGGCGGAGCCACATGGACGCGCACGCTCTACAAGGGCTCCAACATTGGAGCGGCCGATCTTGCTATCGCAGTCGCCAAACCGAGCGTGCTCTTTGCATCCATGTGGAGTGCGCATCGCGCTCCCTGGAGCACATACGCGCCTCTGGCCGGGCCCGGTAGCGGCATCTATCGATCGACTGACAGCGGGGAAACCTGGGAGCCGTGTGTCGGTCACGGATTGCCCGATGGAACATGGGGCCGTTCCGGCGTGGCTGTCAGCGCGGATGGCCAAAGCATATACGCATTGATTGAAGCAAAGAAATCTGGCCTGTACATTTCTAATGATGGCGGCGTTAACTGGACGCTCGCGAACGCCGATCCAAGACTCACCAGCCGCGCTTGGTATTTCAGTCGCATCACAGTCGATCCCAGCGATGCCAGTGTCATTTACATGCCGAATGTTGCGCTGATGTATTCAGTCGATGGTGGCAAGAATGTTGCCGTGCTGCGCGGTGCGCCGGGTGGCGACGACTATCACGAGTTGTGGGTCGATCCGAAAAACGGAGCCCATCTCATCCTTGGCACGGACCAGGGGACCACGATCAGCCTCAATCGCGGTAAGACCTGGTCGACCTGGTACAACCAGCCAACCGCTCAGATGTATCACGTGACTACGGATGATCGATTCCCCTACACGGTCTATGGAGCGCAGCAGGATAGCGGCAGCGCCGCGGTCCTGAGCCGCACTGATCACGGACAAATCACGCCCCGCGATTGGTTTCCTGCGGGCAGCAGTGAAAGCGGCTATATAGCTATCGATCCCAAAGACTCCAACATCTTCTATGAGAGCGGTAGCTACGGCGTCGTCGCGCGATGGGAGCGCGGAAGGTCGCTCTCGCAGGATGTATCCCCTTGGCCTGTCCCAATCTTCGGCACTGAGATTCAACTTCGAAAATATCGCGATCCCTGGACTCCGCCGCTGGTCTTCTCGCCCGTCGACAAGACCTCGCTCTACCTGGGAACCCAGTATGTGCTGAAGACCGCAGACGGTGGCTTGCATTGGACGCAGATCAGCCCCGATCTCACTGGCTCAAAGGCTCCTCCAGCATCTGCAAAAGTAGTCGCTCCTCCCGGCAATCCATCGGCGGGAAATTCAATTGACTCCTCTTCGAGGCAGGATGGGCCCACGCCTGACAATGCCATCGAACGCGGATACGGTACGCTTGCCACGGTCGCGCCTTCCTATGTGGACAAAGATGTGCTGTGGGCCGGAAGCGATACTGGAGTCATTTCGCTTACGCGCGACGGAGGGAAGTCATGGTCAAACGTAACGCCCCCAGAGATGAAACCTTGGAGCAGAGTCTCGCAGATTGATCCATCGCACTTCGATGCGTCCATCGCCTATGTCTCCGTCGAGCGTCATCGTGTAGATGACCGTGCACCGGCGATCTATCGCACTCGAGATTATGGAAAAACATGGAAGCTGATAACCGATGGTCTTGCGGGTCCGGCCTTCGTCAATGCAGTTCGAGAAGATCCAAAGCGCAAGGGCTTGCTTTATGCGGGAACTGAATTTGGCGTGTATTTTTCGGTGGATGATGGAGATCATTGGCAGCCTCTCCAGTTGAATCTTCCCGTGACGTCCATTCGTGATCTTGTCGTGCATGAAGACGACCTTGTAGTTGCCACACACGGTCGCTCGTTCTGGATCCTCGATGACATCACGCCTCTCCGACAAGCCGCAGAGCGGGCGAAAAGCGCAACGCCGTTCCTCTACCAACCGGAAACGACGGTGCGTATCGATAACGATGGTTTTCCAGGAACGCCGTTGCCCCCCGAGGAGCCAACCGCGGAGAATCCGCCGAATGGCGCAATTCTTGACTACTATCTCCCCACCGAGCCTCAGAAGGTCGCGATCAGAATCTACGATGCGCATCATAAGCTCGTGCGGCAGTTCACCTCCGCGAAGGAGCATGAGGCGGATCATGCGTCGATCCCCATCGCAGAACGTTGGTTTCCCAAGCCGCTGCAGATCGAGACCGCGCCAGGCATGCATCGGCTCATATGGAATCTTGCATGGGGGACCTCGGGTGTATCCGAAAGCGATGAACCCGACGATGGCGAAGGCGACATTCCACGTGGACCGCACGTTGCGCCCGGGATCTACACTCTGGAGCTTGAAGTCGACGGGAAGAAGCAGTCGTCCGAATCGCTGGTTGTCGTGAAGGACCCGCGTTCGCCTGCAAGTCAGGCAGAGTTCGATGAACAGTTCGAAACGAGTTACAAGATGTTCCGCGATTCACTTGCATGTCGGCGCGCGCTCGCGGAGGTCGGCTCGGTAAAAGGACAATTAGCCAAAATTGTTGCTGGTGCAGCGAGTGAGGAGGTCGCAAAGACCTCAAATGAATTGATTGCGGCGATCAACGCTCTGGAGAAGGGAACTGACGGGAAGCTGGGGCTCGATGCAGCCAACCAGGAACTCACCGCCACGTTGAACATGGCCGAGAGTGCCGATCGTGCGATGCCTGCGCAAGGGCTAACTGTGTATGCCGAGGCGCGAGCAGCGTCGAACCAGCGGATAGAAGATTGGGCAGCGCTGAAAAAAAGTCTACTCGATACCTTGAATCAGGAGCTGAAGACGAAGGGCCTTCAACCCATCGCGATTGCCGAGATTGAGCGGGAGGTCTACTACCTCATGACTCGCTGATCTTTGCTCAAGCTCTCCTTTCGCAAGGTGTTAAACTACGCCATATTTGGGAAATTCCGGAATCTCCTTCCCGCGCCATGGATTCCAGAGTCTGCTTCATCACCGAACCGCACCAAACTCTGCACACGGAGCAACAATCGAAATGCAGCTTTGAGGAGGCAGAGATGTTTGCTTCAAAGGTTCAAATACAAGAGCGTCAGAGGAGGCCGATGCGTGTGAAGACACACTGCCTCGGTGTCTTGTTTCTTGCGTTGGTTCCTGCGCTCCTTTGCGGTCAAAACTCCAACGGCGCACTTCGGGGGGCAGTCCAGGACGCAAGCGGAGCGCGTGTTGCGGGTGCTCGAGTTGTGGCGCAGGCAGCCGGCTCTTCCATCAGCCGCGCAGCGATGGCGAATGGGCACGGGGAATTTCGCATCGAGGGATTGCTCCCCGGTTCCTATCGCATCAGCGTAGCTGCCAAGGGCTTTGCCCAGGCCACGGCTGATGTAGACGTCGCCGTCAGCGTCGTGCGCGATATCAATGTCACGATGAAGCCGGAGGCCGGACACGAGACAGTGAATGTGCAGAGTATTCCTTCCTCCATCACGGCCGAATCCATTGACACTTCTAGTGCGGTGCGCGGGGGCGTAGTCGGCAGCCGGGACCTCGAATCACTTCCGCTCTCCGCGCGCAGCTTCGCCAACATCGCATATCTCGTGCCTGGAACAGAGCCTGTCGAGCCATCCGATCCAACCAAGGCCCGTATCACTGCTGTCTCCACCGGCGGAAGCTCAGGGTTGAACAACGAACTATCTGTGGATGGAGCCGACAACTCCGATGATTGGATCGGTGGCTTTCTGCAGAATTTCTCGTCGGATGGCATTCAGGAATTCGCCGTTCGTACCTCGAATGAGGACGCCGACACTGGCTGGACCACCGCCGGATCCGTCGTGATCACCACCAAGCGCGGCACCAACGATTGGCATGGCGATGCGGCTTTCTACGAGCGAGCCTCTGCGCTCAACGCGCGATTCCCAATTGAGAACCCGGCGGAAACCTGCACCGATGGAACCTGCGAGCAAAATCCCAAGCAGCCGTTCTCCCGCCAGAACTACGTTGGATCTCTCGGTGGACCCATCGTGAAAAACAAGGTGTGGTTCTTCACCTCATTTGAGCAGGTGCACGAAAATGCTAGCATCGCCTACAGCCCCGCCAGTACTCAGCAATTCAATGCGCTGAGCACGATCGCGTCTCAAGGCCTGATTTCCGGCGTACCATCCATCGCAGTTCCCGCCAATGTTCCCATCCCTTTCCGCGACTATCTCGGCACCATGCGATTTGACTGGGCCGAGTCTCCAAAATCGCAGTGGTTTCTGCGTGCCTCTGAAGACACCTACCTCACCCGCAACGCACTGGTCCAGCAAGGCACGCTGCCCTCCACCGGATTGACCACGCACAACAACTACTGGAACACGGTGATCAGCAACGCCTATACGTTCAGTCCAACCTGGCTTGGAAATCTGGTTTTCGCCGCCAGCCTCTTGCACCTTACCCAAACACGCAACTCGGATCTAGGCTTCGCGCTGGCGTTTCCGTTCAGTTCGACCGCGTTGACAATTTCCGGATTCGAAACATTCGGCGATAACCAGTTCGCAACTCCTATCACCCTATTTCCTGACCTCCGCAATCAGGACAAGTACCAGTTGCGTTACGATCTGAGCCACGTTGTAGCAAGTCACGCTCTCAAGTTTGGTGTCGACTTCATTCACGAGCCTGTGCTCAGTGGTGCGTTTGCGTCCACTGCAGAGCAGTTCATCCAGTATCCATCAAACCCTGATTGCTACATCAACCCGCCTGGGCCCGACTGCGGCGGCATCACGAGCGCCTTGCCGTTCTATGATGTTTCGCCGGCCTCGCAATGCGACCCAGCGCCCAGCGGGGTGTCAGGCATCACCTGCACATATACTCCTGCAGGTGACGGCAGCTTCTCGCAAAACGTCCAACGGCTAGGCCTCTATGCAGAAGACTCCTGGCGCGCTTCGCATCATCTCACGGTCAACTACGGCGTCCGTTACCAAACCTCGTTCGGACTGTTAGAGGGTTCTGGCCGAAGTCAACTTGAGAACAGTGCGTACATTACTTTACAGGCCTTGCAAATTCCATTGGCGCCCGGTGTGCCGCACGATTACCGCAAGCAAATCGCGCCGCGTCTTGGAATCGCCTATTCTCCAGGCGGCAGCGAGAAGACCGTGTTTCACGCGGGATTCGGAATGTTCTACGACGATCTCGCGCAGAACGGTTGGGCTACAGCATTCCAGGGAGTTAATAATACAAACGCAACCAGCGGCACATGTGTTCTCACTGGTGGTCCCGGTGCCTATGCGCTCACCGGTACGGGCTGCCTGCAAGGCGGCTCCGCAACTACAGGCAACCTGGTCGGTTCCAGTTACAAGACTCCCTATGCGATTCACATTACCGGCGGCGCGCAACACGCATTCAACCAACACTGGCTCGCCAGCGCCGACTACATCCATGAGCAGGGAAATCATGGTTACCGTGCTTTCCCTTATGCAGGCGGCACGAATCTGTTCACCCCGCTCATCTCTGCGGCGGATCCTGGCTATGCAGCCGATCAAGCGGACGTGGTGCCGAATGTGAATGTTTTCCAGGCTGACAACCGCTCCAGCTACAACGCACTGATGTTGCGTGTGCAGGGCAATATGCGCCGCTTCAACCTGGTTGCGAACTATCAGATCTCCAAGGCGCAAACCTGGGGTTGCCTGCTCGGTGAACTCTTTGACTATGTGGACGGCGTCTGCACGCTGCAGGGCGGATCGCAAGCCGGACAGCTGGATGCCTTCGGACCCGGTGATTACGGCCCTTCCGGCGAAGACGTGCGCCATCGCTTTGTGCTCGCCGGCAACGTGCATATCCTCGGTGGCTTCGAGTTGAGCGGTGTATCCCAAGCCGAAGGCGCCCGCCCATTCACGATCACCAACGTAGATAACACGGCGCGCATTTGGGTCAATGGGAAGTACACGAGCCTCGACGAATTCCGCGGAACACCTTACCTCCAGACAGATTTGCGCATTACCCGTCCCTTCAACATTGGCGAGCGCTGGCGGATTGAGCCATTCGCGGAGTTCTTCAATATCTTCAACCGTAATAATCCTGGCGCAAATTACGCAGCCAACGTCGCGCAGCTTCCAGTGCCCTCGTCCCAAATGCAGCCAGATCAAAACGGCATCACCAACGTCACCCTCATTTGTACAGTTGCCGACTGCTCTCAAACGGGTCCCATCACCAGCTTGAAGCAGCTCGAGATACCCGAAGGTGGGCTGGGAGATTTCTTTGGGCCGGGCACCACCGTTGGCATTCCATTTGCGGCGCAGTTGGGTGCACGCATAACCTTTTGATCCAGAAGGACCATGTCTCGTTAGAGTCGACAACAGGTATCGGGAAGCGCCCGTTAACGGGCTTTGGGGAAAATAGAATGAAGCTTCGTTTTTCATTTTCTTCTGTGTGGTTGTTCCTCGCAATTTCTTCCCTTGCTCAGGACACAGACACCACAAGCCTGCAAGCACTGCATTGGCGTCTGATTGGTTCCTTCCGCGCCGGTCGTGTAAGCGCTGTCGCTGGCGTTCCAAACAATCCGAATGTCTATTACTTCGGCACCCCGGGCGGCGGCATCTGGAAGACTACGGACGCAGGTCATGTCTGGCATCCGATCTTTGACAAGCAGCGTATTGCGTCTATTGGCTCTCTCGCGGTCGCTCCTTCAGATTCGAAGATTATTTATGCGGGTACAGGCGAGCAAACCCCGGGTGATGGGGTTTACAGATCTTTCGACGAAGGCAACACGTGGACCCATGCCGGACTTGAAGATACTCGCTTCATCCAGGCGGTTATCGTTGACCCGCGCAATCCTGACATTCTTGTGGCAGGCGCCAACTCGATTGGCGTTTATGTCTTCTCGCGTCCCTCCCCGACCAAGACCTTTACCACCGCGCGCGGCGTCTTCAAATCGGAGGACGGCGGAAAGACCTGGAAGCAGACCCTCAAAAATGACGAAACCGCTGGCGTCTTCGACCTCACTTCCGATCCTGACAACGGCCGTATCATGTATGCATCCCTGTACACTCCTGCTTCGGGGCCGCCGCCGTCCGAAGGCAAAGAAGGCGGCAAAGATGCCAATTCTCTCATCTACAAATCTGTCGACGAAGGATCTACCTGGCAGCCACTTGAGTCAAAGGGTCTCCCCGAAAAGGATCGTGGCCGTCTGGGAATCACCATTGCTCCCGGCACAAAAGGTCGCCGCCTCTACGCCATTATGGACCAGGGATTCTTCCGTTCCGACGACGCTGGTGCAACGTGGACGCAATCGACGAAAGACCCGCGTATCCTGGGCAGCGGCTACTTCAGTCGTGTTTTCGTCGACACAAAAACTCCAGATATTCTTTACGTCGCGCAGACTTCGCTCTATCGCTCCATTGACGGCGGCCATACCTTCGAAGCTTATGTTGGCGCGCCCTCCGGCGATGACTTTCACGTCCTCTGGATCGATCCCAATAATCCCAGCCGCTTGCTGCTCGGCGTCGATCAAGGCGCAATCGTCAGCGTGGATGCTGGAAAATCATGGAGTTCCTGGTACAACCAGCCAACGGGACAGTTCTACCATGTCATCACCGACCACGCCTTTCCGTATCGCACCTATGCTGCCCAACAGGACAGCGGCACACAGTCTGTTCCAAGTCGCAGCGATAACGGCGAGATAACTCTCTCGGATAACATCTCTGTCGGTGGCTTCGAGTTCTGCTTCATCGCGCCCGACCCTCTTCATCCCGATTGGATTTATTCCGGCGGCTGGTACGGCACGGTTGTCCGTTTCGATCGCAAAACAGGGCAGACTGCAACGGTCTTTGAAAAGGGCGACAAGTATCACGTTGCACAGATGCCGCCGTTGTTCTTTTCACTGCACGATCCGCATACGCTCTACTTAGGCACGCAATATGTGCTGAAAACATCCGACCAGGGCAAGACCTGGCAGCCCGTCAGCCCTGACCTCACCGCTGACGACAAACCCGCCGAGTCTGAAGAAAATCCGGACCGTCCCCGCTCCCCATCCATCAATGCTTTGGCCGCTTCCACTGTCGATCCAAAACTGATGTGGGCTGCGACCACCAATCGAATTGTCCAGGTCACGCGGGATGGCGGCCAGCATTGGCAAAAAGTCACACCGCCAGGAATCACTGCGCCGTCTGAGATTTTTTACGTTGAGCCCTCGCACCGTGACCCCGCCACAGCGTACCTTTCAATCGGATCCAGCCGCCAAGCCGTTCCTCCGCAAATCCTTCGCACACGCGACTACGGCGCCACCTGGCAAACCATAATTACCGGACTACCGGCAAACGAAGGCGTGCGCGTGGTGCGCGAAGACCCCGTCCGCAGAGGGCTTCTATACGCTGGAACAGACTCCACGGTTTTTCTTTCCTACGACGATGGCGATCACTGGCATCCGCTCACACTTGACCTGCCCGCCTCGCCAGTCACCGACATGGAGATCCACGGCGACGATCTGGTCATCTCAACCTATGGACGCGGCCTCTGGATTCTCGACAACATCAGCCCCATTCGTCAGCTGAATTCAGAAGTGCTTGCCTCTGCAGCTCATCTCTTCGTTCCCGCTCCAGCGCTCCGTGTTCGCTGGGATACATACCAGGACACGCCACTGCCCGTTGAAACACCAAGCGGGAAGAATCCCCCAGACGGCATAGCCATCGATTATTACCTGCGCTCAGCGCCGGCCGATGGAGCGACAATCACCATTCGCGATGCCGCAGGCAATGCCGTCCGCAAGTTCAGTGGAACTCCGAACGAGCCCAGTCTCCCTCCGCCCAACGTTCCTGAGTATTGGTTCTCGGCGCCGCAGCCAGTGGACGCAGCCAGCGGCATGCACCGCTTTATCTGGAATCTGCGGTACGACTCGCCCAGGGTTCTGCCCGCCGGCTATTACGGCCCCATTCTTCAATACACTGAGTACACTCTGGCGGATCACGCCATTCCACATGAGACACCCCGTCAGCAGCCGGAGGGCCCGCTCGTCGTTCCAGGCCACTACACCGTCGAGTTCACAGCGGGCGGGCGCACATTGCGGCAGTCGCTTACCGTTGATCTCGATCCGCGCGTTCACGCCAGCCAGGCGGACCTTGAGGCGCAGCTTGCGTTGGCGCGTCGCATCCTGAGCGGAATCGAAATCTCTTATAGCGAATACCTGAACCAGGCTGCTCTGAAGGTCGCGCTCGAAGAGAGAAAGAAGGGAAAGACTGTCGATACAGCGGACCTGGAAAAGCAGATCAAAGCAGTCATTGAAGGCTCGCGGCCCGCGCCAGGGTTCGGTCCCGTCAATCGCGACTTTACGCGTTTGTTGAACAGCGTTGAAGCCGGCGACCAGCGTCCCACCGAGCCACAGGTCCAGGCAGTCGACGAGACATGCGATGCACTGCTCAAAGCCATGAATCTTTGGAAGGCGCTGAACAAAAGCCTTCAAAAGCAGAATCCGCTCAACCTGCCGATATCGCAGGAGCCGGTGCGCTCGACTTGTTCTCAGTGACTCTCAATGATGCGGAGCCAACGCGTCCGTTGCTCGTGTCGGATCGAAATTATCGTGCAGACAATCGCGCTGAGGGGACCTAGCGGAAGCGGCGAATCCTCAGTGTGTGTCTGCCTGACCGATACAGGCCCATCACGTAGACCGTTGCGCGCCCTTTGGTCGAAAAGATGAGCTGGCGAATTCGAAGCAGAGGCGCGCCGCTCGGAATGTTCAGAAGCTTCGCAATCCGGTGATCCGCATGAGTTGCATCGATCTCCTCGTCCGCGTATGCCAGTTCAATTCCGCATTCGCGCTCTAGCGCTCCGAACAGGGATGTCCTGTCCAGTGGCAAGTTAATCAAGGCCTGGTACTCTTCTGCGGAAAGGTAGCAGACTTCCAGCGCAACCGGTTCATCGCCGGCCGACCGCACACGTTCGATCTTGATCAGCCGGCAAGTCGGCGACAAACCCAGACGCGCCGCAATCTCCTGCTCTCTGATCACTGTGCCTGAAGATACAATCCTGGAGTGGGTGGTCAAACCCAGGCTCGCCATTTGTTCCGTATAGCTAAGCAGCTTGTTGAAGTGAATCTGCGGTGGCGCGACAAAAGTTCCAGCGCCGTGGCGGCGTTCCACGATGCCTTCTTGAGCCAGGTCCGCAAGCGCATGTCGTGCGGTCATCAGGCTCACGCTGTGAATTCTGGCAAGCTCTCGTTCTGAGTCGACAACATCCCCCGGTTTCAGTTCTCCGGAGTCAATCCGTTGCCGGATCGCGCTTTGGATCCTCTTGTACGCCGGCTCGTCTTTCTGAGTGCGTATGGTGGTCACAGCTGTGCTCATAACCGGATAATTGCGGCTTTCCCAATTGCGCCTATTGGTCTGCATTCAAAGATACCTCAACCGGGCCGGTTGTCCGAGTAAAAAGCTGGTGGGGTCCGTACAGCTCTTGCGGATCCTGCAACGGTGTTCGCACCACGGGTCCCTTGGGTGATGGTTCCGGTGCGGTCGGTGCCTTCGGTCTTTTAGATGGATCAAATCCCGACCGCGAGATCGAGCTCTCACTCAAACTGAACTTCTAGCCAGTCTGGTTTTCTGCCTCTGGAGTCCGGCCGCGCCTCCAGAGGCAACTTGCCTCAATGTTTACGCGGCAGAAATGTCCAAATCGCGGGGTCCTCCTCACCCAGCACCCACGAACAGAAACCCTGCAGGCCATTCTGCTTCACCAGCTCGTATCGATCCTTGAACGTGTGCAAGTCGGTATAGAAGATCCATTCGCGCATCTGGTCGCGATAGAAATGGAAATAAGCGCTGTGGTCTTCTTCATCCCACTCAATTTTGCCGTTATACGTTTGGGCAAGTTGCAGTGCGTTGGCAGTGCCAATGTACTCGGCGGATGGATTTGGTTTCTCGCTGCTCGACTCATTTTCCTTCGTGGGGGCACCGGTATACCAGTGATATCCGTACAGCGGAATGCCGAGGGAAAGCTTTTCTTTGGGAACAACCTTGAGCGCGTAATTCATGTTCTCCACGGTCCAGTCCCAACCGGCCACAGGTCCGGGAACCGTCCAACGCGTGTGCTGGTCATAGGTCATCAGGCAAACAAGATCCACATATTTTGCAATCGCGGCGATGTCGTAGGCGCCGCGCCAATCGGTGTAAATCCACTTGGCGAATCCACCCTCACCCGGATAGCCGGGAGCATTGGGCACTGTAGCGATGGTCAACTGCAAGCCGGCTCGGTGCATCGACTCTGCCTGAGTCTTGACAAGCTGCGTCAACAGATCTCGATCGGTCCAATCGATGTTTTCAAAATCGAACTGAAAGCCCGTATAGCCATGGAGCTTGCATTCGCGAATCATGGCGTGAAGCAAGCTAGTCTGCGCGTCGCCATTACTCGCCAGCGCATGAAAATACTTCTTGCTGAACAGAGCTACAATGGGCATCACCGCCAGCTTTTCATCCTGGGCCCGCTTCAGCACGGTCGGATTAGGCGCACCCGTCATCAGCCCGTTCTCGTCCACTTGATACCATGCGGGTACAAGCAGGTCGATCTGCGAAGAATGAGCCAGGAATGAGCGGATGGAGTCCGGGCTATTCGTCAGGTAAAACAACGCCACCGGTTCCGCCGTCAGACGGGAACTTGCCGCGAGCGCGATCATCATCAACAGCATCAGTCTTTTCATCATTCTCCCTTTTGGGACTCGACCGGAAATGCCCATCTCCTTGAAGGCTGAGTCTTTGCGGCGCACTTGCGGAGGACGGTTGAAGGTGGTCCAATGGAT
>JBAWCO010000320.1:0-23554 GCA_049590315.1 Occallatibacter sp. | reverse complement strand
CAATTGGGGAGCCTTGTTCCAGATTGAAGCGGCCGTTATGGCATGGGCAGAAGAGACTCTGCTCGGACTTGTCAAAGACCACCGCACAAGAAAGATGGGTACAAACCTGAGAGTACGCAACTAATTTGCCCTCGGCGGTGCGGACGGCTATGCACGGGTCCTTTGCCGTTGGATAGCGGAAGAGTGCTGACCCATTTGGCTTCAGATCTTCCGACAGGCCAAGCAACTGACGACTTTTCGATCCGCGATGAAGGAATTTCGACGCAAACGCTGTGAACCAATTCGCAACTGCTAGAAATAGCGAACCCAGAGTGAGAAACTTGACCATCTCACGGCGCGTTACATAGTTGTCGCCTTCCCACTCAACGGGAAAGTCATCGCGCCACTTCTTCGCTTCTTTGCAGGACGTGCAAGCTTCCTGGCCATTCATGCCATTTCCTCCAGCATCAACGCAACGTCGTATGGATCGTTTGGCAGGGCGGACGGTGTCGTGTCTATTTGAACCAATCCAATTTCAACTCTCGTCACTTCCCGCGGGACCATCACGTAGACTTTGGTTTTTACTTCTTCTTTTCCGAATTTCCAACTGTTAACAGGGATGCCCTGGCGAGTTCTCTGAATCTCTTCCATCGTTGTGTAGGTCAGCGCACCAGAAGGACAGACCGTGGCACACATCGGTTTCTTGCCGACACTGCTGCGGTCGTAGCACATGTCGCATTTCATCATTTGGTCGATGCTGCTCAGGTATTTAGGAACTCCGAACGGACAGGAGAGGACGCAGTTCGAACACCCGATGCAGCGCGGCTTCAGCGAACTTTGAACGACGCCATCCGGAGTTTTTTTGATTGCGTCCGCCGGACAGACTTGTGCACAAATCGGATCTTCGCAGTGCATGCAGATTTGTGGCGCCGTCTGGACGCTGTCTCGACGTTCGATTGTTTCGAGGTGAATCATGCTCGTTCCTCGATGGGTGTCGCATTCGGCGCATGCATTGACGCAAGATTCACAGCCGATGCAGCGGGAGTAGTCAATGAAGAATGCGGCTTCGCTCATCGAACTCCCCCGGCCTGGACTTCGAGCATCGCGATTGCATCAGTCGGTTGATCGACTTTGGTAAGACGGACCGCGCAGATCTTGAACTCCGGAATATTGGAGACGGGGTCGATGGCTCGATTGGTGCAGTTGTTTGCCGAGCGGTCGAGCGGCCAGTGATAGGGAACAAATACTGTGTCCGGTCGAATGGTTTTTACGACCTTTGCATGGACCACGACATTTCCTCGACGGCTCTCCACCTTCACGAAATCGCCATCGAGGATGCCATGTTTTTCGGCCAGTCTTGGATGGATCTCGCAAAATGGTTGCGATGTCTGGTCGACAAGAGAGCCAATGCGACGCGTCTGCGTTCCGGACAAAAACTGAGAGACTACACGTCCGGTTGTGAGAATCACTGGATATTCTTCGTCGGGCATTTCAGCGGAGGGCCTCCACTCGACAGGCGTGAAGTGGGCCTTGCCGTCTGGGTGACCAAACTGTCCGTTTTCATAAAGACGCGGAGTTCCTGGATGGTCTACCGAAGGACAAGGCCAAAACAGGCCGTTGCTCTCGTCAAGCCGTCCCCAGGTCATGCCGTAGTAGTCAGATATGCTGCCCTTTGAGGCGACTCGCAGCTCTTCAAACATCTGCTCAGGTGAAGCGTAGTTGAATTTGTCAGCGAATCCGAGGCCGCTGGCGATTCCGCAAATGATCTTCCAGTCTTCGCGGGCATCGGTCGGCGGCGTGACCGCGCGGCGATGCCGGATTACGCGACCCTCCACACTGGTTGTCGTCCCCTCATCCTCTTCCATTAACGAACCGGCCAACACAACATCAGCATAGCGGGCGGATTCGGATAAGAAGAAGTCGATGCATGTGAAGAATTCGAGCCTCTCCAGCGCTTCTCGCACGAAGTTCGCGTCGGGCAGCGAGACCACGGGGTTGAAGCAGATGGAGAGCAATCCTTTGATCTTGCCAGCGTGAATGGCTTCGACGAGAGGCACTGCCGATAGCCCCTTTTGAGGAATCGACGACTCATCTACTCCCCAGACTCCAGCAATATATTTGCGATGCTCTGGATTTGAGATGTCGCGGTTTCCGGGAAGCTGATCGCACTTCTGGCCCTGCTCGCGTCCACCCTGTCCGTTTCCCTGGCCCGTGATCATGGCGTAGCCGCAGCCTTCGCGGCCAATCCTCCCAGTCGCTACAACGAGATTGATCGCCGCCATGCAGTTATCGACACCTTTGGAATGATGCTCGATCCCTCGGGCATGCATCAGGAAACTGGTTGGCGCGGGTCCCCAAAGTTCCGCGGCCTTCACAATCATCTCTGCTGGAACACCGGCAATCTTCGAAGAGTATTCGGGAGTGTATTTCTTCACCGATTCAGCAAGTTGATCGAAACCGGTCGTGTGTTCCTCAATGAATTTACGGTCGATCCATCCGCGTTCGATCAGAAGGTGCAACATCCCATTGAAGACACCGATGTCGCCGCCTGGCCGAACCGGAATAAACAAGTCCGCGTTGCGCGCAATCGGCGTCATGCGAGGATCGAGAATGATCAACTTCGCCCCGTTCTCACGAGCCTGCCACAGATAATCAGTCGTGATGGGGGCACATTCGGCGATGTTCGCTCCAGCCGCAAGGATGACCTCGGCCTTCGGAATGTCACTCCACGGATTGGCGCTTCGGTCGATGCCAAAGACTTTCTTGGATGCTGCACCGGCAGAGACCATGCAGAGCCGGCCGTTATAGTCGATATTTGCAGTTTGCAGAGCGACTCTCGCAAACTTGCCCATGAGATAGGCTTTCTCGTTGGTGAGCGATGCACCTGTGAGGATGGCGAACGCGTCCTTTCCATAAACGGATTGAATGCGTTGAATCTCACTAACGACGCGCTGAAAGGCGAAGTCCCAGGATATTGCTTCAAAACCCTTTCCCTCGACCCGCTGCAGAGGATGTTTCAGGCGGTCGGGATGCTCGTCCTGCATGTAGCGTTTCACGCCCTTGGGGCATAGCTTGCCGCGATTGAAAGGAAAGTCTTCCCAAGGTTCGAATCCGACGACTTTGTTATTTTGAACGCGCAATTGAATGCCGCATTGCTGCCCGCAAAAGCAGCAATGCGTCTTGACGAGCTTCTCGTCTTCAGTCGTTCGAGCCCAACCACCCGCGGGAACGCGATGAAGCGTTGGACCAAAGACCTGTACCAACTCAGGAGCATCGACTGGAAGTTTGGCCATTACAGCAGTCCCCTTTGCGACATGTCCGTCGCTCTCCATAATGCGTCTTGCGTAAGCGCCAGATTCTTCCGCCGGCATTGCGGGCAGACATCCTGATAGTGAGCTCCGTCCGCCATTTGGTACCGAATCTGGAGCGCATCCTGGACTGTCTTCAGATCTTCAATCTGCAAGGCCGAGGCATATTCCTGTCCACAGCGAATGCATTTTGCCTGAAGGCCAGCTGCTCCGGCTTTCTTGTAAAAGTCGAGCCCGAGCTGTGCTGGGCGTTGAAAAATATGGAAGAACTTCCCGAACGGTAAATAAAGCAACGTCAGAATGACCGTAATGGCATGCAGTTGGGAGAGGAAAATATAGTGAAGGCCATGCATCAGGTGCGTGGAAACGGTCAGAAAGAGTCCAGTGACACAGATGGCAAAGAGCATGATCAGCGGAGTGAGATCGTTTGAAAACTGCTGGACACTCATGGCTCCGTGATCGCGGCCTCGCCTCCACAGCGCTATGAACACTCCGATAAGTACCATGATGGCGGCAATGTCGAGGATGTTGAAAGTCAACTCGGCCACGACAGTTCCCAGGCGAAAGCTGCCCAAAGGAATGCCGAACATGAAAGCGCGGTAGATCTGTTGGTTGTCCGGTGCGGATTCAAATCGCACCCATCCGAAGGAAAGCGGGAACGTGATTGCGCCTGCCAGCAGACATCCCCAGGCCAGAAACCAATGCGCTATCCATCGCTTATGAGAACGGCGTTCGATGAAACGCTGCAAAAAGATGTTTTTCCAGACGATGCGCCCGAGGTGAGCCACATTCTGCAAGAAATGCTTTCGATCCAGGAAGAGATGCCATCCGCGATACCAGTACACGCGAGTCGGGGGACGGCGTAGCCACATCGCATAGCGATACCCAAGCCCGAATGCAGAGAAAACGCACGCGCCGGCATAAGAAACCAAAGCAGGATCGAAGTCTCGCAAGCCCCTGCTTCCGACAAAGATGCCGATCACAAGCGATAATGCGGCAATAAGCCCCCACGTCGTCGCATGCAGCGAGTCAGAACCGGTTGTCGGAACAATTCTCTTTTCCATAAGTGCCCTTACAAAGCGGGGACGAGCACAGTCTTCGGAGTCGAGCGAAGGAGCACGGCGAAACAAATCAGGGAAAAGCCGCCGAGGAGAATGAAACCAATTGTAAAGCTTCCAGTCTCCTGTTTGATCAGTCCCAGAATTAGTGGAGGGAAAAAGCCTCCCAATCCGCCCGCGGCGCCGACGATTCCTGTGACGCTTCCAACAGATTGCGGGAAGTATTCAGGAACAAGCTTGAATACAGCGCCGTTTCCCAAGCCAATAAAAGCCGCGACTCCCAACGCACCGATCGTGAATGTAACGATCATGGGGCAAGCAAGGAAAATGCTGAATATAGCCGTTACCGGAAACACCCACATCAGGATCGCTTTTCCGCCGACCTTATCGGCGAGGAAGCCACCCAATGGCCTGGTTGCGGTCGCCAGAACGACGAAGCCGGCAGTGCGAATGCCAGCCTGTTGCGGCGACAGCTTGAAAGACTCGGTAAGAAAAATCGGAAGATACACTGCCATCGCGACGAACCCTCCAAACGTCAAGAAATAGTAGAGGCTCAAGATCCAACTGCGAGAATTCGCGAGTGGGCGCACCGTTTCTGCAAACGACTTCGGCGGTCCCTTCCTGGGTGCGTTCCTGGCGAATATGGCAAAGACCAGGAACCAGACCGCCAACAATATTCCAAACGTCCAGAAGCCCCATCGCATTCCAAATGCGGCGGCGATGAAGGGCGAGCCAAATGCTGCAAGGGACTGACCGATATTTCCTGCTCCATAAACGCCCAACGCCGCACCCTGTTTTTCGGCCGAATACCATCCGCTGACGAAACCTACTCCAACAGAGAAACTGGCCAACCCTATTCCGATGAAGAAGCCATACGTGATCAATTGTGAATAGCTGTCCACCTTACCCATGAGTACAGCAGGCAGAATCGTCAAAAACATGACGACACTAAAGACGATGCGTCCGCCAAATCGATCTGTCAGCATGCCCAGCGGAATTCGCCCGAGACTGCCGAGGAGGACGGGCACGGCCACCGCCACGCTCTTGTCGATCGACGACAAGTGCATTTGCTTGCTCAAGATTGGCATCATCGCCGAAAGTGACCCAAAAACAGCGAAACAAAGGGCGAATGCCCCGGTGCCGAGCGTCAACTGAGCCGTTGCTGAGTTTCGATTTTCCATGTGCCCAGTTTCCTCCAAGCATGCCCGCGGTCGATTTGGTGAGCGTCTCTGTCCCACTTTCACCATCAGACCAGAAGTGCCGGCGTGTGGCAGTGACCAAAGTCTCTCAACTAGCGCGATTATCGAAGGTTGTTTTTCCTTCAGACCGCCCGCCGGGAAAGCCATGCCAGAACACTCCTGCGGGAGGGCACAAGAATTCAATTTCAAATTTTGGGGACGTTGCGAAATTAAGTATATCGTGAAACGATATAAATATGAGTTCTAAATCGCGAATTAATGAGCAAGGGCTGCTGATTCGAACTTTGGCTGAGTTTCGCTTCGAAATGCGCCGATTTCTGCACTTCAGCGAATCTGCAGCCCTGGAAGCTGGCTTACAACCGCAACAACACCAGCTACTCCTTCAGGTGGCGGGTGCGCGGGAGGGAATAACCGTGACCATCGCCTATGCCGCCGAGCGACTGGGCTTAAGGCACAACAGCACCGTTGAACTCGTAGATCGCTCGGAGCGGGAAGGTCTTCTAACCCGCGAGACGGATCCAGATGATAAGCGACGCGCAATCCTGAAAGTGACACGGAAGGGCAACCAGATTCTTGGCCGATTGTCAGGAGATCACGCACGGGAACTCAATGAACTCGGGCCGCGCTTGATGCAGACATTGAAGAACATACGCCTGCATGAACAGATGCTTTCCGGCACGGAGCTTCTATGAAGTCTCGGCCTTCGGCTTTACGCGACTTTACCGTAGATCGGCGGGTTTGGCTTTTGACTGGGGTGGCGCTCCTGATCGGTGCGGGCGCAGCTGGTTTGGCCGTCCTTCTATTGCGGGCTATTGCATTCGCAACGAATGTCTTTTACTACCATCGCCTGAGCAGTGCGATGGTTGGCCCCGCCGGATCGCCGCTGTCGCCATGGGTGATGCCGTTCATTCCAGTCGTTGGCGGGCTGCTCGTGGGGCTCATGGCGCACTATGGGTCAGACAAAATCCGTGGGCACGGTATTCCAGAGGCGATTGAGGCGATTCTGCTGCGAGGGGCACGTGTAGATCCAAAGGTGGCACTGCTGAAGCCGCTCTCCGCGGCAATTGCGATTGGGTCAGGTGGGCCTTTCGGGGCTGAGGGGCCGATCATCATGACCGGCGGAGCCTTCGGTTCGCTCGTTGCGCAATGGCTCAACCTGACCGATGCGGAACGGACAACGCTTCTGGTAGCGGGTGCTGCGGCTGGAATGTCCGCGACATTCGCCGCTCCAATTGCCGCAATCCTGCTGGCGGTCGAGTTGCTTCTCTTCGAGTGGCGCCCTCGCTCTCTGGTACCAGTCGCTGTGGCGAGTTTGGTTGCGGGAGCGTTGCGGATTGTTTGGCTTGGGGCCGGACCAATCTTCCCGGTGGAATTGCACTCGGCCGTCCCCTTGGGACAGACGCTCTTAGTCGCAGGTCCCTTGGGAATGCTGGTTGGGCTCGCGTCGGCCATGTTGAGCAGGCTGATGTATGGATTTGAGGATGGCTTTGAGCATATTTGCGGGCGCTTGCACATCCATTGGATGTGGTGGCCCGCGATCGGTGGAATCGGCATCGGACTCGGAGGGTTCCTCTTCCCACGTGGCCTTGGCGTTGGTTACGACAATATCGCGGAACTTTTACGGGGAAATGCACCGATTGGACTGCTAATTGGTCTGCTGTTGGCGAAGTCCCTGATGTGGGCATTCTCGCTCAGTTCGGGAACTTCCGGAGGCGTCCTGGCGCCGCTGTTGATGATCGGCGCGGCTGTGGGCGAGTCGGCCGCCAGGATAGCGTTCCTGCCTGGCGAGACTCAGGCGCTGTGGGCGCTGATGGGAATGGGCGCTATGCTCTCCGGCGCTTTGGGTGTGCCTTTGACGGCAATTCTGTTCTCCCTTGAACTTACTCACGCAATGCCGGCATTGTTGCCATTGGCACTGGCTTGCATCGCATCCTATCTGGTGACCTCACTCATCATGCCGCGATCGATTCTGACCGAGAAGCTGAGTCGCCGCGGCTACCATCTTTCGCGCGAGTACGGAGTCGATCCACTTGAGATGGTGAGCGTGGCAGACGTCATGACTGAATATTCCGTGGATGCGGATGGTGTAGACAGGCATCAACCGTTGCCCGAAGTATTAGCCTATTCCGACGAAACTTGCCGGGCCGTAGCAGAGGAGATGGCCACCACCGGTGTGACAAGTCTGCAGGTGGTTGATCGAGAGTCGGGAAGAGTCTGCGGATCAATCAGCGCTCAGGAACTCTTGATGGGAAGAAAGCGGGCGGTTGACCGAGAGTCAGAACGTAACCGTACCTTTGCGGTTGATATCGGGCGAAAGTAGCGTTCGAAAGAATCGCGGATCGTCATCTGATGGATGCCAACTACTTCAGAAGGTTATCGCTTGCGGGATTCGCACGAGACAGCTGATCTCGCGCGAATCTCGCAAGCGTGGTTGCAATACCTATCGGCCTGCGAATTCGGCCATTTGCTCGTTCTCTTTGGCCGTTGGGGTATCGGTGTACGAATGACCGGTCAGAAGTCCGAGGACAAACCAGGCGAACAGGACGGCTCCAATCGAGAACAGGATATCTCCCGGAACACGCATCCAGCGCAGCGTTTGCATGGTGCTGGACTGCATGAATTCGGCTGAGCGCGCGTACCAGGTGCCATGTTCAATCGATGCCCATGCTTGGAGCAGTCCAACCGGCAGCATGCTCAAGATGACCATGAAGATCAGGCCGAAGTTCAGAGACCAGAAAGAAAGCTTCAACGGAGTCTCCTTCCACTTGTGGCCAGGGTTGAGCGCCCGCAGGCAAAACAGCGTGAGGCCAAGACCGAGCATTCCATACACGCCGAACAGTGCGGTGTGGCCATGGACGGGAGTAAGGTTGAGCCCCTGAACGTAGTAAAGGGAGATGGGCGGATTGATGAGGAAGCCAAACAGTCCGGCTCCAACCAAATTCCAGAACGCAACTGCGACGAAGAAATAGATGGGCCACTTATAGTTTGCAATCCACTGCGATTTCTTCGTCGGCTGCGCAAGGCGAATGTTCTCCCATGCTTCATAGCCGATCAGAGTCAGTGGCACAACTTCAAATGCACTGAAGATCGCGCCGAGGCCAATCACTGCAGGAGTTGCACCTGCGAAGTAAAGATGATGGAAAGTGCCGATGATTCCGCCGGAAAGGAAGATGGTCGTCGAGAAGAGCGCGGCTTTGGTAGCGGTTCGGATCTCAATCAGTTTGAGTCGCGTGAACAGGAACCCAATAACAACAGTCGCGAACACTTCGAAGAAGCCTTCAACCCAGAGGTGGACCACCCACCAGCGCCAGTATTCCGCCGTTACAAGATGACTGCGCTGACCATACATCAGACCCGCGGAATAAAAGAGCGGAATTGCAATGCTCGAAATAAGAAACAGGATTAGAAGCGAGCGGTCCTCACTCTTGCGAACGAGCGCCGGCTTGAGAGCCGCGACCATCAGGACCAACCAAAGGACAAGGCCGATGAACAAAAGAATCTGCCAGAATCGTCCCAGATCGACATATTCATAGCCCTGGCTGCCAAACCAGAACCACATGTTGCCAAGGCGCTGCTGAATACCAAGCCACTCGCCGGCGAGCGATCCACCGACAACAAGAATCAGAGCACCGAAGAGCGCATTCACACCAAGGCGCTGATACTTCGGCTCGTGCCCACTGACAGCTGGACCAACATATAGACCTGTCGCAAGCCACGAAGTGGCAATCCAGAAAATGGCGATTTGAAGATGCCATGTCCGTGTGACCGCATAGGGCAGATATTTGGCGAGCGGGAAGCCAAAAAATGACTGGCCTTCGACACCGTAGTGAGCAGTTAAGATTCCCATCAAGATTTGGACGCCCCAGAGGATGACCACCACATAGAAATACTTCAGGGTCGCGCGTTGCGACGGGGTTGGAGTGAAGGCCAGAAATGGATCTTTTTCTGGGTAAGGTCCATGAACAAGCTCCTTCTCCTGCGAGGCATACCACCAGACGAGGCCCCCGATCCCCGCCAGCAGACCGACGAAGCTGAGAACACTCCACAGGACAGCGCCAGAAGTTGGCTCGTTGCCGATTAGAGACTCATGTGGCCAATTGTTTGTGTAGGTAGTCTCAGAACCTGGACGATCCGTGCCGCAGGCCCATGCAGTCCACCAAAAAAACGCGGCCAATTGCTTCTGCTTTGCAGCGTTCACCAATGCACCGCTGGGTATCGCATATTCTGGCCGACCAGTTGCAAAGACATCTGTGTAATAAGCAGCAAGCTGCTCAAAAGCGGCCACGCGGTCGGCGCTCAAGATCACTCGATTCCGCGCAGGGTCGTAAGTGTTGGTCCGAATCTCGCGTATGAGTCGTGCCTTTAGGACAGCCTGCTGATCGAGTCCTAAGGCAGCGAAGTTGGCTGCGCCGTCTTGAGTGGCCCAGGCGTTCACCAGAATCTCTGATTCCCGGTGTAACCAGTCCGCACTCCAGTCAGGTGCGACGTAGGCGCCGTGGCCCCAGACGGTACCAATTTCCTGGCCGCCGATGGACTGCCAGACACCTTGACCGTCGGTGATGGAACTGCCGGTGAAAAGAAGCTGCCCACTTGCGGAATACACATCCGGAATGGGCGGAGCTTCGCTGATCATTTTCCTGCCGACTCCACCAAGCACGGCAAATGATCCGATGATGACGATGGCCAGGGCCACCCAGTAACGTTTGTAAGACATGGCGTCTCCTTGACGAATTGCGAATGAATCGCGCCGATCATGCTGCGCTAGAACCACGTTAGCGTTCAGCATTTTCGGTTGCAGGGACTTAAGTCACAGGAAGGAGAAGGATTCTCACGTATTTTGGAGATGGGCGTTTTGCGGTTTGCATCGGGTTGATGCGGATTGCACGGTTGGCCTGATAAAGTTGCCACTGCCCGTCCCGCACAAGAAAAAATTTCAAGATAGTTCGCCAGTCCAGTTCTTAGAGGAGTTCGGCCCTATGTCGTTTCGTTCTGTGTTTCTCGCCGTTGTCATAGCTTTCGCTCTGATCGTGTCCGCATTTCTTATCAATCGGCAGCGTCCGAGTGTGGAAACGGCTCAGCCAACGGCAGACTTCGTTCGAGCGTCGGGCAAATGCGCGGAGTGCCACGCGCGCCTCCAGTACTCTGTGGTGCATGAATACGAGATGAGCGCCCACGCGAAGAAGGGCATCAATTGCCTTGACTGCCACCAACCCGGTCCGAATCAGCAAAAAGTAGATCACCACGGATTTACGATCGCCGCGCATCTGACCGCCGGCAACTGCCGCTCCTGCCACGAAGGCATCTATCAGGAATTCCTCCGTAGCCGACATGCCGCGCCGAGCTGGGCCGCGGTCCACGGAGAAAAAGGCCTCAGTCCGGAACAGGTCTCCTTCAGCGAGCAGTTCCAACCGGGTGGCACGAAGCGGCCACCGAACCCCCTCGTTCTTCCGGAAGGCCATCCTGCAGCCACTTCCGGTTGCGAGCAATGCCATGCAGTTGGTAAGCCCAATGACGATGGAACGATCGGGACTTGCACGCAATGCCATTCGCGCCATACGAGTTCAGTCGAACTCGCCCGCTTGCCCAGCACATGCGGCCAGTGCCACATGGGTCCAGATCACTCGCAGATCGAAATCTACAATGAATCGAAACACGGAGTGATGTTCGCCGCGCAGCGCAATCTACTGAAGCTTGATGCCGACCCACGGACGCTTACGACGCGAGATATGTTCGTGCCAACTTGCGCAACCTGCCACATGAGCGGCATTAACGGCCTCAAAGTTACGCACAATCCATCTGACCGGCTCGGCTGGTACCTTGCCGACGCGATTACCACCCATCGCCCGAATTACCTGCAAGCCCAGATCAACATGAAGCAGGTCTGCACGCAGTGCCACACGCAGGCTCTTGTTGACCGCGTTTATGACCAAGGTCAGCAGGTTGTCGAAAGCACCAACGCGAAGATCCTGGCCGCCAAAGGGATCATGGATGGCCTCCATAAAGATGGCTCGCTCTCGGGCCCGCCGTTCACGCATACCATCGACTTCACCTATTTCAATCTATGGCACTACGACGGCCGGACATCGAAACACGGCGCTTTCATGGGGGGAGCCGACTTTGTGCAATGGCACGGCAACTACGAACTTCTCTCAAAGACGGTCGAACTTCAACATGATGCCGATGAGTTGCGGAGAGAACATGCGCATAAATAGGCTTCTCTCGCCAATTCAGAAAATGGTCACTGATCCACGTCTTCGATGGGGCCACGATCCCCGTCTCTGGGTGGAACTATTTGTCACCGTCAACCTGGCAATCCTTGCCGCGGACATTTTCATTGCGCACTCCGTCAATCATTTTCAAAAGGCGGCGGAATACATACCACTGTATTTCTCGATTGGAGCGCCCGTCGTATTGGCCTGTGTGATTGCATTGCGCTGGATTTGGGGCTTTGAAGCGCCGTGGCGCGATGTTGGCTACGCGGTTGGGTGGCTATCCGTACTTGTAGGGCTCGGGGGCGTTCTCTATCACCTGGAAAGCCGATTCTTTCTCGATCGGACGCTGAAGAGCCTCACGTACGCCGCGCCCTTCGCCGCGCCGCTTGCTTATTCTGGCCTTGGCTTCTTGTTGCTCATGAACCGCATGATCGCCGCTCGCAGCATGGAGTGGGCTCGCTGGGTGATCCTGCTTGCACTTGGGGGCTTCTTCGGCAACTTCGTGCTGTCGCTCACCGATCACGCATCGAATGGCTTTTTTGCGCGCACGGAGTGGATACCGGTCATTTCATCGGCATTCGCAACCGGGTTCCTGATCATTCCTCTGATACTGACCGTGACGCGCCGCTTCCTCGATCTTTGTCTGGTCGTGATGATGGGGCAGGCGTTTGTTGGCGTACTTGGATTCTGGTTCCACATGCGCGCCAACCTTGTTCAGCCTGGTCACAATGTCTTTGACAAGCTGGTGAACGGCGCGCCGCCTATGGCTCCATTACTCTTCCCAAACCTGGTAGGACTGGCACTCATCGGTTTGTGGGCCTTGATCCCTCATGTCTCGGAATCGGGAGCGGGGCGCTCGTGGCTTGGCGCAACCTATGACTGGGCCCATCCGGACGGAGATCCAGAGACCGGAGAGTAGCTCGCACGGATACTGATTCTCAGCTGGAGATGCGAATCCCTGATAATGCCGCCGCGTGCTGATTGAGGTCCTTGGCTGCGAATGCTGAGCGGCCCCACAGAAACGTGAGTACAAGGTTTGTTGCGAACAAGAGCACACCACTCAGCTCCAGCATTCCGGATACAGGCAATACCTTCCACGCGAACGTGAGAAAACCTTCGTAGGCAAGAGGCTCTGAAGTCACCCTCAGCAAGCAGCCTGACTGGAGCAATAAGAGACTCAAGAACATCAGACGCTTGCTGAAGATGTTATGGATTCCAGCGAAGTGCGGCAATATACGGGGTCCAATGGCAAAGACCATTGTCGCCGCAAAGCCCACCGTCAATGCATGACGTGATGCGCCCCAGATGCCGCCGCGTATGTCAGCGAAAGCTGCCCAGACACTCATAGATCCCGCCACAATCAGCCACGTGAAGGCCAGCCGGATGAAGGTAGGGAAACTCGGATGGATGCCCTGAGTCTTCGGGTGCCCTTGAGGGCGTTCTGAGAGATGCAGCGCAAAAAGAATGGTGATCGCGCAAGCGGCAAACAAGATTGTTGCCGGTTTGGGGAAACCGCTCACTCCAAATGCAACTCCCGCAATGAGAAGGCACAAGGCGCTGCGAAACCGATGAACGCTGGGTTTTGGGATTGCAAGAAACGCAGGCAACCATCGTGCTGCGAAACCCCAAACAACGGGTACTACAAATCCCCATCCAAGCAATACGAGATACTTCTGATCGAGCGAGTGGGGAAACGAGCGAAGTCCGCCGTCCATCCCGAGTCGAACGCACTCTACGAAATCAAAAATCACAGCACATGCGAGCGCTGCGGTTCCTAACAACACCGAAACCATCCAGAGTTCCATACCCTGTTTCTTTTGGCTGCTCCGTTCGGGCAGTTTGTGGTGGGAGGCAGCCGAGAGGAACAGAAGCACCGCAATCAGTTCTAAACCTGCCGAGACGGGCAGCAGAGTCCGCCAGTGCCACCCGTAAATATTTCCAAACCAGCGCATGGCTACTCCGAGCGTCCACAGAATGAAGCAACTCAGTGAGACCCGAAATGCCGAGCGGCCCCGTGCCGGCTGTGAGTAGAAGCCGATTCCGAGAATGAAGCTTCCGATCCAACCGAACATCTGCGCATGACCGTGGCCTTCCATCCACGCAGCCGGAAGACTTCCGAGCCCATGGTTGGTGCTTATCGCCATCAGGTTCGAGAAACCCAGAAGGGTGCCGGGAAGCGCCATAAAGAACAGGCCGCTCAGAATCCATGCGCGAATCATCCAGCTCTTTTGCTTTTCCTGCGATACAAGACTGGCGATCTGAAAAGGCAATGTTTCGAATTGGCCTGGTGTATTCATGACTATCCTCTCTGGTTCAGTTCGGCTTCCATCTGAATCGCGCGCGGGAAGAGCACATCGTTTTCGAGATGCACATGCTTTTTGAGGTCGGATTCGAATTCGCAAATGGCGGCGAAAAGCGCACTGTGCGTGATGCATGCCCATTGAGGCGGCTCAAAACCAGAAGTTATCGCACGGAGTTTCTCCATAATGTGGCTGGAAGTTTCGTGCTCCTGCTCCATCATGAAAATTGGGAATGAGACCGATCGAAAACAAGCGTGGCCAGCAGGATAGTTGACGACCAACTCCTGATCCATCTGCGCAATGAATGGAAACAAAACCTGCTCCTCTTTCTGAATGTGGGCCAGTAGATCAGAATGGAGTTCTTCGATCAAAGCCACGACCTGGTCGAGTTCCGGCACCCGATCCCTTCGCTTGGCTGCTACCTTGCGAGCCATGTCTGCCAGCCACGGTAGTTCCTGGCGAACCTTTTGGTGGTGGACTCGCACGATGCGTTGAATCAACTGGGTCAAGGGCAAGTCCGCGGGATCAGATGCAATTGCACCGGGTTCCGCGCTCTGTGCCCCAGCGAGTTTTTCGAGCACTTGATCGACGGACAGCTGCAATTCCGCACATGCCTGCTCCAAAGAGCTGTCGGCAAGGGAGCAGAGATCGATATCAAAACGCTCGAAAACGTTGATGGCTGAGGGGTGAGTCTTGACGATCTCTCGGATGGACTGAGTTGACGGATACATAATGCACTCTCCACTACCTACCGTAGCGGGAGGCAAGAAATGCCGCAGTAACTTATGTCACTCGGAGCTCTGAAAGGCTAAGACGACGCCTCAAGAAGGACGCTTAACCCCTTTATGTCTTTCACAACGATCTGGCGGGCATCCACATCGAGGAGCCCTTCCGCCTGCAGGCGCATCAAATTTCGGGAAATCAATTCGCGCACAGTTCCGAGCTGATTGGCGAGTTCCTGATGGGTTCCAGGAAGTTGAATCTCGATTCCTCGTTCGGTCTTCTTGCCGTCACTCTGCGCGAGCTTTACCAGGACGGCAATCAACCGCTGCCGAATGGTCGTGAAGGAGAGTTCCTCAATGATGCCAACGAGACGGCGAAGCCGCCCACCTACAACCTTGAGCACCTTGAGCGAAACCTCAGGATGCTCCATGCAATATGCCTGGAAGTCCCGGCGTGAAATGAAGGCAATCTCTGTTTCCTCAACTGCAGAAGCAGAAGCCGGGAATGAACCTCCGTCAAAGACCGGCAATTCCGCCACGGTTTCGCCGGGCACGTTCACTGCAAGCACCTGTTCGCGGCCATTCACGGAAGTCTTGAAGATACGGACCTTCCCTCGGGCGATAATATGGAGCCCGTTGCATGGCTCACCCTCAGAGAACAGCAACTCCCCCGAACTGAATAGCTTACGCACGGTTCGAAGAGCAAGAGTTTGCAACTCGGCCGGAGAAAGGCTCGACAGGAGGGCGGTCTTGCCAAGTGCGGTTGCCAGATCAGTACGTTCGGTGCTCACCCAGCGAATTCTATCAGCCTGAGACTTTGGTCACTGCATTCAATCGATTGACACTATCTGATGGATTCATGAATCCGCAGATCAATACGATCAATTTCGACGAACGCCCTTTCATCGCTATCTGGGAAGTGACCCAGGCCTGCGACCTTGCCTGCGTGCACTGCCGCGCCTCCGCACAACCGGACCGGCACCCCATGGAACTCAGCACGGATGAAGGCAAACAACTGATTGACCAGATCGCTGCGTTGAAGGTTCCCGTCTTTGTGCTGACCGGCGGCGACCCGATCAAGCGGCCTGATCTGTTTGAGCTAATCGGCCATGCCCGGTCCGTCGGGGTGCGCGTTTCATTGACGCCAAGCGCGACGCCGCTCCTTACGCGAGAGGTCATTGTTCGTCTGAAAGAGGCTGGGCTGGCCAGGCTCGCAGTGAGCATGGATGGTGCGAGCGCCGAAACGCACGATGCCTTCCGCGGCATGAGCGGTTCATTTGCACGGACACTCGATGCCGTGCGCTGGGCGAATGAGATTGGCCTTCCCGTTCAGATTAATACGACTTTCAGCCGTCGGAACATCGGCGAGATCAATGAGATTGTTGCGCTGATGGAGAAGTTGAAAATTACGCTTTGGAGCGTATTCTTTCTGGTTCCCACGGGGCGGGGGAAGCTCAACGATCTCTTGAATGCGGATGAATTCGAAGCGGTCTTCGCCAAGATTTACAGTTTGTCAAAGACAGCGACCTTCGATATCAAGACCACCGAGGCTCAGCATTACAGACGATTCCTGCTGCAACAGAGAGTTGTTGAACGAAAGAGCGGTCTCGCCTCCGCTTCCGCACATGAGAGAGCCGAGGACGCTATCGGACGAGCGCCTCGCGGACTGAATGATGGAAAGGGTTTCGTCTTCATTTCCCACACCGGCGAAGTCTTTCCAAGCGGATTCATGCCGCTCTCAGCAGGCAGTATTCGGGTTCAGGAATTGGCGTCCATTTACCGCGATTCGCCACTGTTCACGAACTTGCGTGATACGTCGAAGCTTGAGGGTAAGTGCGGGGCGTGCGAGTTCAAGGAGATCTGCGGTGGCTCCCGTGCCCGCGCGCATGCTCTTACCGGAAATCCGCATGGGGAAGAGCCATGCTGCTCTTACATCCCGAAGGGCTATGTGCAGTCGGCAACTCAGTCGAGGCAAACAACGACACTCCATGTGCTCCAGGGTGCTTGAGTGCACTATCATCGCTGTCTGAGCGACAGTCAAACGGAATAGAAGAAGCGAGGAAGATGATGGCAATTCAGATTGGCGCAAAGCCCGATAGCGGATTCGATGATCCCATAGGGATGCTGAAAGACTGCCACAGAAGGATTGAGAGTTTCCTTGGCATTCTGTGTGTAGTGGTTGACCGAGCACAGGGCCGGGGCTTGACCACCGAGGAGAGCGACGCGGTGAAGGCAGCCTTGCAATACTTCCGAACCGGCGGCCAACGCCATACGGCGGATGAAGAAGAATCGCTTTTCCCACGCCTGCGTGCGTCCGACGCGAACTCCATTGAGGCGATCAGCAGGCTGGAAGGTGATCATCGCGAGGCAGACGACCTGCACGCATCGGTTGCGCGGTTGTACTCAACTTGGATTGCTTCTGGCGAATTGACGTCAAGTGACGCGCTTCAACTGAAGTCTCAGACCGAGCGGCTCAAGCAACTCTATTCCGACCATATCGTCGTCGAGGAAACGATTGTCTTCGCTCGTGCGAGCCAAGTACTGGACAGTCACGCCATCGCGGCGATCGGGACAGAGTTTCGATTCAGGCGGAAGTAGTCTCGTACCCTTCTAGCTAGATTGTGGGGTCGTCAGGCCACATGAATAGGCCAACGAATGACGCTGTCTGCGATGAGATGCGTAGAATCAGGATTTCTCTACCCGGATTACTTCACCGACTGCGTTCGTCACGAAGCGACCTTTGGTTTGGTCGAGCATCACGATGGCGTTCCCAAATGGGTCGCGAACGACGGCGCAACGACCAATCGGAATATCGAAGGGGCCGGTAATGGTCTCGCCTCCGGCTTCGCTGAAGCGCTTAAGCGCCTTATCAACATTGGCCACCAAAAGATCCACTTCCGGACCAAGGGTAGTGTGCAGAACAAGCTCTGCGTCGGTTCCAGGCATCCCCAGCCCAGCCATTTCCGGCCTCCGCCAAAGAACGGGATGACCGAGAGCTCCGGAGTAGAACCTTAAGGCCGCGTCCAGATTATCGACCTTGAGCATCAGGCAATCGACCTTGGTGAATAGTGGATCGTTCATGGTGGTAAATCACGAAATGACTCCGCGCCTCAGAGGACGCACCGCACGGACGAGTAATCGGCGTGTATCAGAATACCGCATCTAGTCTAATAGTTTTCAACAAGTTCCTAGCGACACGCAGTTGCTTTCACGCTACAGCTTCGTGCAGCGTGATACTTTTGCAGCCATTTGGAATTCTGCGTCGTTCATATAGCCGCTCTCACATGCCTGGATGAGCCTCTTCGTTCGCATGGGATACGAGGTCGATATACATTTCGCGAGGCAAGTTTGTCTGCCAGTGGCCCGTCATCTTGGCAACAAGGACCAGGCCGAAGAAGATGCACGCAAGAACCGCGAGGAAGGTAGCCGGACGAATGATGCGACGCTGCCACTTGTCGGCTGTAATCGAGGCTTTTCTCGGCGCCAACGCAAACTGCAACGCATTCTCCGCCGGACAGGCTGCAACACATGCCATGCACGCGGTGCACTCCACGGAACTAATCTGTACGAGCTGATCGACGGGAAGATGCGACGGGCAGACTCGGGAACATTTTCCGCAATCGATGCATGCTTCAGCGTCCCGGCGAATCTTTGCCGGACTGAAGATGGAAGCTAATCCCAGAAGCGCGCCATACGGACAGAGATACCTACACCAAAAGTTCTGAACCAACATGGAGAGGAGCACCAGAAGGCCAATAACAATGGCCGCCGTCTGCCCGATGTTGCGAAAGAAGTTGAGCATTTTGACATCGGCGACCAGTCCGTACGGCGTGGACATGAAGTCGTGGATGGCCTCTGCGGACATGGTGCCAATCAAAAAGACAAAAAATCCAAGCAGCAGGTATTTCAGGCCGCGCAGCGGAATATCCAGCCATTTGGGTGAATGCAGATTGCGCCCAAAGATCTTTCTGCCGAGTTTCCACAGGTTCTCTGAAAGTGTTCCCACCGGACAAAGCCATGAACAGAAGGATTTTTTCAGCAGCAGGCTCATGAGCACGAACGCAATGAAGAGAACCATAGCCGCTGGGTGGATAGCCGGTATGTTGCCCGTGAGCAGGAAGTATTTCGTATTCATCAGGCCGGCAATGGGCAGCCAGCCCTCTGCGCCCGCGGGCCGCGGGACGTTCAGTCCCTGACCACCGCGTTCACAGAATCGAACCCAGAGGAGAAACTGAATTCCGAGCCAGCCGTTCAAAGCGACGAATAGCCATTGGACGATTCGCCTTGCCTTTTGCGAGTTGTCCGAACCGAGCCTGCGGACAAGTTTCCTCTTCGCTGGCTTTTCAATCGGTGGTGCTACCAATGTTCCCATATCGAAGTTCTCTTTTGGTGGTGCGCGCCATCTCGCACATCGAGGCTGAAGAAGCCAGGACCAAGCGTTGATTAGTCCTGGCTTCAGTGAATCAGGCGAGCATCGCGGACAAGTCTTCTTCCGCGGTCTTGATCGCCATGAGGTTGAATTTTTCATGGAGGAGCTCGATCACTCCCGGAGAAAGGAACGCCGGTAGGGTCGGTCCAATGCGGATATTGCGGACGCCCAGGTGAAGCAGCGACAGTAGCACGGCAACAGCCTTCTGCTCATACCATGAGAGAACCAGCGAGAGCGGAAGATCATTGACGCCGCACTCAAAGGCCTTGGCCAGTGCAAGGGCTATCTGCAATGCGGAATACGTGTCGTTGCATTGGCCAATATCGAGCAGACGCGGAAGTCCGCCAATCTCTCCAAAATCGAGCTTGTTGAAACGGAACTTGCCGCACGCGAGCGTAAGTATGAGGCAGTCCGAGGGGATGGATTCGGCGAGCTCGGTATAGTAGCTGCGGCCGGAGCGTGCACCGTCGCAGCCACCGATCAGGAAGAAGTGGCGGATTGCGCCACCCTTCACCGCGTCGATCACCTTGCCGGCAACGCTCAAAACAGCATTGTGTCCGAACCCAACTGTAATCTCCTCGTCGGAACCGTCTTCCGCGTAGCCAGGCGCCTCGAGAGCAGCAGCAATCACTGAGCTAAAGTCCTGGTCAGCGATATGCGCGACCCCAGGCCAAGCCACAGCACCCGAGGTAAAGATGCGGTTTTTGTACTTGAGTTTCGGTTCCTGAATGCAATTGGACGCCATCAGGATTGCGCCTGGAAATTCCGCGAATTCGTCAGCTTGGTCGGTCCATGCGCCACCGTAGTTTCCGGCAAGATGCTCGTAGGCCTTCAGCTTCGGATATCCGTGTGCGGGGAGCATTTCGCCATGAGTATAGATCTGTAAGCCGAGGCCCTTAGTCTGTTCGAGCAATGCATATAAGTCATGTAGGTCATGACCAGATACCAGGATGGCCTTGCCTTTGCGAGCTTGAAGTCTGACCTTTGAAGGAACTGGGTGGCCGAATGTCTCGGTATGCGCCTTGTCCAGAATCTCCATGACTCGATAGTTCAGTTCACCAACGGCGAGTGCCTTGGCAAGGAGCTCTTCGGCTTTCGGCGCCGGCTGTGTGAGAAAGTCCAGAATCTCGTGGATCTTGCCATAGGAAGCTGGATCACCTGCGCCCAAGGCAAGCGCGTGAGCGGCGTAAGCTGCAACGCCCTTCAGCCCATAGAGCACGAGTTCCTGAAGATTCGCGATCTCTTTACCTTCAGTGAGGAACCGGACTGGAAGCAGGGTTTGCTCACCCTGAGCAAGTAGACCTTCGAGCGACGTTGCGGGAATCCATGCAGCCGGCCCACCAAGGTAGGACGGAGCAGCTCCGGCCACAACACTGGCGCGCTCGTACATGTCTCGGGCTGCATCTCGGGTCGTGACGGCTTCATGAATCAATCCAACAAGGCGGTCCGGATCGAAATTGACATTCGTCAGTGTCGAAAAGATGGCTTTGATTGTGAAGGAGTCGATTTCGGGATCACTTGCGCCAAGCTGGCCCGCCCGATGTGCGTACATCGAGACGCCCTTTATCACATGAATCAGAAGATCCTGGAGCGTTGCCGTTGTGTCATCTTTGCCGCAGACACCGAGAGTCTGGCAGCCTTCACCTTTTGAGGTTTGTTCGCATTGGTAGCAGAACATCGATTATTCCTTCCTAGCCTTAAGTTGATTGCAGTTCAAGACTATGCGGGCGAAAGAACGGGCACAGCGACTTAAGTCACACCAGTTCAACCAAAGCAATATGTCGTTTTGTACGTTCCCAGTGACTAAAGTCGCTGTGGCGATTCCGCCATTCGCCCTAATCTGAATTTCGAGGAGATCGATATGTCAGTAACAACACAGACCGTTCGCGAAATCGCGCTGGGACAGCCGTCTTCAATCCGTGTATTTGAGCAATTTGGAATCGACTATTGCTGCGGAGGCCGGAAGCCTCTGTCGGAAGCATGCGCCACAGGAAACCTGGAAATCGATGCCGTGATCGCAGCGCTCGAAAAAGCGTCCCAGTCACCGCAAGAGAAGGCTGAAAACTGGTCGGACAAGTCGCTGGAGAGTTTGAGTGCCCACATCGTGGCAACGCACCACGCGTATGTGAAGCGAGAACTCCCACGCTTGGCGATGCTCGCCCAGAAGGTGGTCAACCGTCATGGCTCAACAAAGAGCGAGCTGCCGGTGATTGCGGCAACGCTCGCGCAACTCGACGAAGAACTGACGCAACACCTGGCGAAGGAAGAAGCGGTTCTGTTCCCCTACATCGCAGGTCTGGAGAAATCCATCGCTACTGGATCGCCCAAACCACGCAGTTGCTTTGGGACGGTGGCCAATCCGATTGCGATGATGACGCAGGAACACGACGCAGCCGGAACTCTCCTTGCGGAAATCCGCACACTGAGCGGAAACTTCACCACGCCGCCCGAGGCGTGCCCAACCTTTCATGCGTTCTACGACGGTCTGAAGGAATTCGAGCAGGATCTCCACCAGCACATTCACCTGGAGAACAACATCCTGTTCCCGCGCGCAATTGAATTGGAAGCATCCGTAAGCTGAAGCTTGGAACAACACCGGAATATGTTTGGTCTTCTCGAATAGTCCCTGCCGATGATCGGATGTTAACGAAATTTGGGGAAATGAGACGAGGCTGGAATGGGTTTAGGTCAATCTGCGGCGATCCCTTCGAGGATCGCCGCGGCAACGTGCGCCCTACCACCCTTCGTTACCCATTTCTTTGTCCATATCCTCGCGAAACTCTGCATTAGAAGGAAGACAAACATGGCGATTCCAGCATAGATAAGGAAACCTGTGCTGTATGAGCCCGTCCGTTGCTTCGACTGGCCGAGCAGGTTCGGAAGAATCGAGCCACCCAGGGCGCCAATTTCTCCAATCATGCTGCCTGCGACAGCAGTCGATGCCGGCCATCGCAGCGGAACAAGTTGGAAGGTTGCACCGTTGCCCGCTCCGAGCGCCGCAAAGCAGAGCATGAAGAGCAAAGTGGTTGCCAGCAGTGACGGCATCTGAATCAGTCCTATGATTCCCGCGATAGCGACGACAAATACCATATCGAGAGTCCACAACCCACCGATTTTGTCCGACAGCCATCCACCCAGCACGCGCGTAAGGCTTCCGGTCAGCGTGGCAAGCACAGTCAGCGAACCTGCCTGTACTTTAGTCACGTGGAACTGGCTGTAGTAGAAGGAGGGAAGGAAGGTGGCCAAGCCGAGGAAGCCACCGAATGTGATGATGTAAATCATGTTGAAAACCCAGCCGTCGAGTTCCCAGAGGCACTTCAGGTGGTCGCTCAGGGACTGGTGTTCCGCGTCGGGAGGCTCTTTGGCAAACAGGATCATGACCATCAGCGGCAGCAGCATCATGATTGCTGCGAAGCCATAGACCGTCTGCCAGCCGAAGTGCATGGCAAGCCGCGGAGCCAGGAGTGCGGCAAGCGCCGTGCCACTGTTGCCAGCGCCGGCGATTCCCATTGCAAGCCCCTTATATTGCTTCGGAAACCATCCCGAACCAAGCGACAAGGCCACTCCGAAACTCGCTCCTGCGATCCCGAGCAGAACGCCCATGGCGAGCACATTGTTGAACGATCTCACAAAGAAGAATCCGTAAAGAAGCGCAAGGACGATGGCCGACATCTCCACAATTGCCCCACTCTTTCTGCCGATGTATTGCGACAGAACGCCCAGCGGAAAGCGCATGAGAGCGCCAGCCAACGTCGGAACGGAAACCATCAGGCCGATCTGCCCCGGCGTCAAATGAAATTGCTCGGAAATGAATGGTCCCATCGCACCGTTTAGGACCCAGACAGCGAAGCTGAAGTCGAAGTAGAGAAAGGCTGCGAGCAGCGTGGGAGGATGTCCGGACTTCATGAATGTCTTGAGATTCGCCACGGTTTGACTCCGGTAGAGGTGGATTTGGGAGTTGCACGATGTATTGATTTGCTAAACGCCGTGATTGCTTGTCGCGTGCTATTGTGCTGCGGGGTCACGGCCGGCTGGTTGGTATGTTCTTCTGGGAAGCCTGTTCGAACATGCTGAACGCTGTTCGCTCCACGCGCACCGCACATTGCTTGAAGTTGGGTTCGCGCGAGATAGGATCGAATGCGCCCAAAGTAATAAGATTTGAGTTGTGCTCGGAAAAGTGAAAAGGCATAAAGACCTGCCCGGGCGCAACGATTCCAGTAATGCGCAATTCAAGATTGGGAACGCGGCTCCGGCGCGAGATCACTGTGACCTTATCGTGCGGCGCCAATTGCAATCGTTCGGCATCCACGGGGTTCATTTCCAGCCATGCATGGGGCACCATGGTGT
>JBAWCO010000319.1:0-9012 GCA_049590315.1 Occallatibacter sp. | reverse complement strand
AATGAGATGTAGAGAAAAGGTTCGGGTATCTCGCCAATCTGAATGATGGGTGCGTCCTCAGTAACGCCCACTACGTGCGCATCCACATGGCCGTCGGCCAAATGCACGACCTGGCCGATGGGGTCCTGGCCGGGCCAGTATTTTTGCGCCATGGTCCGGTTGACGAGCACGGCCACTGGCCCATCAGCATTGTCGGCATCAGCGAAGTCGCGGCCGCGGACGATACGCGTGCCCGTTACGTCCATGAAGCCTGGGCTAACCGCGTTGAATTTGATTTCGATGGGATCGCGTAGCTCGGGATGGTTGGGTAGCAAGACTTTAACTGCGATACCACCTTCAGAAGGCATGAGCGGAGAGCGGATACCATAGGCAACATTGCGGACACCGGGCAGAGCACGCAGATTCGTCTGAACGACATCGCGCATGGGAGCATCGGGGTCTTGTGTGAAAGCGACAAGCACCTGATTGCGAGTGAGTCCGATGGATTGTGTGCGGGTATTCAGGAAGCTGCGTACCAGCGCACCCGTAGAGACCAGCAAAGCAAAGGAAATGGCGATCTGCAGCCAGATGGCGGCGCGGCGAATGGCGGGTGCGCGGCCTGTGGTGCGCATGGCAGAGCCTGACTGAAGAACGGGCAGAAGTTGAGGCCGGGCAACCTGCGCGAGAGGAACGAGAGCGAGCAGAAGCGTGGTGACCAGAGCGACTAGACCGGCGAAGAAGAGGACGCGCCAATCGAGATGAAAATCGGCGGCGGAGGGGAATGCGTTGAGCATGGCGGGCTCAGTGATCATCAGCCGTGGCAGCACTGCGGCAAGGCCCGCAGCAAGGCCGAGGCCTGCAACAAATCCAAGCACACTGAGCAGCAAATTCTCCACGAGCAACTGCCGTGCGACCACCCAACGGCGCGCGCCAAGCGAGAGGCGTAGAGCGACCTCGGGGCCGCGAGTAACCGCGCGCGCGAGGAGCAGATGGGCAACGTTGACTGTGGCCAGCAGAACCACGCACCCAACAATGGCAAACAGCACCAGGCCGCTGGTTCCGGCCTGGCTCATGCGGTAGGCGAAGTCGGAGACGGCACGGGCGCCGCGGTTCTTGTTGTTGGCTGGGTCCGCGGCTGCTAACGCTCCGGCTACTGTGGCGACCTGATCATTGGCCTGGGCAATGGTCGCATTGGGCGAGATGCGGCCCACCAAATTTAACCAGCGGAACTGGTGTGAGGTTAGCTCGGCGGGGCCAATAAGAGCAGCCCAAGATTCTGCAGGCAACCAGATGTCGCGGTCGCTGTTGGGGTCGATATCACGAAAAGACGGCGGTAGCACACCCCATACATCCGCCTGGCTGATGGTATCTTTGCCATGGCGTAGAGGAATCTGACGGCCGACGATGTGGGGGTCGGCGGCAAAGGTCCGCTGCCAGCAGCGATAGCCCAGCACGACGCCGGGGTGAGTCCGCAGGCGATCCGCATCCTGGGGGGTAAAGAGCCGCCCCAGCAGCGGCTGAACGCGTAGCACACTGAAGAAATTGTCTGAGACAACATAGTTCAACAGCAGCGTAGATGTGCCGTCGGCATTCGCCATGAGAGTGCCGCGGCCACCCATAGCTACGAGGCCCGCCGATGGACCTTGAAATGCGGTGACTCGCTGAGCAAGCGCCTGGTACTCGGGGTAAGAAAAAGCACCTTCCTGATCCTGCGGCGTTGTGCCGAATATGCGCGCCATTTGGCCTGGCTGCGGAACTTGCATGGGATGCAGCCAAAGACCGTCCATGAGACAGAAAATGGCGGAACTTGCGCCGATGCCCAGCGCCAAGGTGAACACAGCCGTGAGCGTGAAACCCGGCACGCGGCGGAACTGGCGGAGTGCGTATCGCAAATCCCGAAGCAGCGTATTCATATGCGTTCTCCCGATAGCGCGTTACTCAGTGCGCAGAGCCTTCATGGGTTCAATGGATGCTGCGCGGCGAGCGGGAATGAAGCCCGCCGCCGCGGCGCAAAGTACGAGCATGAAGGGCGCACCGGTCAGGGCCCATGGATCGTAACTTCCGACGCCATAAAGCAGGCTCTTCATGAGATAGCCCGCATAGAGCGCAGCGGGAATGCCGAGGACGAGACCAAGCAGAATCTGCCAGAGGACACCGCGCATGACCATACCCACAACGCTTGATCTGGTTGCACCGAGGGCCATTCGGATGCCGATTTCACTGGTGCGGCGGGCTACGAAGTACGACATTACGCCGTACAGTCCCACCGAAGCGAGGATGAGAGATAGGATCCCGAAGAGGCTGCAAAGTTGTGCGGTCAGGCGTTCCTGATTGAAGTTCCCGGCTACCTGAGCATCGAGCGTGCGCAGATCCATGACGGTGAGATTGGGATCGATCCCAGCCAGTGTTTGCCGGATGAGCGACTGCGCATTCTGCTGCGGACGATTGAAGTTGAGCACCATCGCATTCATGAACATGGATTGAGTTTCTGTAGAGATCATCATCGGCTCTTTGTAGCCGAGATATGGCTGCGTAATCGGGCGCAGATAGACGGGGCGCACTTCCTCGCGCGGATTGTTCAACTTGAAATCGGCGAAGACGCCGACAATCTCCCAACTGCCGTTGTATTGCGGAAGATTGATGCCGAAGTGCTGACCGATCGGGTCTTGATTCGGAAAGAATCGCTTGACGAATGCCTGGTTGACTAGGACGACCTGCGGCGACGTGGCCGTGTCCTGCTCTGTGAATCCGCGGCCGCGCACAATGGGCACGCCGATGGAGTCCAGAAAGTGATTGCTGACGCGATCCCAACTTGAACCGCACTTGTCTCCAGGACGCGGCGCGGGATGACCCTGCTGGATAACGCATTCCCCCCAGTTATCGCCCTCAAGCGGGCTATACATCCCCAGACCCACGCTTGCTACGCCGGGCAGCAATGAAAAGCGATTCTCGATCTCGCGATTGAGAGCCGGGAGTCGGTTGGCGGTGTAACCCGCCCCCGCTGGGTCGAAGTGAAGCACGTAGCGATCAGAGGTGGCTATGCCGAACTTCTGGTTCTCCAGATTGTTCAGAGACTTGGTCATGAGGATTGCGCCTGCCAGCAGGACCAGCGACAGCGCCGCCTGGAGTATGACAAGAGTTTTCTGCGGCAGTGTCGAGCGGTCCCGCGTGGTACGGTTGACGCCTCGCAATGATTCGGACGGCTGAGCGTGAGAGGCCATCCACGCGGGCCCCGTACCGAAGAGAATGCCCGTAAGGAGCGAGATGAGAAACGCAAACCCGAGCACGGGCAGCGACGGATTGGCGTCCACGGGCATGTTGCGCGCATCGGGAAAGGCGAGCGCGAGGATAGTGTGCGTGCCGGCATAGGCGACGGCGAGGCCGGCAATTCCACCGATGCAGCTCAGCACAACGCTCTCGGTGAGAATCTGGCGCATCACGCGACTGCGACCCGCGCCAAGCGCCATGCGAAGCGCGATGTCGGAGCGGTGGGCGGTACTGCGCGCAAGAAGCAGGTTGGCTATATTCGCGCAGGCGATGAGCAAAACAACCGACGAGAGGATCATCAACATCTTCAGGCCGGTGCCTGTCTCCTGCTGCAGATTCTGAATGCCCCCTCCACCGGGTGTCATTACCACGTGCATCTTGTAAACGATGGTTGAGCCGCCATTGGCAAGCAGCGACGGACGCGTGTAGATCCACTGACGCAGCGTGACCGAAAGCTTGGATTGCAATGCGGTGATGTTGGTTCCGGAACGCACCCTGCCTAACGGGTAGAGCCAGTGGGACTCCGCATGATGAAGGATGGAGCCGCCCCCCCGAACGTAGGGCTCAGTTTGAATGGGCATCCAGAAGTCTGGAGGGTTGTCCGATACGCGATCTCCAAAGAAGCCTGGAGGCGCGACGCCAATTACTGTGAAGGGCCGGGCCTGGATGTAAATCGTAGAGCCTATGATCGCAGGGTCAGCGGCATACTCACCTTGCCATGCCTGGTAACTGAGCACGGTGGCAGGGGCCGACGAGGGGGTATCGTCAGCGTCGGAGAAGACGCGGCCCATGTAGGCCCCTAGTCCCAGTGTCGAAAAGAAGTTGCCGGAGACGAATTCACCGTGGAGCGATTTTCCAGCGGCATTGCCACGGCGCACGCTCCAAGTCCACTGGCCGGCCTGAACTGCGGCCAACTGCTCGAACTCCGGCGTGGCGTTGCGCAAGTATTGATAGAGATCGGTGGAGAAAATGGTGAAGTCGCCGCTCTCAGAAGCGTCTCCCGGAAATCCTCCTTCAACGCAGCAATCATCGTTGTCGCCGATGCGGTAGAGCTGCGCTGGGTTGGTGACCGGAAGAGAACGGAGCAGGATACCGTGCACTAGCGTGAAGATGGCGGTATTGGCCCCGATGCCAAGCGCCAGCGTAATTACTGCGGTGAGCGTAAAGCCCGGGGCCTTGCGCAACTGGCGCAGTGTGTAGCGGATATCCTGGAGCAATTCATTCATCGCGCTTGTTCTCCGTTGGCAGACTTGGCAGGGTCAGCTACTCGCTTCTTAATGCCTGCATGGGCTCGACAGAAGCAGCCCGGACAGCCGGAATAAGCGCCGCAACCAGACCCGCGACCACCAGCAACAACGCCAGCAGGAAGAAACCTCCGGCTTCCTTTTGCGGTTCGACGTAGATGACAATGTCGATGAGCTTGCGCGCGGCGACAGTAAGAACGAGACCCACTATGGTCCCAGTGGCCAGCATCCACGTGACGCGTGAAAGCACCATGCCTAGAATTCGGTTGCGGCTCGCACCGAGGGCCATGCGAACACCGATATCGCGCGTAGCTTGCTCGACCTCATGATTGACGAGGCCGTAGAGGCCTACCATCGCCAGCACCAGGGCCAGCGAAGCGAAGATACCGAAGGGCCAGCTTTCCATGCGCTCGAAGACCAGCGTTTCCGATACGACATCGGTCATAGTACGCGGCTCATCGAAAGGCACCGTTGGATCAATTTCATGGACGACAGAGCGCACAGCAGAGATCACCTGTTTTGGATCGCCTGTGGTGCGCACGAGTAACGTCATGTCGGCAAGGCTGTCCGGCTGATCTTTTGCTGGAATCTCGTCCATGAGCCAATCGCGTTCCGCCAGCGTTGGTTCATAGATTGTCTGACGAATATTGCCCGTGACGCCGACGATGCGCGTCCACTCTTCTTCTTTCGGGCCGTCGTCACACCGCTGCGCCGTAGGATCAAGTCCGGCGGGGATAAACTTGCGGACGAACGCATCGTTAACCAAGACCGTACCGGCCTTGTTCTCCGCGGGGTCAAGCGCGGGCGAAAGCCTCCGTCCGCTGTGCAGCGCGATACCCATCACGTCAAGATAGCCAGGGCTGATAAAGCGGGTTTCAGCCAGCATTTCCTTGTTCTTCGGATACGGGGGCTGGCCCGCAATGTGCACGTCGCTGTTGTTTCCCCAGTTCTCAATCGGCAATAGACTGATAAACCCGGCCGCCTGCACACCGGGCAGATGGGCAATACGCTCTTCCACGGGCCGGTAAAACTCAAAGACCATATTGCGGCCCTGATACCGTGCCGGTGAGAGACCGATTTTGACCGACAGGATGTGGGCCGGATCGAAACCTAGATCCGTATTGAAGTAGCGAGTGACCACGCGCATCAGCAGACCGGATACAACCAGCAGAACGAGGGTCAGAGCCACCTGCGTGATAACGAAGCCGGAGCGAAGACGCGCTTGACCGCGCCCTGTGCCGGCATTTCCGCCTGCCTTGAGGGCGCGGTTTGGATCGATGCCAGAGAGGCGTAACGCGGGATAGAGCGATGCGGCGAGGCTGGCGACCACTGCAACGGAAACAGCAGCGGTTAGCACAATCCAGTTCATCTGAATGTCAGAGCCGCGGGCCAGTGCCTTGATGAGAAAAGCGCGCATGAGCTGCAGCAGAATCGAGGATAGCAACACGCCGCCGGCGGCGCCAAACAATGCGAGAAACAACCCCTCATTGAACATCTGGCCGAGCAAACGCGCCCGGCCGGCGCCGATGGCAACGCGCATTGCCATTTCACGCTCACGCTGAACGCCGCGCGTTAGAAGCAGTCCCGCGATGTTCACGCATCCGATCGCCAAAACAGCCAAGACGGCGCCAAGCAGGGTCCAGAGCGGTCCCTTGGTCTTGCCGGCGACGCTCTCCGCCAGCGGCACAGCTTTCACCACGCGGCCACCGTCGGTATCTGGATAGGCCTTGCCAATATCGCTGAAGACATGCTTCAGATCAGCCTGGGCTTGATCGACTGTCGCGCCATTTTTCACGCGTCCCACCGTGCGCAACCAATGTGCGCCGCGGTTGTTCATCCAGCTCTGGTCGAGCAGGCGCGGAATGTAAACTGCGCCGTGCATGTTGAGCGGATAGCGGAATCCCGCAGGCATAACGCCGACAACGGTGAAAGCACGGCCGTCGAGCTTGACCGGCTTGCCGAGAACGGAGCGGTCGCCATTGAAATAGCGCTGCCACGCGTCATAACTGAGAACAGCGATCTCGTTTTTACCATCTTGCTGTTCGCCGGGCAGATAGGTACGCCCCAACAGCGGCTCCACGCCGAAAACCTGGAAGAAATTGTCGGTAGATCGCACGCAATCGATGGCAGTGGGCCCCTCTGTAGGGGCGTCGATTGTGATCTTCCTGTAGTCGCTGTAGCCGGCAACAGCTGCGAAAGTGCGCACCTGCGAGCGCATGTCGAGGTAGCTTGCCCAGGAGGACGGTTGCGTATACCCGGCCCCGGCTGTCGCCTGAATCGAGACGATCTTGTCCGGGCTCGCAAAAGGAAGCGGACGCAGAATCACCGCGTCAATGACGCAGAAGACCGCGGTGGCCACGCCGACACTGAGTGCAAGCGTAACAACCACGGTGCAAGCGAACCCGGGAGAGCGCCGCAACTGCCGCAGCGCATAGCGCATGTCCTGAAGCAGGTTGCGGAACAACATGATTACGCCTCCACTTCTTCGGTGAGCTTTTTGAGCTCGTCTTCCGAGACCACCTTCCCGTCAAACAGGTGCACTTCGCGCTGTGCGTGCTTGGCGAATCGTGGGTCGTGCGTGACCATGCAGATCGTCGAGCCTTCACGATGAAGATCGGCGAGCAGATGCATCACGGCTTCACCATTCTTCGAATCCAAGTTGCCAGTAGGCTCGTCAGCAAGAAGGACAGAAGGTGAACCCGCCAACGCGCGCGCCACGGCCACGCGCTGCTGTTGACCGCCAGAAAGCTGAGCCGGATAATGCTTCATGCGGTGGGCCATGTTAACGCGCTCAAGAGCATCCTTGACGCGCTTCTTGCGCTCTGGGGAGGGCATGCCTGCGCGATAAGTCAATGGCAGCTCCACATTCTCTTCCACGGTGAGATCGCCGATAAGGTTGAAGCTCTGGAAGATGAAGCCGATTTCCTGATTGCGGATGCGCGAGCGGTCGCCGAAGCTGAGACTCTCGACCGGCTTGTTATTGAGAAGGTATTTGCCGCCGGTCGGCGTATCAAGCAGTCCCAAAATGGAAAGCAGCGTTGATTTACCGCAGCCCGACGGGCCGGACATGGCTACATACTCCCCGCGCGCGATGGTGAGGTGAACTCCGGAGAGCGCGTGCGTCTCCACTTCGTCGGTGTAGAAAACCTTGGTGAGATCTTCAATTTCAATGAGGTTATCGTTCGATGCCATCGTGTCCCCCTCTTTGTCAGTTGTCAGTTATCAGTCGTCAGAGTCGAGAAACGAGTTCCCCGCTCGCCTGCCACCCGATTCATCTTTGCTACGGAGTAGCTTGTACAAAACCCGCATTTAGTGCGCGACTACTGCTGGATCCAGCCGGATACGGTCCACTGTATCTTCTCTCGACATGTCCGAAAGGATCACAGTATCGCCTTCCTTCAATCCTTCCAGCACCACAATGCTATTGACCGAAGCGCGGCCGACCTTGACCGGCACGCGCACGGCTCCCTTGCCATCCGGGTCCACCTTGAAAAGACTCAACGTGGAATTCTCATTCCCAAGCGCCGGACGGCCAACGTAGAGCACATCATTCAGATGTTCCAAATCGATGGTGCCGTCAACGCTCAACTGCGGAACCGCTCCTGAGGGCAGCGGCCCATCCAGTGATACGTCAACGGTGCGCGTTCCGTTCACGACGGAAGGATCGATTCGAATGACGTGGCCGGGAATGATGCCGTTGTGCGTGTCGATTGAGGCGGGCTGGTCAATCTGTATATCGCGAGCCTGCGTCTCAGCAATTTGCAAAGCTGCTTTGAGCTTGTCTTGCTGGATCACTTCAGCAACGGAGGTTCCCGCGGTGACGTGCTGGCCCACCTGCACCGGTGTGGCCAGAGGAGAAAGCACGCCGGAGATTCCAGCTCGCACATGCAGCGCGTCCGATTGTTTCTGATAGAGATCCAGCAGCGCTTTTGCCTGGTCGATCTTAGTCTGCGCAGAAGCAAGTTGGACCTCGATGGCCTTCTGGTTTACGTCGAGCTGCTGCTCGGAGAGTGTTTTTTGTATCGTCAACTGGTCGGCAGTGTTCTTCGACGCATGCGAGACGATGCCGGAAACGACGCCCAGCTTGTAGAGAGCTTCATCAGTCTGCGCCTGCAATTGATCCTGCGTGTAGGAGGCATTCACTTGCGCGGCGGCGGTCTTCTTGTCCATGAGCGTGCTTTGAAGCGTTGCCTGAAGGCTTTTGTAGTCGGCCTGCGCCTGCTTCAGGCCGAGCTGCGCCGTGAGAAGCAGCTGCTGAAGCTGAGGATCGTCCAGGTCCATCAGCACGGTATCCGGAGTGACCTTGGTGCCGGGCAATACGCGAATGCGTACGACCGTCGCGTCCGTTTGCGCGGGAATGAGCTCGATGGAGTCCTCGCGCGGCACAAGGCTGCCGGTGGAGCCGCGCACCTGCCGGATTATGTTCCCTCGCTTCACCGTGTCCGGCCACACTGTCGAGCCGTCTACGGTGGGCGCCGCTGGTTTAAGCCGCGATACCGCAACCGCAAGAGCCGTTAAAACC
>JBAWCO010000318.1:0-13233 GCA_049590315.1 Occallatibacter sp. | reverse complement strand
CCGTGTATCCGTCCGCCTTCACTTTGGCCAGCGTTCCTGCAAAATCCTTGGGCAGCAGTTCGCGCACGCTGTAAAGCTGCAGCCCAATCGGAAGCTTGAGCGGCGCGCCACTCAGCCGCTCGGCGCCCACACAAGCAACGGCCGCAGCCGCACCCGAAGCCTTCAAGAAACTCCTCCGTGAAGCAATACTCATCGATGAAATCTCCCTGTAAAAGTCTGCTAATTACCCTTTGATCGTCTTCGTCGCCTCGTCCCACCTGGCCACGGTGCGCTCGAAGTACGAGTGATTGGCCATATGGCATGCGATGGCCGCATTGTTACCAAAAACTTCGTCCTCCACCACATGCTCCCGCGTCTCGATTGCGTGGAAGAAATTCGCGATGTGGTCGGCGGTGTCGTTGTAACCCGCCGGCGCCGCGTAGCTCTCCGCCGGCCCCGGCTTTTGTCCCGGCTCGGGATGCGCCTTGTGCCACTCATCCAGATACTGTTGCTTCGCCGCCGCTGTCCACCCGTTCAAACTGTAACCCTCGGGCTGCGGTGCGGTGTCCTGTGGAGTCACGGTCAGCGAATTGCCGTTGATGACCATCGTGGCCTCTGAGCCGTAAAAAATGATCGGCTCGCCAGCCGAATTGTTCTGGTTGCAATGCACATTCACCGTCACGCCTGGGTAGTCATACAGTGTGGCCAGCAGATCCGGAAAATCGCGCCCGTCCTTGAAGTGCGTCAGACTCCCTGTCGAATAAGCCCGGGTGGGAACCGCATTGATGCCGCTGACGCATTGGATGCCCGAGAGCAAATGCACAAACAGATCCCCGGCCACACCCTCGCCGTAGTCGTTGAAGCACCGCCAGCGGAAGAACCGGACCGCGTCGAACGACCTCTGTGGCGCGTCGTGCAAGAACGTCTCCCAATCAATCGTCTCCGGGCTTGCGTCGTGCGGAATCGGATATACCCACGCCCCTGATGGCGAATTGCGATCTGAGTGGCCTTCAATCAGGTGCACCTCGCCCAGCCGCCCCGATTTGTAAATCTCCGCTGCCTTTTTGTAGACGACATTGCTCACACGCTGGCTGCCAGCCTGGAAGATCCGCTTTCCCGCCGCCACAGCTTCCACCATCGCAAGCCCGTCCGCAACATTGTGGCTCATCGGCTTTTCGCAGTACACATCCTTGCCCGCCGCCACGCAATCCAGCACTACCCGCCGGTGCTGATGGTCAGGCACAGCCAGAATCACCGCGTCCACGTCCTTCCGGTCGAGCAATGCACGATAATCCCGCCCCGTAACAAAATCCGCTCCATACGCCTCTTTGCCGGCCTGCTGGTGCATGGTGTAGAGGTCCGCCGAACCCACGCAGATTCCATTCGGCACCTGCCGCGCCGCCCGTAACAAATCACATCCGCGTATCCCCGTCCCGATCGACACAAAGCGGATCGTGCGCCCTTGCGTACTTGCACCACTGCTCACGGTCTGAGCTGCGCTGGTCGACGGCTCCAGCAGCGTAGCATTCACTGCCGCACCCGTCGCAACCGCGCCTGCTCCCAGACGCACAAAATCCCGCCGTGTCATGGAAGGTAGTTTCAAAGTGTTCTCCCCGCGCGTCCGCAATTCTCTCGCCGCACACCACCCAGTGTCTACCAACCATGAAATCGAACGGAGGACCCTCTGATCCGTTGTGGCGGGGTTGTGATCGTTCAAACGCAGCGGATGGTTTGATAGTCTGCTCTTGATGAAAAGGCCAGTCTTGATCGTCATTGATATGCTGAACGATTTTCTCTCAGGCTGGGACCCCGCCCGCAGAGAATGCCTGGTTCGAGCAATCAACGCCCTGGCCGGCACCATGCGCAGCTTGTCTCTTCCCGTGATTTGGATTCGGCAGGAGTTCGAACCTGATCTGCGAGATGCTTTCCCCGAGATGAGAGCCAAACAGATACGTAAAGTGATCAAGGGAACCGCGGGATGTCAGATCTTACCTGAACTTGTCCTCGATCCCTCGGATCTCGTCCTTGTTAAGAAGCGGTACAGCGCGTTTTTTGGAACGGATCTTGAGCAAATCCTCTGCCAGATCGGACCCGACGCGATTATCTTAGCCGGAATTAACACCCACGCTTGCATCCGCACCACTGCAATTGACGCGTATCAACGCGACTGGCCGGTGGTGCTGGCCTTGGATTGTATCGATTCATATGACCGCGAGCATCATGACGTTTCCTTACGCTACATGAAAGACAAAATCGCTTCCATAATGAGCAATCAGGAAATCAGCTCGGCACTGCGAGCAACAGTATCCTCCGAAATTGATCCGTCCCGCTAGAATCTGCACCTCACCTGACAATCTTCGATGAATGCTATCTCGAAACTGGTATTGCGTAGCTGTGTGGGGCGGGGGTCAATCTGTCTCGAAGGTCGATACCATAAGATTCTCGGTGAGTAGACGGTCAAACACTCCATGAATTGCTACGCACGCGTCGAGGGACTTCGCGCTCCAGCCTTAACTCTAACCCTACTTCTATCACTGTTTGCGTTTTCCTCCATCCTCGCCACCGCCGCTCCGGCCAAGCCCGATTTCGGTCCCAACGTGCTCATCTTCAATCCATCCATGCCCGTGGCCGCCATCCAGGAGCAGATCGACAAGGTCTACGCCACTCAGCAGCACAGCGAATTCGGCTCGCAGCGTAACGCCTTCTTCTTTCTTCCAGGGGAGTACAAGGTCGATGTCCCCATCGGCTTCTATACAGAAGTCATCGGCCTCGGCGCCACACCTGACTCCGTCCACATCACCGGCAATGTCCACGCCGACGCCAGCCTGCCCCGCAACAACGCCACCTGCACCTTTTGGCGCGCCGCGGAAGGCTTCTCCGTCACCCCCACCGGCGGACCAGTCAATGGAACTATGCAGTGGGCCGTTTCGCAGGCCGTCCCTTTTCGCCGTATGCACATTCTCGGCGATCTCGTCCTGCATCAGAACCGCGGCTGGGCCAGTGGCGGTTGGATCTCCGACTCCCTTATCGATGGCAACGTCGGCTCCGGCACGCAGCAGCAGTGGATCTCCCGCAACAGCGAGTGGGGTTCCTGGACCGGCGCCAACTGGAATATGGTCTTCGTGGGCATTCGCAACTCGCCAGCAGGCGAATGGCCTACTCCGCCCTACACCAAAATCGTCCAGACGCCCATCATCCGCGAAAAGCCATTCCTCGAAGTCGACGCACACGGCAATTACTCTATCCGCATCCCTCAGCTCGTCGCTAACGGCGCCGGAATCACATGGCGCAGCGGCTCCACACCCGGCAAGTCCATTCCGCTCGACAAGTTTTATATCGCACACGCAGGCCAGGACACGGCCGCCACCATCAACGCACAGCTAGCTGCCGGCAAGAATCTCCTCTTCACGCCTGGAATTTACGATCTGACCGAACCCATCCGAGTCATCCGCCCCAACACAGTCGTCATGGGCATCGGTTTCGCCACTCTCCGTCCCATCAACGGAACCGCCGCTATCACCACCACCGACGCGGATGGCATCATCCTCGCTGGCCTGCTCCTCGACGCCGGCCCGGTGAGTTCTTCGGTTCTGGTTCAAATTGGTCCCGAAAGCAGCAAAGCCGGCCACGTCAAGGACCCCATCTCGCTTCACGATATCTTCTTCCGCGTTGGGGGCACCGGTCCGGCCCGCGCCGTCGTGGATCTCGAAATCAATTCCAACGACACCATCATCGACCACACCTGGATCTGGCGCGCCGATCACGGCGCTGGCGCCGGATGGACCACCAATCCCAGCGCAAACGGCCTCGTCGTCAACGGCAACAACGTCACCGCCTACGGACTTTTCGTTGAACATCATCAGCAATATCAGGTTATGTGGAACGGCAACGCCGGCCGCACTTATTTCTATCAATCGGAGATCCCGTACGACCCTCCGGACCAGCAGAGCTACACCAGCGGGTTGGATTCGAACGGCGTGCGTACAAACGGCTGGGCCTCCTACAAGGTAGCAGATTCAGTCAACACTCACGAAGCATGGGGACTGGGCGTCTACTCCGTCTTCCGTCATCCCAACGTCGTTCTCACCCGCGCCATTGAAGTGCCAACCGCACCCGGCGTCAAATTCCATCACATGATCTCCATCGCCCTCGACAACCTCGGCGAAATCTCGAACGTCATCAACAACACCGGTGGACCTACGTCCACCAAGCCCCGCGTCACGCCCAAAGTCACTGACTTCCCATAAGCATGCATAACGCTCCCCGCTCAATCATGGGAGAATGAATAAGGCTCCCACCATGACCGACAACGACAACCTCGAATCCCAGTCAACGTCTATTCCCGACTCCGAAGAGTCTTTCGCCGATCTCCTCTCCGCCTTCGAGAAGTCTCACACCCACAAGGCCGCGCCGGGCGCACGCCAGTTGGAGGGGACCGTCGTCTCCGTCTCTGCCGACCAGATCTTTCTCGACATCGGCTACAAGACCGAAGGCGTCCTTCCACGCTCCGCCTTCCCGCTAAACGGGGATTCCGTTAAGCCAGGCGACACCTTTCCCGTGTCCGTCACCGGCCGCAACGAAGAAGGTTACTACGAGCTTTCCCGCTTCAAAGTCGCCCAGCCCCGCGACTGGTCCGCACTTGAAGCCGCTTTCGCGGAGAAACTCGCTATTGTCGGTACCGTCACCGAAGTGGTCAAAGGCGGCCTGCGTGTAGACGTGGGTGTGCGCGCCTTCATGCCCGCCTCACGCAGCGGCACGCGCGACACCGTCGAACTCGAAAAGCTGGTCGGCACTGAAATCACCTGCCGCATCACCAAGCTCGATGTCACCGATGAAGACGTCGTTGTCGATCGTCGCGTCGTTCTTGAAGAACAGGCCCGCGCCCTGACTCAGGCCAACCAGAGCGCCATGCAGGCTGCGCTCAAAGAGGGCGACATCGTCACCGGCACGGTCCGCACGCTCATGCCCTACGGCGCGTTCATAGACCTCGGGGGAATCGACGGCCTGCTCCACATCAGCGACATCGCGCTCAGCCGCGTCAATAAGCCCGAAGACGTCCTCACCGTCGGCCAGGAACTCCAGGTCAAGATCCTCAAGATCGACCCGGAAACCAAGAAAATCTCCCTGGGCTTGAAGCAGCTCCAGCCGGAACCTTGGACCATCGCTCCCGCGCGGCTGCTTCCCGGCCAACGGGTCACCGGTACGGTCACGCGGCTAATGGACTTTGGTGTTTTCGTTGAGATCGAACCCGGCCTCGAAGGTCTGATTCACATCTCGGAGATGGCCTGGAACAAGAAAGTGCGTCACCCTAGCGACATCCTCAAGCAGGGTGACACTGTCGACGCAGTGATCCTGTCAGTCAAGCCGGAAGAGCGCCGCATCGCCCTTGGCTTGAAGCAGACGCTCGCCGACCCGTGGACCGAAGCCCCGCGCAAATTCCCGATCGGCTCGCAGGTTGAAGGCCCGGTGACAAAGCTGATGAACTTTGGCGCCTTCGTTCAGATCGCCGATGGCATTGAAGGCCTGGTGCATGTCAGCGAAATCAGCGCGGCCAAGCGCGTCAACCACCCGTCTGATGTTCTCCGCGCCGGCCAAATCGTCCAGGCCCAAGTTCTCGCCGTCGACCCTGAGAAGCGCCAGATCAAGCTCAGCATGAAGCAGCTCGTCCCCACCAGCATTGACGAGTACATTGCCGAGCACAAACCCGGCGACACCGTCTCCGGCCGCGTCATCGAGCATTCGCCAACACAAATCACAGTCGAGCTAGGCGAAGGCATCCGGGCCACCTGCCGCATCACCGCGTCAGCAGCCGCACAGACGCAAGCAGCACATGCATCAAAGCCCGAGCCCAAAGCTGATTTATCCAGCTTGTCCTCGATGCTGAAGGCCCGCTGGCAGGGCAACGCCCCTGCGGAAGCCGCCAAGCCCGAGCCATTAGCCGAAGGCCAAATTCGCACCTTCAAGATCACAAAGCTCGACCCCGAATCCAAGAAGATCGAAGTGGAGTTAGCTTAGCGACGGGTCCAGGGAGTTGCGGGTTGGCGGCCAACTACAAATAAATCTCATCGATGTAGCACCACTTCCAGTTCTCCCCTCGCTCGGCGGACTGAATCAGTGGATGCTGCGTCGCGGTGAAGTGCGCTCGCGCGTGGCGGTTCGGCGACGAGTCACAGCAGCCCACGTGGCCGCACTCCAGGCACATGCGCAGATGCACCCAGGTATCGCCGCTCTTCAAGCACTCCTCGCACCCCTTGGATTGCGGCTTCACCTTCTTCATATGCTCTGCAACGTGCGTACATTTCGTCGCCATCTCAACCTCCAATGAACTCAACTCTTCGCCAATCCCTTTTCATAGATGCCCGGTGCCCCGCATCGTGACTCTTGGATGTAAAAAAAGTAGGAACGATCCTTCAAACCACCCTATATTGCTCCGCCAACTGACAAAACTCCTTCACCTGCGACTCGGCCCACGCCGAATCACGCCCCAGCTCGCCAGCGAGAAGCCGCGCCACCGGCTCCGCCATTGCCATCGCCGCCTTCGCGTTCAAAAAGAGCGCCCGCATCCTCCGCGCCAGCACATCTTCCACCGTCCGCGCCATCTCTTCTCGCCCTGCCCAAACCACCTCGGCCGCAATATACGGCAACTCCGGATGCAGTTGTGCATCAAGCTCCGGTTCGTGCGCAAGCTCCTGCACGGCCTCCGCATCCGCGCCATAGACCTCAAGATCGCCCAGCGCTTCCGAGTCCTTGGCGTAGCCGTGAATCTTCAGATTCTTCGTCACGCATTCCATATCTGCCAGCTTACCGAGCGTAATCGCGTGGTCCACACAGTCCTCTGCCATGTGCCGATAGGTCGTCCACTTGCCCCCGGTAATTGTCAACAGTCCCGACGTGTCCACGTGAATCACATGGTCTCGTGACAGCGCGGAAGTCTTCCCATCGCCTTTCACCAGCGGCCGCAAACCCACATAGACCGCCAGCACATCCTCGCGCCCCGGCGGCCTGCTCAAGTAACGGCCCGCCGTCTCCAGCACAAAGTTGATTTCCTCTTCCAGTGCCCTCGGCTCCAAGCTTGGCTCATCGACGGGTGTATCGGTGGTGCCCGCCACCGCGTGCCCATGCCACGGAATCACGAACAGCACTCGTCCGTCGCTGGTCCGGGGCACCATCAGCGCCGTGTCTCCCTTAAGGAACGACCGGTCAAACACCAAATGAATTCCCTGGCTCGTCACCACCAGTTGCTCGGCCTCCGGATCTGCCATTCGCCTCACCGAGTCGGTAAACACCCCGGTCGCATTCACTACCATACGCGCTGCAATCTTCAGTTCTTCGCTCGTCTCGGCATCCCGCACCGTCAGCCCATTCACATACCCGTCCGAATCGCGCAGCAGGCCCGTCGCCGGACAATAATTCACCAGCGTTCCTCCATGGTCCGCCGCCGTCATCGCCAGGTGGATCAAAAGCCGTGAATCGTCGAACTGCCCGTCAAAATAAACCACCCCGCCCGTAAGGCCCTCGGGTTCCAATCCCGGCAGCCGCTCCAATGTCTCTTCCTTTGACAACAGCTTCGAAGCGCCAAATCCGTACTTGCCCGCCAGCAGGTCATACAGCTTCAGCCCGATCCCGTAGAACGGCGCCTCCCACCACGAGTAATTCGGCACCACAAACGCCAGGTCGTGCACCAGGTGCGGCGCATTCTGCCGCAGTAGTCCCCGCTCCTTCAGCGCGGACATCACCAGCGGAACATTTCCCTGTTCCAGATACCGCACTCCTCCGTGTACCAGTTTTGTACTCCGGCTGCTGGTCCCTTTCCCGAAGTCATGCGCCTCCACCAGCACCACGTCCAGACCGCGCGCCGCCGCATCCACGGCCACGCCCACCCCCGTCGCACCGCCTCCAATTACCGCAATGTCCCAGGGCTCGGCCCGCGCCCGCACCCTGCGCACCATTTCGTCCCGTCGCATCAGACACTCCCGTTCATTCCGTCCAATTCTTAGTCCGCTCCACAGCCTTCTTCCACACCCCACGCCGGAGGGCCCTTTCGCCCGCGTCCATCCCCGGCTCAAATCGGACGTCACCTTGTCGCTTTGCCCTCAACTCCTCCGGTCCCGCCCAGAATCCCGTTGCCAATCCCGCCAAGTACGCCGCTCCGAGCGCCGTCGTCTCGGTCACCTGCGGTCGTACTACCGGCACGCCCAGCACATCCGCCTGGAACTGCATCAGCAAATCGTTCACGGCCGCTCCCCCATCCACTCTTAGAGCCGCCAGGGGTGTTCCGGTTTCGCTGTGCACCGCTTCAAGCACATCCGCAACCTGGAATGCAATGCTTTCGAGCGCCGCCCGCGCAATGTGTCCCGGCTTCGTATCCCTCCGCAGGCCAATCAGCATCCCACTGGCATGGGCATCCCAGTGCGGCGCACCCAGTCCCACAAACGCCGGCACGAACACCACCCCACCCGCATCAGGCACAGATGCGGCCAACGCTTCCACCTCTGCCGATGAGCCAATCAGCCGCAGATTATCCCGGAGCCACTGCACCACCGCCCCGCCGATAAAAATGCTCCCCTCCAGCGCGTACTCCAGCCGCTTCTCCGCGCTGGCAGCCACGGTGGTGATCAGCCTGTGCTTTGACCGCACGAACTCCCGACCCACATTCTGCAGAAGAAAACACCCTGTCCCATAGGTATTCTTCGCCTCGCCGGCGCTCCAGCAAAGTTGCCCAAACAGCGCGGCCTGCTGGTCTCCTGCGATCCCGGCAATCGCTACGCCGCCCAATCCCAGCGTGGTCGTCACTTCGCCCACACGCTCGCTCGACCAGACGACTTCGGGCAACAGGCTCTCCGGGACACCGAATATCCCCAGCAGTTCCTTATCCCACTCGCCTTTCACAATGTTGAAGAGCAGCGTCCGCGAAGCATTCGTCACGTCTGTAACATGCTTCTGCCCGCTCGTCAGGTGCCAGATCAGCCAGCTATCTACCGTACCAAAAGCCAGTTCCCCGCGCTCCGCCCGCGCTCGCGCTCCCGACACGTTATCCAAAATCCATGCCACCTTGGTGGCCGAAAAATACGGATCCAGCACCAGCCCGGTCTTCGCGGAAACTCCATCCCCAACGCCACTCGCCTTCAACTCCGAGCACCACGATGCCGTTCGCCGATCCTGCCACACAATCGCCGGATGAATCGCCTTCCCGGTCTCCCGCTCCCACACAACCACCGTCTCGCGCTGGTTCGTAATTCCGATCGCCGCCACATCCCGAGGACGCGCCCCGGCACGTCCCAACGCTTCCACCGCGCACGACAGTTGGCTTGTCAGAATTTCCATAGGATCGTGTTCCACCCAGCCTGCCTGCGGGTAGAACTGCTCGAACTCATGCTGTGCAACCGCAACAATCGCTCCCGCCTCGTCAAACAGAATTGCCCGCGAGCTCGTTGTTCCCTGGTCAAGTGCAAGAATATAGCCCATCTCATCCACCCGCCTTCGGACCCAAGTCAATCACGCCCGCCCTTCTGACGGCAACCCGCATTGGTTTTAACAAAAGGAAAGCTGCGGCGTGTCACGTTTTACTTTCTGTGGCCACCTTATGGGTCGAAGAGACCCGGGATGCCTGGCATCCTGGCCGGATTTCTTTCTAACACAAAAATGGCCCTCCCCCCGAAGGCTCCAACGTTGATGAAAGGAAACACAGAATGAGAAGACTCCTGGAATACGCAATCCTCACCACGCTTTTCATGTTCTGGGTCACTACCTCGGCCTTCTTCCGGCCGCAACAGAGAGCGGCGTCCAAGTAGATCAGGGGACACCCCGGATCGGCCACGCTCAGTTTCGCGTGTTAATGCACCATGCCAGCCGAATTCTCTAGCACCGTGTTTGAGAGGACAGCCGTATCCGACTTGTCGGGAAGATGCGAGCAAAACCCGATCCCCACGTAAAAAGGCCCCTCAAGATGCAGTTGGATAGGCGGCCCAAACTGGTGCATGGGCTCGCCCTCTAAGCTGACGTAAAGGGAAAATGAGTCGCCGCGCTTTTCAATGCCGATACGCTTGGCCATCAGGTTCACCAGGCTGTCGGGGCCTTCTGCGCCCGGCCTGCCGCGTCCCCCGATGCGATACTCCATATCTTTGACACGGACGCCCTTTTCGGCACGCTGCGCCAGGTGGATCATCCCCGCACCATGCAGCGCGACGATAGCCTCCTTCGAATCGTCGTCAAGGTCCTGGCGAATGATGAGCACCGCCTTGCGGTCACCATAGCCGTTGGGGTCGGGAAAGGCAACGTCGGCCGCCAGGGAGACGTCGCCAGACATTTTCTTCCAGAGATAGCGGAATTCGTCGCGCGTATACCAAATGTTGTAGCCCGCCGAATTGATGGTGTATCTCCGAAGAGTCGCATTGAAACTGGCGCTCCCCGGCACAAGCGGATCGCCGATGTCAGACTGTCCCTGAAACACACCAATTGGCGTATCGAAGTTCTTGCTGGGCCGGTGGAACTCCGCGGGAGGCGCAACTTGGGTATGTGTGGCGGATCCTGGCTGCGCCCATGTCGGTGCGCCTTGAGCCGGAACGGGCGTTGCCGGTGTTTGTGCGCTCAGACAATGCAGTGTGGCGTATAGAAACAGAACAACCAGCGCAACAGTGATCTTCGATGAGCGGACCGCGGTCACTCCGGTCCCATCGAACGAAGTTGCTCGGGAGTTAGTTCTCCAGTTCAGTGCCAGAATCATGACCATCTCGTCTACCCGCCTTCGGACCCAAGTCAAACATGCTCGCCGCGGTGAGGGCAAGGTGATTCAAGTCACAGACCCTTGACCGTATCTTGCCCGCACGCGAAAGGCCCCTCCACCCACAAAACGGCAACTTGAGTGTTCCGTAAAATTCCTCTTGCATTGTACTAGTCAATTAGCACATTATTGTACTCATGAAGAGGAACGGTAAAGATCGCGAACCCATCGGGGTCGAGGATTTTGCTTTCCGTCTCGACTCGCACAGCGGCGTCCCTGTCTATCGTCAGCTCATCGACCAGGTGCAGACGGCCATGGCCTCGGGCGCGCTCTCCGTTGGGGTCCAGCTTCCCACCGTGCGCCGGGTAGCCGTTGACCTCGCCATCAATCCCAACACTGTATCGCGCGCTTATCGCGAGATGGAAATTCGCGGCCTTCTCGACACTGAGCATGGCACCGGCACGTTCATCTCTGACCGCAAAGTCGAGTATTCCAAGGACGAGCGCGACCGCATCCTAGCGCAGTTGGCCAGTGAGTTTGTCTCGCGGGCCGGGGCTGCAGGTTTCACCCTCAAGCAGTTGATGAAAGCATTGCGCGAACTCGAACCCGATTAAGACTCCAGGCGAAATTGGTGAATCTGTAAGGAGGAAAACGTGAATCTGCATAAGGAATTCAATAGTGTCGGCGTCGCTGCGCTTCTGCTATGCGTCGTTCTCAGTTTGGTGGTTGGCCGGCTTACCAATATGCCGCTCATTGCATTGGCCGGTTCGCTTGTCGGTCTCTACTTTCTCTTTGCCATTGTGGTGGTCGATCAGTGGGAGAAGGTCGCCGTGCTGCGCTTCGGGCGTTATCGCGGTCTGCGCGGGCCGGGCCTGTTCCTGATCATTCCCGTCGTAGAGACCCTCAGCCGCTACGTAGATCAACGTGTCCGCGTTACCACGGTTAGTGCCGAATCTACGCTGACCCGCGACACGGTGCCGGTGAATGTCGACGCGATCATCTTCTGGCTGGTTTGGAACGCCGAGAAATCCATCCTGGAAGTCGAGGATTTCAAGGAAGCCATTACCCTCAGTTCGCAAACCGCCCTGCGCGAGTCCATCGGACGCCATCAGCTGGCGCAGATGATCACCGAGCGCGAGACTATGGGGCACGAACTGCAACGGATCCTCGACGAGAAGACCACCCCTTGGGGTATCACCGTGCAGTCCGTCGAGATTCGCGATGTGCGCATTCCACAGGCGCTTGAGAATGCCATGTCGCAACAGGCGCAGGCCGAGCGCGAGCGCCAGGCTCGTGTCATTCTCGGCGAAGCAGAAGTACAGGTTTCCGACCAATTCGCGCAAGCCTCGCGCGTTTATGCCGACAACCCCGGAGCATTGCACCTGCGCGGTATGAACATGCTCTACGAGGCCATCCGCGAGAAGGGCGCTATGGTCCTGGTGCCATCCTCTGCCATCGAAACTATGGGCCTCGGTGGAACCCTGGCTACCACTGCGACCGCCAAGCAATCCTGAAACAAAGAACCTGGATGCCATTGTGCGATCGCTACCGATATCGCATATTGAGTAATTAGGTACGGGAATTTGCAATTAAGTGTCGCACTAAGTCGCGAGTTTTTGTATCCTATAGCTGATGCCCCGCTTGTTGACGGCGAATCCTACGAGAGAAGGAGACTTTATATGGCAGATACAGTCAAGAAGGCAAAAGCACCTGCGAAACCCCGCAAAACAGCGGTAAAGAAAGAGAAAGTCGCTGCACCCCCAGCGCCGGTTATGCCCTCGCGCGAGCAGATTGAAATGCTTGCGCAGCAATATTGGGCACAACGCGGTTACATTGATGGATTTGCGGAGCAGGATTGGCTTCGCGCTGAGCAGGAATTGCTCAAGATGGCTTCCTAACTCGCTACTGAGGTCTATTCAGTTGCTGTAGAATTTACGAGCCTGAATCATCTCATCGCAGGCTCCGCCGCACCGGCCGGAGCCAATGCGTTCTGCGTACCCAGATTACCGCTTCGGGCTGCCCTATTGGGTCAGTTCGCTTCAACTTCAAGGGGATGTCTTGTCGCGCCGCTTCGTCATCTCGCCGGCGACCTGAAGTCGCCGGGCAAGATGAGTTATGTGTTGCGCCCAGAGTTATTAGTTTGCTCTCTCCGCAACCAGCATGGACTGCAAAATCTGTTCCGAAACATCCTTCACGGCGGCGGGCGAGTGCGACAGAAACAGCGTGCTCGTCTTGTCGTTTTCGCCAATCGACTTCAGCGTATCGAAGTACTGCGTGACCAGCACCAGTTGCATTACTTCTTTTGATGTCGCCCCCTCAACTGCCTTCTGGAATTGCTCTACGGACGTCTGTAGCCCTTCGATAATCGCCTTCCGTTGATTCGCGATGCCTTGTCCTTGCAGCGCCTTACTCTCCGCTTCGGCCTCAGCCTTTTTCACTACCAGAATCTTTTCCGCCTCGCCGCGGGCATTGGCAGCCACTTGTTCCCGCTGCGCTGCGTTGATGTCGTTCATCGCCGACTTCACCTTCTGGTC
>JBAWCO010000317.1:0-3834 GCA_049590315.1 Occallatibacter sp. | reverse complement strand
AGACTAACCTGTTCGATCCGGCTTCGGCCGCTTGCCCGGCACGATTCCGAAGATATGCGTATTGCTCAGATGAGTGATAATCGTAGCCGAGATGAGCCGCATTTCCCAAGATGCCCTTTTTCGCGCTATTGCCGCCGTTCAGAAGATGGATAGTGCACAAAAGATTCAACTCGCAGACGAGATTTTCGTCAGCCAGCCAAACATGCTTGGTTCATTCCTTGTTCTGTCCACGCTGGGCGTTCCGACGAAAAAGACCAGCCTCGCCCTCGATACCCTGCTTCTCTGTTTTCAGGCGATGAAAGAATCCGGTTTGACGTGGCCGGTGATTACAGAGGACGACTTGGAGCGGCAGTCGGCGCGCACAACGGCAATCCTCAAGTTCTACGATTCCTTTTCTGACGGGAATCTCAGAAAGAGTTCAGCCCTACAATTTATCGATGACCACACAGAGAAAGAATTGTTTGCCTGGGTCATAACAATGTGTAAGGACTGGTTGCAATCGGTGTCTCCGGAAGAGACCGACAAGTATGTCATCCATGTTGCTGTCAATCTGGTGAACTGCGTCGCTTCCGTTTCCATATAGAGAGACGCTCAGGTTCTATCTGCCGCTAAAACCTCCGCCAAGGAAGTCGAGCAGATGGGATCGAGCTTCGTCTGAGGCCGGGAGCTTGCTGACGACGCGCACCGTTACGCCGAAGGATTCCATGAGCGCGGCTAGGCTGTCCTTCAACTCATGCTTGCGCACTCTGACTTCCTTCGGCAGTGTCTGGATGGTTTGAATCGCCCTGAGAAACACCTTTGACAGCGTGTCTCGGCCGGAACGCTGGAATCGGTTACTTCCGGGGCAAGGGCCATTGCCCGAATTCCTTGAGTTGGGATCAATGTGTTGGTTATTTGAAGCCTACTCTTGGAAGTCGTCCTTTACACTGTTGAAAATCGTTACCCAAGCATCATGACCTGCTGGAGGAACTGGCCGAATGGGCGGAAAACTGATCGATAAGAACACTGAGTTCTCCGAGGTTCTCGGCATAATCCGCGCAGGCCGCACCAAGGCATACAAGGCGGTCAACGTTGCGCTCATCGATACCTATTGGGCGGTCGGCGCGTACCTGTCGCAGAAAGTGGCGGACTCTGGCTGGGGTAAGGGGATCGTGAAAGAACTGGCCGACTGGTTGCTGGCGCGGGCGCCGGACCTGAAGGGTTTCTCATCCTCTAACCTGTGGAGGATGAAGCAGTTATACGAGGTTTACGCCGACAGCCCAAAACTCGCACTACTGGTGCGAGTTTTGCCGTGGACGCACAATCTGCTGATTCTCGGGCAAAGCAAGCGGCTGGAAGAGCGCGAATTCTACCTGAAGTCAGCTGTGAAAGCGCGATGGAGCAAGCGAGAGCTGGCCCGTCAGATCGAGACGGCGGCCTTCGAGCGCACCGCCCTGGCAAGCAAGAAACTCGCGCCAGCGGTGCGAGATTTGCCCCAGGATGCGACCAGCATTTTCAAGGACAGCTACCTGCTTGATTTTCTCGACCTGCCGGAACGCCACAAAGAGGCCGAGCTGCAGGCCGGTCTGCTGCACAACCTACGCAAGTTCCTCATGGAGCTGGGCGACGGCTTTGCTTTTGTTGGTGAGAAGGTGCGTGTTCAGGTGGGCAACCAGGATTTTGAACTCGATCTGCTCCTCTACCACCGCGACCTGCAGTGCCTGGTCGCATTCGAATTGAAATCCGGGCGCTTTGAGCCCGAGCATCTTGGCAAGCTGTCCTTCTATCTGGAAGCGCTTGACCGGGATCGCAAGCGCCCGCATGAAAACCCCAGCATTGGCGTTCTGCTCTGCCGCACCAAGGACGATGAGGTTGTGGAATATGCCATGAGCCGCCACATTTCGCCAGCGCTTGTCGCTCAGTATGAAACACGGCTGATCCCGAAGGTTGTCTTGCAGCAAAAACTCCGCGAATGGAGTTTGATGTTGGAAACTCCGGGCTCACAGGAAGAAACAGAGTCTTGAGAGCGCCTTCTCAATTGAGCTGAAATGTTCCGCCACATCCGGGATTATTTTCAGCATTCGTCGTAGGTTTCCGGATCTGGAGTTTATGCCGGTGCGTTTTAGGCGAACGAGAGATCTGAACATCGGCTACTCGATGATAGCGTTGCGCCGATCATCGTTGATGTAGAATTGGTTCACTCAAATCTCAAGGTGAAATTGAATACTGCAGCATGTGGCCCACTGCGGACCAGATCAGAAAGAAAGGCCGCGGTAGGCGCGTACGATAGACGATTGGGGGGAGAGTGACATCTTTCCGCTTTATCCACACCGCAGACGTTCATATCGACAGCCCGCTTATTGGACTGACGCGACACGATGGGTCAGCCGCCGAGCGAATTCGATCTGCGACCCGCGAAGCCTTCGACAATCTCATCGGACAGGCGATTGACGAGAAGGTCGCATTTGTCGTCATAGCCGGCGACCTTTATGACGGTGATTGGCGCGATTTTCATACTGGCCTGTTCTTTTCTCTCCAGATGGGCAGGCTCGCCAAGGCCGGAATCCGGGCATTCATTTTATATGGCAATCACGATGCAGAAAGTCAGATCACAAAGCGCCTGAGTCTCCCTGACAATGTGAATGCCTTCTCGTCCCGCAGGGCTGAGACCTTTGTTCTCGATGAATTTAAGGTCGCGTTGCACGGCCAGAGCTTCAGGCAGCGCGATGTCAGCGACAATCTTGTGCCTGGCTACCCCGATCCTGTGCCTGGCATGTTCAATATCGGCGTTCTGCACACAGCGCTGGGTGGCACGACGGGCCATGAAAACTACGCCCCGTGCAGTCTGGAGGAACTAATCGCCAAGGGATACGACTACTGGGCTCTTGGGCATGTCCATAACGGCCAGATCCTTCACGAGCATCCGCATGTCGTGTTTCCCGGCAATCTTCAAGGCCGTCATATCCGAGAAGACGGCCCCAAGGGCGCGCATCTTGTCACCGTCGAGGATGGGCAAATAGTTGATTTCGCGACGCTGCATTCCGACGTTGTTCGCTGGGCGCGCCTGCCTGTGGCTGTCGATGGATGTAATCGCCCTGCCGAGGTTTCTGACCGTATACATCAAGCCATCGAGCAAGCTATCGACACCGAAACCGACGGCCGCCTCCTTGCCTGTCGCATCGAGCTTACCGGCAAGAGCAGAATTCATGGAGAGCTTCTGGCGTCTTCGGACCATCTGATGGCCGAAGCCCAAGCTGCCGCGCTCAGCTTTGGAGAGGATGGGGCATGGATCGAACGGCTTGTCTTCTCAACGCAGCCCGAACTTGATCTGACGATAAGTGCCCAACAGGACGCTTTGGGCGAGTTGCGCAACATGCTCGCAGAGGCTGGAAAAGACGAAGAGCTGTTGCAGCAGTTTTCGACCGATATTGGCGAGTTTTCGCGAAGGCTGCCTGCCGACCTGCGGACTAGCGCGGAAGACGCTGCGCTCAAGGCCGCTATCGACGGCAACTACGCAGGTGTGATTGACCAAGTGCAGGACTATTTGAACGCGCGCCTCGCGGAACTGGGAGATTAGGCCATGCGTATCAACAGACTAGATCTTCTGCGATATGGGCGCTTTACAAATGTCCCCCTTCTGTTTCCCAAAGCGGATTCCGATCTGCATGTCATATTCGGCCCGAACGAAGCCGGCAAATCAACCTCGCTTGCGGCCATTGAAGACCTGTTCTTCGGCATTCCTCATAATTCGACGTACAATTTCGTTCACGACTACGCCGCCATGAGAGTGGGCGGTGTGCTTGAGCATGACGGCAAGACCCTTGAGGTCCGTCGCCGCAAGGGCAACAAGGATAC
>JBAWCO010000316.1:0-10141 GCA_049590315.1 Occallatibacter sp. | reverse complement strand
CCACCGCCCTCACCACGCCGCACGTGGAGAAGAAATGCACCAAGTTGGCGGTCAGAGGCTCACTGGGCTCAGAAGCGAGAGTGGGAGCACCCGGCTTTGTTGTGGCCATTTTCAGTTCGCCGGTGCCTTGGGCATCCAGAGTCAACGCGGTGAGTTTGCGGGCCATGTCGATCGGAAAGCTTTCGGATACAAAAACGAGGTTGCCTCGGGTGGTGATGACAACCGGTCCCTCCGTGGTGGACCAAACTTGCTCCTGGACACCGGCAGGAGATGCGGCCTGGGCATCCAAATCGAGTTTGAGGCCCGAGTATTTTCGTCCGAGTTCGTTGGAGTAAAGCTGGGCAAAGGTCTTTGCGGAGGCAGCGTTCTTCCAGGCGGAGAGATAGAGGAGAGCGAGAGATTTGGTGCTGGCCTGCTCAGCTGGAGTTTTTGCGTCGAGACGCTGGCCGGCCCAGTAGATGCCGCCGTTCCATGCGGGGGAGAGGTCGCGGGCGGAGGCTTCGCCACCAAAGATTTCAGCGAGGATGTGGAGATCGAGCTGGCCGACCTGGCCGATGTCATAAGGCTTGTAGACGGCGTCGACGAGGGGATGGATGTTGGGCAGGATGGGTACGGCGGGGACGTGGCGCTTCTCGTATTCGCGGGGGTTGATGATCTCCCAGGATGAAGTGGGTGGGTGGTCGAGGGCTCCAGCAAAGGCGGCAGTCTGACCCTGATCCATCCAGACATCCTGCTCGAAGCTCAGGCCTTCGCGGTAGGGAAAGAGAAGCGACTCAGAGAGCAGGAGGGGCGCGCGGGAGAGAACCGGGGAGTCCTCAGAGGCAGCCATTTGCTGCTTAACCAGATCCATGACTTCGGGGTCTTTGACGAGACTGCGGCCCATGGGCTTGAGGATGTAATCCATCATCACGGCCGTGGCCTGTCCTTCCGCAACGGCGTCGCGGGCGGTATCGAGTTCGTCTTTGGCGAGGTGGTCGGAGTCTTCGGCGGCATTGAGGGAGACGTTGTCAGGTGTCTGGTCGTTCCACTTTTCCAGATCGGAGTGCTGGTCCTGAAGCGCGTGGGTCAGTTCGTGGGCGAGTACCGGCTTCTGCTCGTCAATGCTGATCCAATCGAGCATGTTGACGGTCTTGGTTTTCGAGTCGTAGAAGGCCTCGATCTGCTCATCGAGCAGCGCCAGAAGAAAAGGCTTGAGGGCGAAATCGCGGTCGAGGAGGCCGAATTTCTTGAGGACGATTTCGCTGCGCTGCAGACGCTTGGCGCTCTCGTCTTCGTCGAACTTCTGTTTCAGATAGGTTTCGACTTCGGCCTTGCTGGTGATCTTTCGTTTGACGTCGCTCTTGATGGGCAGGCCGGTTTCCTTCGACGAGAACTTGATGAGTTCATCGACCAGGGCGAAGAGCTGCTTGGCCTGTTCGGGGGTAATGTGAGTGGGTTTTTCAGTGTCGGGAGTCTGAGCCGGGGGAGTGGGGCTGGTCGCCGGAGGGTGCTGCTGGGCACGTGCCAATGCGGCCAAAATGCAGAGCGCCGCTACGAGGGTAACTTTGCGCCAACCTGTTCCAACCACTGATTGATGCTTGCTCATCGATTCTCCCAGCGGCTCCAGGCTCCAGTGCCGGAACAACTGCTTCATCTTCCAAGGCTATAATCAGGAAGCGGTCTGACGCGAGGTTTAGACAGAAAAACCGTGCGGCGAACCCCTGGAAAAACTTCCCTATGATTGAAACCGCTCCCGGCGCATCGACTCCGGCAACTCCACTGGCATTGCTGTTGGCCTCGTCGACCAAGCATCACGAACTGACCGAATATCGGGGCGCACTGACGCCACTAGAGTTGGACGCACCGCAGCAGGAAATAGCGGCGCTGACGGAACTGGCCGGGGTGCATGACCTGGGCTGGCTGAAGCGCGTAGCAGTGCGAGGCGAAGACCGGTTCCGCTGGCTGAGCGGGATGGTGACCAACACGGTGAGCGATCTGCCGGAGCATGGCGGCGCGTGGAACCTGGTGCTGAATGCGCAGGGACGGATTCAGGGAGACCTGACGGTTTGGCGGCATGACGATCAACTTGAGCTGGAGATTGCGGCGGATCAGTACGAGAAGCTGATGGCGCACCTGGAACACTTCATCATCATGGATGATGTGGAACTGGTTCCGCTGAATGGCGAGGCGCCGGGAATGGCGAGCGCGGAGGCGGCACTGGGGTTGACGGGGCCACTGGCAGGCGAGGTTCTGGAACGGGCTGGGCTTCCTGATCTGACGGAGCTCATGACGAGCACGCGTGTGGAGTGGTACGGGTTCGACCTTCGCGTAGCGCGCGGATACGGGGTGTTGGCGTCCCATTACGAGCTTCGGATTCCCGTGGCCGGCCTGGAGAAGCTCTGGATGTTTCTTCGGACGGCAGGGGCGACGCCGGTGGGTAGTGCGCGACTGGAAGCGTTTCGGATTGTGGAAGGGATTCCGGCGTACGGGATCGACATGGTGGAGAAGGATCTGCCGCAGGAGACATCGCAGATGCGGGCGATCAGCTTCAACAAGGGTTGCTACCTGGGGCAGGAGATTGTAGAGCGGATCCGGTCACGCGGTAACGTGCACCGGCATTTGCGGCAGCTTGAAGTGTTTGGGCCATTGCCTGTACGGGGAACAGAGTTAGCTGCGGATGACGGGGCGGTTGCCGGGCAGATTACCAGTGCGGCGGAGTTAGCTACAGTGGCAGGGAACCGCATCTTTGCGCTGGGGATGGTTCGTGCACAGGCTGAAGTTGGGGAACAGACCTTCCACTACGCGGCGGGAACGGAAACCGGGACGGCAAAGATAATGGTGAGTAAGCCAGGCGGCGGTTCGGCAAGTTAGTAAGTCAGCAAAACGAGTTGAAAGATTGGAACTATGAGCGATACTCCGAAATTTACTGTGATTGACCGCAGAAAGTTCAAGGCGGAAGAAGAACACGAGAGCGCCCAGGCACCAGCAGGGGAGCCGGAAGGCCCAACTGAAGTGAGTGCGGGGCCGCAACTGGTAGTGAACGAAAACAAGCCTGAGGCTGCGCCGGTGACGTCGCAATCGGCTGTACAGGAAGACGCAGCGGAGCCTGGGAATTACGATGGGGTTCCGCCGGCGCCGACAGCCGAGGAGAGCCGCGAGCAGAAGACTGCGTACGAGGCATCCGCTCAGCGTTTGGAGGAGTTGCTCCGCGCGCAGAATCCGGGGATGGGTGCGTCGCCGCCCATCACTTTCGAGCATCTGGTGCAGCAGTTCTACGTTTCCGCAATGATCCAGATGGGCGCGGGAGCGCAGGAGGGACAGAGACCGCGGGTAGATATTGTGGGCGCGCGCACCACTATCGACTTGCTGGGCGTGCTGGCCGAGAAGACGCGCGGAAACCTGACGGACGCAGAGACGCGCACGCTGGACTCTGTGCTGTTTGAGGTGCGGATGGCCTTCCTGGAGCTGACGAGCATGATCAGCGTGCAGGCCATGCAGCCGCCTCCCCCTCCGCCGCCGGGAAGACGGTAAAGACAGTTGCCAGTTATCGGTGATCAGTTGTCAGGCGCTAACCACCCCAGCAGTTGTCAGTGACCAGTTGTCAGGACGAGAGCGTATGAACGGGCGGCTGACATTTCTTGGGACAGGGACTTCGATGGGGGTTCCGACGCTAGGGTGCGGCTGCGCTGTGTGCACCTCGACTGATCCGCGCGATCGGCGGATGAGGCCTTCCGCACTGGTGCGGTGGACTGAGCCAGATGAGGATCGCGGACGAGAGCGGGTGGTGGTCATCGATACCGGGCCCGATTTTCGAGAGCAGGCTTTACGTAGCGGACTGACCCGCGTGGATGCTGTGTTGTATACGCACTGGCACGCCGACCATATTCTGGGACTGGACGATTTGCGTCCTTTGAGCTTCACGGCTTTTCGCGAGGGCGGGCCCATCCCGCTCTATGCTTCGGAGACGACGACCGCGGTGTTGGAGCGGATCTTCGAGTACACCTTCTCACCAAACGCTACCTATACGAATCGCGCAAAGGTGCGGCTGGTTCCGCTGGCGGATAGAAATGAGTTTCACGGTGTGGAGTTTGTGCGCGTGCCGGTGATGCATGGGGCGATGGAGATTTCGGGTTTCAGGTTCGGGCGGACCGCCTACCTGACTGACGTCAGCGCGATTCCTGAAGCAAGCTTTGCGCTGCTGGAAGGTCTCGACGACTTGGTTCTCTCTGCACTCCGGCACAAGCCGCATCCAAATCACGCTACAGTGGAGCAGGCTGTGGAGTGGTCGCGTCGAGTCGGCGCCAAACGCACGTGGCTGACGCATATCGCCCATGAATTGGGCCACGAAGCGACCAATCGGAAGTTGCCGGCGGGAGTGGAACTGGCCTATGACGGGCTTGAGCTGGCTGTGACGCTATGAGTGAGAGCCGCGTGAATCCTGCTAAGCCGACGATACCTGTGTATCACTCGGTCCGCGAGATTGAGCAAGGATTTGGACCTTGCATAGCGGCGATCGGGAATTTCGATGGCGTGCACGTGGGGCATCGGGAGATTCTTGCTTCTGTCGTGACGGAGGCGCGCGGGCTCGGCTTGAGGTCGATTGCGATTACATTCGATCCGCACCCAGAGAAATTCTTGAGACCGCACAGGGCCCCTGGGCTGCTGACGCCGATGGATGAACGCGTCAAACTGATGGCGGCAACGGGTCTCGACGCCGTGCTGGTTCTTCCCTTCGACGCCGAGTTGGCAGGGATGCCGGCGGGTGATTTTGTGCGGGAGATTCTGGTCGGCGCGCTGGGCGTGCGCGGGTTGCACGAAGGCGGGAACTTCCACTTCGGACATGGGGCGCAGGCGGGCGTTACGCAACTCAGGGATTTTGGCGCGGAATTCGGATTCGCGGTGCATGTGCACAAGTCGGTGCATGTTCACGGGATGGAAATCTCTAGTTCAGCGGTGCGAGCGTTGGTGGCCGCAGGCGATATGCGGCGGGCGCGGTGGATGTTGGGACGGCCGTTCGGGGTGCGATCGACTCAGGCGCGGGGACGGGGGATCGGAACGCGGCTGCTGGTGCCCACAGTGAACCTCGCTCCGTATGAGGCGTTGCTGCCGGGGTTTGGTGTGTATGTAACGCGGCTGACGATTTGTGGTTCAGCAGGCGGGCGATGCTTTCAGGCGGTGACCAACGTAGGCAATCGGCCGACCTTTGGCGAGGACTCGTTCGCGGTGGAGTCGCATATTTTGGATTTTGAGCCTGTCGAAATGGATGAGGAGACCCCGATTGAGCTGGAGTTCTTACTACGGCTGCGCGGAGAGATGAAGTGGCCTTCGCCGGAGGCGCTGAAGGCGCAGATATTCAAAGATGTTGCCCGGGCTAAGAGGTTTTTCCGGTTGGCTCGGTAGAGATTGTTCGATATCATCACGGGCATGAAAAACCGCTCCGTACCCTCCGACATTTTGCTGCCACACGTTTCCTATCAGAATCCCGCTGAGGCTTGCGAGTGGCTGAAGCGGCTCTTTGGATTTGAGGAGAATTTCCGCTACGGTGAGCCGGTGCGCGGCATCCAGATACACCTGGGGCAGGCTTACCTGATGTTGAATTGCGCGGGGGAGTGCTGTTCGAGCCCGGCGCAGCTTGGCCGCTGGACACAGATGTTGACCGTGTTCGTCGATGATGTGGATGCGCATCATGCGAAGGCAGTGGCAGAAGGCGCCAAGATTGTGGAAGAGCTGCAGGAGACCGTTTATGGCGAACGGCAATTCGCGGTTGAAGACCTGGAGGGGCACAAGTGGCTCTTCTCGCAGCACGCACGCGATGTAGATCCTTCGGAGTGGGGAGCTACGGTTTACCAAAAGCAGTGAACGCGTGGACATATTCAATTGAAAACCGAAGAGAGTTTGACCTGGAAGATCTGCTGTTCTGACGCGTATTGTATTGAGAACCGCAAATCCTATTTCCTGGGATCGTCGATGGCAGAAGAGAATCAGAAGGCAGAACCCGGCGCCGACAAACCATGGCCGTTCGTGATGAGCTGGGTGGGCCGCATCAGTGCGCTGATTGGATTGTTCGCCAGTGTAGCTGGGGGCGTTACATGGCTTGTGCATCACCATCAGCAGAAGGTGGAACGGCAAGCACAGATGGCGCTGGCGGAAGCTCAGGCGAAGCAGGGAGAATACCAGGCTGCGGTTCAAAGCTACGGTCAGATGCTGAAGTCGGACCCGCTTGACCGGCAGGTGCTGGATGCGCAGTTAAATACGACCATGGCGTGGGTTGAAGACTTTCACGTTCCTGTTCGAGAGGGGCAAAGTCCCGCCGAAGCCGCCGGGCCGGAGTTAGATCAGATATTGACCATTCTCGATGCCGGCCTTACTCGAAGCAAAGGAACGCAGGCCGCGGACATGCAGGCGCACATTGGGTGGACTCACTGGTTAAACCAGCGCGTCGCGCAAAGAGAATTTGGTCCGGCAGCGGAACAGAATCTTCGCGCTGCTCTGGCAGCCGATCCATCGAATGTGTACGCGAACGCCATGCTGGGCTACTGGATGCTCCAGAACGATGCGAACTTCAACGAAGCCATTCAGCATTTGAATGATGCCGTGGCATCCGGCAAGGCGCGCCCCTTTGCGAGAAAGCTGCAGCTTGGCGGCCTGATCGATCTAGACAAGAAGGGCGGTCGAACAGAATTGATCAGAGCGGCGAACGGCATCCGTAAATCAGGTGAGCCCCTGGGCGAAGAGTATAAGAAGCGCATTCTCGACTTCTGTTTCGACCCTATCATCACGGATCATGGAGAACTCGCGGAATCTCTCATCGCAGTTTCTCCCGACGAGGTGTGGCAGACCTATCTCTGGCTCGACGATAACGCCGTAGATGGGCAGTCGCAGAACCTGGTCCACGATTTTGTCAAAGCGAATCTGCTGGAAGTTACAGGGAAACGCCGGGAGTCTCTGGAAGAGTACCGCCTGCTTCAACAGGAATTGAAAAACGGGTCGGGCACAATGAAGAGCTCAGTCAATGCGGCGGTCGCGAGACTGTCTCACAACTAGAGAGCTGGAACGGATGTTCCGGGATGGGACGGAAAGGTGTTGGGTTCGATGAACCGATTCTTCCTGGTATTTGTGTGCGCGTTGGCGGCATGCAGGTCCGCACAACCCGGCCAAGATCACTCCGTTGCTTCGACAAATGAATTCCAAAATCCGCAACGCGTGACGATTGAAGGCTACGGCGATGACGCGATGGAGCCGTTCCTCAGCAGGGATGGGAAGTATCTGTTCTTCAACAATCTGAACGAGCCCAAGGTGAATACCAATTTGCATTGGGCGGAACGCATCGACGAGCTGCACTTCAAGTACCGCGGAGAGATTCAGGGAGTGAATACACCGGCGCTGGAAGGTGTTGCGTCCATGGACCGCGAGGGGAACTTCTACTTTGTGTCGAACCGAAGCTACGACAAAACCGCTTCGACGTTATACAGAGGAAAGTTTGCAGACGGAGGGTTGAGCGGCATTGAACTGGTACCTGGCGTATCGCTTGCGAAACCGGGGATTGTGAATTTCGATGCGGAGATCAGCGCGGATGGGAATACGCTCTATTTCGTGGAAAGCGAGTTCAGCTTTCTCGGTCAGCCTAAGTCAGCACACATCCTGTTAGCGAGGCGCAACGGAAATACATTCGTAAGAGATCCGAACAGCGCGTCGATTTTGAAGGCAATCAATACAGATACCCTGAACTACGCACCGTCTACATCGGCGTCGGAGTTGGAGATTTTCTTTACGCGGCTCGATCCGCAGGGGCCGGCTCTCTATGTCGCGAAACGAGCCGGGAAGATGCAGGCGTTTGAAAGCCCACTGCGCATTTCCGCGATCACCGGATTCGTGGAAGGACCGACTCTTTCGCCTGACGAATTGTCTCTCTACTATCACAAGAAAGAGAATGGGCGCTTCGTGATTTATCGGGTGACCCGGGCTGTGGCGCGATAGGCGGCGCGAATGTTCGGAAGCATATCTGTATAATTCCGAAGAATTTCAATGAGGGTCGCGAATTTGGCTTTGAAGAGAAAGACGACTTCGAGCGGTCGAGTTGGTCAAGACAAGAGCGAGGCGTTCGGCTTGACCCCAAAGAACCTGCGAACGCTGCACGCATTAAAGACGCCGATGCGTATTCAGAAATTCATTGACGGATTGGCGTATCAGTACGCGGACACGGCCGGTTCTCCGCAGCGTGCTTTGCGAGAGCGCAAGGGGCACTGCCTGGAGGGGGCACTGGTCGCTGCTGCCGCTTTGCGACTCAACGGCTACCCGCCGCTGCTGATGGATCTGGAAGCCGTGCGGGACGACGATCATGTACTGGCTATCTACCGCGAACGCGGCCTGTGGGGCAGCATTGCCAAGTCGAATTTCGCTGGGCTGCGCTCACGCTCGCCGGTCTACCGCACGTTGCGCGAATTGGCGCTCAGTTATTTTGAGCACTACTACAACCTGCGCGGCGAACACACGCTGCGTGCCTACTCGATGCCGGTAAACCTCGTACGGCTGGACGGCCAGCACTGGATGAGCGCAGAGGAAGACTTGTGGTGCGTGCCGGAGTTGCTGATTGCGGCGAGACACTTCCCGCTCGCTCCCGACAAGGTGGTGCGGGTACTGCCGCGGCTCGATCGGCGAAGCTTTGAAGCTGGTATGCATGGGTGGACGAAGCATTGAGCAGGGACTTGGGACGGTAGCCCGAGCAGCCTATTATTCTGAAATGTGAAACAGAATCCAGAAGCACATGCCAAGACTCCGCTTCCTCGGAGTTTTCTGCGATCTGCTGTACGATGGCTAGCCATCGCCGGGGTGGCTCTCTGGTTGCTCGCTGCGCTGACACTGGTGGCGGCCCGGTGGATCGACCCGCCGACGACCGCAGTGCATATAGAGCGCCGCCTGCAGGCCTGGATTCACCATAAGCCATATCACGAACGCTTCACATTCATTCCGCTTGGCCAGATCTCGCCCAATCTGCAGCACGCTGTTATTTCCGCGGAGGACGCGCGTTTCTACCAGCACCATGGCTTCGATTGGCACGCGATCCAAGTCGCGGCCGAAGACGATATGGAGGGCGGTCGCATTCGCGGAGGCTCTACCCTTACACAGCAACTGGTGAAGAACCTGTTCTTTGGAACGGGGCGCTCCATCTTGCGCAAGGGCGCGGAGTTTACCCTGGTGCCGGTGGCCGAGTTCGTCCTTGGCAAGCAGCGCATTCTGGAGCTTTACCTGAACGTGGTTGAATGGGGTCCTGGCGTCTATGGTTCAGACGCAGCGTGTCACTACTACTACAAGACTACGGCCAGGAATGTTAGCAGGCAGCAGTCGGCGGAACTTGCCGCGATTTTGCCGTTGCCTCTGAAGCGACGTCCCGAGCGCATGACTCACTACAGCGCGATTATTCTTGAGCGGATGCGTCAAGTCGGTTGGTAAATCCCGATTCCAATTTGTCTTGCCTTAATTTGATTTGGAGGGCTTGTTTTCTTCGCGGACCAGAGTGTAGCGCAGTTGCATCTGGGCGCCGCCGGAGATTCGTTGCAGCCATACTTCAAAGTTGCCTACCCGGGTGGAGCGAGTCACGGTGAGGAATGGACTGTGGCAGGCGCTGGATGGGGTGAATCCGCCAGCATATCCCGCTCCGGCCTTCCAATGAGAGGTGGCGGCCCACTCAATCTTTGCGCGATCCACGTCGTAGCTCCATCCTTGCGCTCGATTGACGGGGATGGTTGGGTAGGCCACGAACTGCGCAGTCAATCCAGGGCGGAAACGAAAGTCGAGCACCGGCCAAAGCCAGGCGAAACGCTTGTTGTGCGATTCAGGACCCGCTTCCTGCAGTACGTAGAACTCCTGCTCCCAATCAACGTGCTTGCTGTGGATGATATCGGCGCCGCCGCCCGCGAACCAGAGCTGGTCTTTTCCATAGCCCGAATCGTAGTAGCCGATATCGGGGAGTATCCAGCGGCCGCGCATTTGCTCCCACTCGGCTACTCGATAGGTCACGATGTGGGGAGATTGTAGTTGTTCGGCGGTGCGTAAAACGAATATGTTTACGATGGGACGCGGATTAACGGTCTGGGCCGGCAAATCACGCGCAATCAATAAAATAGAAACGATCAAGAAACGCAACTGCCACTTCATATAAGCC
>JBAWCO010000315.1:0-1845 GCA_049590315.1 Occallatibacter sp. | reverse complement strand
CCTCTGATGTCTGCCATGGTAAATTTGCAATAATCCTCAGTGGAAACATGAAGACTTCCGATATCAGTGATTTATCGACCGGCGCGATCTCTAACCGCATCTGGCACGGCGCACCCAGAGAAAACCTCGCCACGCGTGTTGCGAACGCGATTCGTGAGCAACTCCAGTCTGGCCAGTTGGCGAGCGGTGTTCAGCTTCGCGGAGAAGTGGAATTTGCGCGCGAACTGGGCGTTAGCCGCCAGACGCTGCGCGAAGCAACCAGGGTCCTCACGCGTGAAGGGCTCCTTACAATCCGTCACGGGGTTGGAACTTTTGTTGCCGAGGCGTCGGAACATCTGAGTAGTTCGCTCAACACCATCGGATCTCTTTCGACTCTCATCCATGAAAGCGGCGCCGAGGCGCGAGTCGACGGTCTCAAGGTTCGGCGCATTGCAGCTACGGCGCAAATTGCGAAAGCATTGGACATAAACTTGGATTCTGACGTTGCCGAAATCACTCGCCTGCGGCTGATCGGCGCAAGGCCCCTCGCCGTGGCCTATGACTACATCCCGCTTCTTAACGCCGACTTGGAAATGCCGCTGATCAAGACGTTCGACGGTGAGTCAATCTATCGCTTCATGGCAACCAGGCTCAAACGCCAGATGAAATCGAGTGAAGCGACTATCTCGGCGGTTTCATCCAACAAAAAACATGCTCAACTTCTGCGTGTTAAAGTTGGGTTTCCTCTCTTGCTAATGAGGGAGGTCCAATTCGATGCACAGCATCTCCGCGGCCTCTACAGCGAGATCTTTCACAATTCTTCTCTGATGGAGTTTACACTTGCGCGCCCCGAGGCAACGCCCTGAGCCTTCGCTTGCTGTCTTCGGTAGCCTTACGATTGATGACCTGGTATTTCCAGATGGCACAACGCGATGGGCGGTTCCAGGTGGCAGCGCAGTCTATGCGGCGCTTGGAGCGTCTCTCTGGACAGAGTATCCAAGCATCGTCGCGCCCCTGGGAGACGACTATCCCAGGGACGTGCTCAACGGACGCATTGATCTATCGCGGTGCACGCATTTGCCGCGCACGTTGCGAAACTGGGGCCTCTACGAGGAAGACGGTACGCGGTACTTCGTCTCCCGCAGTGCTTCCAGGAACTGGAATGAATTCTGTCCGATGCCCGAAGACGCCGCGTCCGGTCATCAGACCGCGGCACACATCGCTCCAGCGCCGCACAATATCGTCGCAGATATTACTCGCGAACTTCGTAAAGGTGGACCGCTTACAATTTCGCTCGATCTCGATGATCACGACCTTGCCGGCCAGGCCAAGTTGGATTCCATTATCGACCTGCTGCGCGATATCGATCTTTTTCTACCGAGCCTCCATCTCGCCCGTAGTCTATTCGGAGGGACGACGGCGCTCGAAGTCCTGCACCGAATACGGTCCGTCGCGCCAGATGTGGCACTGATTGCCGTTAAGTGCGGAGCGGAAGGCGTCATCGCTCATGCCGTCGGCACCAGTGAATGCGTCCACGTTCCAGCCGTGCCAGTCGAACTGGTTGACCCGACGGGCGCGGGGGATGCCTTCTGTGGCGGAGCGCTGGCCAGCTTCATGACAGAAGGCAATTCGGTCCAGGCCTTGCTCTCCGGCACGGTATCGGCGTCATTCTGTGTTGAAGGCCTTGGTCTCGCCGGCCTTGCCGCCGCGACAAAGGACGGAGCTGATGGTCGTCTTTCGGTCCTTCGTAGGCGAGCGTCGAAATCGCCATTTCCCGATCAACCGAGAGACTAGCTCAGTCGATCCTGAAAAACCGGCAATACCCCTATAAATCCTGATGAATCGTGGCGTTTATTGGACTAGAAT
>JBAWCO010000314.1:0-2412 GCA_049590315.1 Occallatibacter sp. | reverse complement strand
CGGCAAGTCTAGCTTAGGAGGGGCCAGGGCGATCGTAGACGGCATAGGCCTTGGGGCCACGACGGCCTTAGTCGGAACCGTTTCCGGAGTCAATAGCACTACAGTCGGAAGTGGGGTGTCCTTTGGTAACTGTGGCGCCTTTGGTTGCATGAGCGTCTGCAGGCTCTTAATCGCCGGAGTTAGCTCTTGCAACTGGGCTGACTCGTCGGCTGGCTTACCAGCAGGAGCCGGCTTATGCGGAGAGGGATGCTGTCCTGGATAAAACTTCCCGGTCGCGTCCGAATAGGCCTTCACTGGATCGGGCATATTGAGGTCCATATGTCGTATAGCCATACGCTCCGCGACTGTCAGTTGCCTGATTCGCGGCGCAAATAGCACAACATAAGCAACCACCCCTATCACCGCGCCATGCATGAGGACGGAGACAATAATGGAGGTCGACCCCTGACTGACGTCGGCCTTGTCGGAAAATAGACTGATCAATTGGGAAGACTTCATGCCCAGATGAACTCCTACCCTCGCAGCGCATGATTGTTCTTACTGAACTGGAACCATTCCACTCACACAATGAGTTTGGTTGAACAGCAGAAAAAAGCAACTATGACTGACGTTAGAATCCCATTGTAATCTGTTTCAGATTCGCTTATCGTTTGGTTTACTGATTGCTACTTTGATACCCCACAAAAGTGACTGCCTTGTCGTACTTGGCTTGTGTTCTAATTTATCCAACTTCGGTAGAGAAACGGTGTACACTTATTACACGCCTGATTTGTACATCTTGTTGTAAACGCTCCCTCCGAAGGGTTCGGCGTGAAACGGAAACTCGTCTTCTTGGACGCAGTTAGCACCCAAGGTGACAGTAAGGCGGGACCGGCGCATTGACCGGTTCAAGCGGGCACACATATGAATCGAAGAGTCCTGACTATTCTCCTCCTCGCATTCGTGATTGCAGGCGGATGCGCTTTTGTGGTTTACCATCTGGTTGCTAGCCGGATGTCGGCGGCCAAGCCAGCCGCCTCCACACGTGTCGTCGCAGCGGCCACAGATATCAAGCTTGGAGCGGTTCTGAACTCTGCCGACTTAGCAACGGTCGAGATCGTTGGGCAGCTCCCCACAGGCGCCATCCTCGAGAAAGACAAAGGCAATGCGATTGGCCGAGGCGTCCTTGAAGACATCTATAAGGGTGAGGCCATTCTCGATGCTCGCCTGGCTCCTATCGGCTCAGGCGGTGGTTTGGCAGCTACCATTCCTCAAGGGATGAGAGCGGCGGCCGTTCGAGTCGACGACATTATCGGCGTCTCCGGCTTCGCCACTCCGGGAATGCGCGTCGACGTACTTATCTCCGGCCTTCCTCCGGGTGTCAATGGTCAAGCTGTGCAGGCGGAGAAAGGCACTCTGGTTAAGACTCTGCTTCAGGACATTCAAGTATTATCCGCCGGAACTGACATTCAAAAGGATGCGGAGGGCAAGGCTCATCCAGTCCAGGTAGTCAATCTTCTTGTGACTCCCGAACAGGCGGAAACCCTAAGTCTGGCTACGAGTCAGGCAAAAATCCAGTTAGTGCTGCGCAACCCTCTAGACACAAAAACCGATCCAGTCCCCGGAACGGCGATGGTCAATCTCTTCGCGGATCAACTTGCGCCCGCGCCGAAGGTGCGCACAGTTCAAAAAGCTTCGAAGCCCAAAGCACCACCACCTTTTTCGATTGAAGTGATTAATGGTGCAAAGCACAGCGAAGAAAAATTCAGTACTCCCGGGGGACAGCAGTGAGACAGAATGCTTTTGCACCTATCGCATGTTTCAGTGCTTTGATCATTTTCTTTTTTGCTGAGTTAGGCCTACAGGCTCAAACAGCGCCAGCTACAAACCCTGCGCCAGCTACAGCTCCTGCGCCACCTCCGCCTCCTGCGCGACCTATGACTCCTGTGCCTCCGCCTAATGGGCCCATGCTTCAGGATTCGGCGAACGAGCTTTCTGTTGCTGTAGGCAAGACCGTTCTGGTCGACACTGCACTTCCCATCATGCGGGTAGCCCTGGGTCTCGGCGATATTGCCGAAGTCAATGCCACCAGCCCCACCGAGGTGATGGTCAGTGGTAAAGCCCCCGGCGAAACCAGCCTGATTCTCTGGGACACAAAGGGTGGTCGCCAGTTCTTCAATATCACTGTAAGAGCCAGTTCGGCCATCTCCGACGATAGCCTTGAAGGAATACGCCGTGAGCTCCGGGCTGAACTTCCCGGACAAACGATCAAACTCAGTGCAGAGAACGGCACCATCTTCCTGCGTGGCACAGTCAAGAATCTCGACGGCAACGATCGTGCGGTCAAGATCGCTACCACGGCGGGTAAAGTTGTCAATCTCCTCAACGTGGAAGTGCCTCCTTCTCAGCCCCAGATTCTGCTCAAGGTACGCT
>JBAWCO010000313.1:0-13136 GCA_049590315.1 Occallatibacter sp. | reverse complement strand
CCCCAATGTGGCTTATTTTCGGGGGGTGGGGGTGTGCTATTTCGTGCGGGTCGACAGCGGTGAAATGGGGGTGCGCGTAAGTTGCATGCAACAATTCTGCGCGAGCGAGGCGGATTTTTCTGCAATGATCTCTCGCGGTGACCTTGCGCGGCGCGTGCTCTACGCGACGAAACAGAACAAAATCCAATGAAAAATCCGCGCTGTGGAATGTTCTTTCCGATTTCTCTTGCAATCTATCGCAAATTGCGATATCAATATTACATATTGCAATGGATATTCAGCCAGGGAGCGCTACCATTGCAGGCGATACCAGGAACCCCAGGGAATGGAACTGGTAGTTGCCGGCTGTTAACTGTTTCCCATCCAAAGTCACCTGTCGACTGATCGTATGAAGCTCGGCGAGAAAATCCGGTACCTGCGGGAAGTGGAAGGCAGCCTGCGCGGCCTTGATCGCGACCTGAGCCAGCAAGAGCTGGTTCGGGCGATCGAAGCCGAGACCGGCTCGAAACTGAGCCAGAGCTACCTCTCGCAGATTGAGAGCGGCGCGCGGCCTCACCTGACCAACACCACTCGGCAGATTCTGGCTACCTTTTTCAAGGTGCACCCCGGATACCTGGTGGACGATCCCGAGGGCTACCACCCCGAGCTTCAAAGCGAGCTACGTTCGTTTGAAGACAAGCTCGACCTGTGGCTGGTGAACGGCGCGGAGCGATTCAGCCGCGATCCCGAGTTGATGCATGCGCTGCTCACGCTGGCGCGCAACGATCGTTCACGCGAATGCCTTCTTCTACTCGAAGCGATTCTGGAGACGCCTGGTCTGGCGCCGCGGCTCGCCGAAGTGCTTCGCCCGAAACTTCAACCCAAGACGCACGAACCTAAACCAAATGCGGCAAACTCGCGGCAACCTGGCGCACGCAAACAGGGAGCGAAGAAATGACCTGGGAATCTTTTTATCTCGTATGTTTTCTTGTGGGGCTGCTGCTCAGCGCGCTCTCTCTGCTGGGCGGCCTTGGCCATATTGGGTTGCACATCCATGTTCCACACGCGCCGCACATTCCAACTCACGTGCACATACCGCACGGAGTTCCGCATGCCGGCCATGTGCCGCAGGGCGCGCCTTCAAGCGGAGCAGGTTCGAGTGCCGGCTCGACCGTGCCCTGGTGGAACGCGTTTTCCATCATGGTTTTTCTTTGCTGGTTTGGCGCGGCAGGCTATTTGCTCACGCGCTACGGCAGCTTTGTGGCCGGCATCGTGCTGTTGCTCTCGGCTATTTGCGGCGTGGCAGGAGGAGCCATCGTGTTTCTCTTTCTCACACGGGTGATGCTGCCGCACGAGCATGATCTGACCGCCGAAGAAACCGATGTTGCGGGCGTTGTTGGAAAGGTCTCTGCGCCGATTCGCGCAGGCGGCATTGGAGAAATTGTGTACGAGCAACTGGGCGCACGCAAGGCCGCTCCGGCGCGCTCTGAGGATGGCATACCGATTCAAAAACAAGAAGAGGTCTTTGTCGTCCGCTACGAGAAAGGAATTGCCTGGGTCCGACGCTGGGAGGATCTGCCGGATATTGGAGAAGAGCAGACACGAGTCAAAACAGATCCGGCGCAACACGCGAAATCCGTCAACTGACAACCAAGAACCGACACTCGAGAACTGAGGCACTCATGACCACGCAAACCACTGTGCTGATCACCGACATGGCCATCCTTGTAACCATCTTTCTGCTTGGATTCCTGGCCAAGATCTTTCCAAAAAACGGCAAGAACTCGGGCTCGAAGCACTGAAACAGGGATCAGTGGTCGGGGATCAAGAACTGTTGTGACCACTGACGACTGAGAACTGGCAACTTGCAACTGAATACTGACCACTGACGTAGCGGTACAACCATCAACCCTCTTACCTCCCGGGCGAAAGGGCCGGGAACGCAATGACGAATGAAATTGTTCTGATCTCCGGACTTGGTGTATTGGCCTTGATTCTGGTTATGGGCATTCTGGCCAGGATGTATCGCAAAGCCGGACCCAATGAGGCCTTGATTGTGTATGGATTCCGCGGCCCACGCGTTGTGAAGGGTCACGGCACGGTAATTTTTCCGATGGTAGAGAACTGCCGCGAACTGAGCCTCGAACTGATGAGTTTTGATGTTGCCCCGCAGCAGGACCTCTACACCAGGCAGGGTGTCGCGGTCACCGTAGAGGCGGTTGCGCAAATCAAGGTGCGTAGCGACCAGCCTTCGATCCTGACCGCGGCCGAGCAGTTTCTTACCAAGACGCCAGCACAGCGCGAGGGCTTGATCCGCCTTGTGATGGAAGGCCATCTGCGCGGCATCATCGGGCAGTTGACGGTGGAGCAGATCGTCAAGGAGCCGGAGATGGTGGGTGAGCGCATGCGCGCGACCTGCTCTGAGGAAGTGAGCAAGATGGGGCTGGAGGTGATTTCGTTCACCATCAAGGAAGTTCGCGACAAGAACGAGTACATCTCCAACATGGGCCGTCCGGACGTAGCTCGCATCAAGCGCGACGCGGAGATGGCAACAGCCGAAGCAGAGCGTGACACAGCCATTCTGCGGGCAACTGCGCAGCGCGAGTCCGCGGTGGCAAAGGCGCAGGCAGACCAGGAGCGTGTGATTGCCGAAACCGCCTCGCAAACCCGCCAGGCTGAGGCGCAGCGCGATCTGGACATCAAGAAAGCGCAATTCAGTGAGCAGAGCCGCCGCCAGCAGGCCTCGGCCGACAAGGCATACGAACTGCAAACCAACATCATGCTGCAGCAGGTAACTGCGGAGCAGGTGAAGGTGCAGCAGGTCGAGAAAGAGGGCCAGATCAAGGTGCAGGAAGCGGAGATTCTGCGCCACGAAAAGGAGCTCATCGCTACCGTGCTCAAGGGCGCAGAGATCGAACGCCAGCGCATTGAGAACATGGCGGCTGCTGAGAAGAATCGCCTCACCGCAGAAGCCGAAGGCCGCGCGGCTGCGATTCGGAGTCAGGGCGAAGCTGAAGCCAGCATCATCTTCCAGAAGGGCGAAGCCGAAGCCAAGGCCATGAATGTGAAGGCGGAAGCCTATCAGGAGTGGAACCAGGCTGCGGTGGTGGACAAGCTGCTCACCAACATGGCTGATGTTGTTCGCGCTATGGCTGAGCCGCTCAGCAAGGTGGACCACATCACGATCGTGTCGACTGGCAATGACGATGCCGCCGGTGCGCACAAAATTACAGGCGATATGACGCGCATCGCGGCGCAGGTGCCGGCACTTTTTGAAGCGCTTAGTGGCATGGACATCAAGCAGCTCATGTCCAACGTTCAGGCCATCAAGACAAAGCCGGCGCCGAATGGCAAGGCGGAGGAGAAATAGCGTGGTCTCCCAGGTCCAGAAAATCGGACCTGGGGCACTTCTGGGGAATGCTCGACCCATATCTTCGAGCCATCTCAATTGCAAGGAACGAGGTGTGCAAATGCGATTTGAAACCCGATACGACAAGTGGCTTGCGGGCGTACTGGTGGCAACAGGCCTGATTCTGTTTGGCCTGCCCGTCGCGCACTATTCGAATCTTGCGGTGCAAGGCGAGCCGGTTTGGACCTTATTCTTCGGGCCGGTCATCTTTGTCTTCGCGCTTTCAGCCACGCTGCCGCAGTATTACGAGTTGCGTGAGGAAGGCTTGTTCATCCGCCAGGGATGGAGGAAGAAGCTGCTGCCTTACTCCGCGCTGTGCGAGCTGTGCACGATCACCAGTTTGCTGAGCGCGCCGGTCTTTTCCGCCCATCGACTGCAGGTCACCGCGGCACCAGGCGGTCAGTTTCTTATTGCAGTCGCCGAGCAGGAGCGATTTCTGGCCGAGGTGGCGTGCCGCGCTCCGCAACTCGAAAAGTGGCCCTCGGGGCTGAAGGCTCGCGGCGGTTCGCCCTCCTGGTGCTGATCAGGAAAGGCGCTGGCTATCCCAGGCATCGATTCTGAAACTTGGGATAGCGCTCTACTAAACAGTTCAAACAAGGAGAACATCATGGCACTGCTGGAGAGAGTAAGCACCTTGCTCCGCGCGAATCTCAACGACCTGATCGAGAAGGCCGAAGATCCTGAGCGGTTGTTGAAACAGATCGTCCTGGACATGGAAAACCAATTGCTCCAGGTGAAGACGCAGGTCGCCATTGCGATTGCCGATCAGCATCTCCTGGAGAAAAAGCGTGTCGAGCACGTGGAACAGGCGGCCGAGTGGCGTCGCAAGGCGGAGCTGGCCGTACAAAAGGGACACGACGATCTGGCCCGTGCCGCGCTCGAACGGGCCCTGAGCCACGACCAGATGGTGGCCGGGTTTACCGAGCAGGCCGAGGATCAGAAGTCAGAGGCGGACAACCTGCGCCAGGCTCTGCACAAGCTCGACCAGAAGCTGGGTGAGACACGTGCCCGCTGCGAAATGCTGGTGGCCGAACATCGCCGCGCCAGGGTGGTGGGGCGAGCTGCGCAAGTGCGCCAGACCGTCGGCAATGATCAGGAGCATGCACTGGGCCGTTTGAAGAGCCGCGTTCGGATCAAGGCTGCCGAGAGCGCAGCCGCGACTGAAGTGCTCGCCTCAGATTCTCTCGAAGATCGCTTTCAGGCGCTGGAAAGCGAGGACAAGGTGGAGATCCTGCTGAATGAGATCAAGAGCCGCCAAACGGCTCAATAGATTCGGCTACTCTCCAAGACGCCGCTTTGTAGGCTTTGAGCGGATTTCCCCGCGTCCGCCAGCGCAGAGTTGCGTCTAATATTAAAGGAGCCCGGTAAAGCAAGACGTAGGTCTTCGGAGTGCTTTGACCCCTGCTGTTGGCAGGAGGGACTGGTGTTCCGTGTGCCGGATGTTTAGAAATCGAGACATCCGCAAAAGACTGTGATTCCGATCCGACAGTTCCCTTCGCACGCGCGCGGTCCCCTTACCGGGATCGTGCGCAATGCGACAACTTAACCGGGACCCGAAGCCTGTCCACGAATCTTGCCTATACTCTGCCACGAGAGTCGGTGAGTTTGGGAATCCAGGTGTCGTTCTTATTCTGCGTTTTAAGGATGGTTCGTTTGCGTTTTATCGTCGCTCTTGTCTGTCTAGGCCTAGCCTCCACAGGTTGTGCACAAGCCACGCTTCCGGATGCACCGCAGCCGTTGGCTAGCTCTCCCTCACCAGATACCACTGAGTCTTTTTCGTCGCTGGATCCCGGCGGTCCGTCTGACATGACCTTCTCCCTGGACCAGCAGCAATCTACCCAATCAGCAGGGAGTGACAATCCCGCCGTCGCACCGAGGAATCCCAGGATTCCTCTCGATGCCAACGGCAAGCCCATTCCGCTCGACCATCGGCAACCGTCGCGCATCCTTGGCTTCATGCCGAACTTCCGCTCCGTCTCCAGCGGAGCAGCGCCTCATCCGCCCGGCTGGAAATACAACTTCAAAGTCGCGACCCAGCAGGCTACCGATTACTCCTCGTTCATCTTTCTCGGCATTACCTCGCTCACTGCCGAGGGGATAAACGAACACCCCTCTCTCGGCAAGGGGGTCGACGGCTTCTACGCTTACACATGGCGCGGCTTTCTTGATAAGACAGATGGCACTTATCTCTCCGCGTGGCTGCTGCCAAGTCTCCTTCACGAAGACACTCGCTTCTACGCGCTCGGCAATGAACACAGCATCCCCATTCGGGCTCTCTACGTGATTAGCCGGCAAGGCGTGGCCCGTACCTATGGAGGGCGCCAGACACCCAACATCGCGGGCCTTGGCGGCAAGGTTCTTACCCAGGTGGTTTCTCGAACTTACTACCCGTCCAGCGCAACCGACTTCAGTGTTCTTGCGACCAAGTTCGGTTACTCCGTCATGCGCGATATTGCATTTTCATCGATCCGGGAATTTTACCCCGACGCCGCCGCGCACTTTGTTCGCAAGCACCGGGAAAAGCAAGCTCGCCTCGCCGCGCGACACGCGGTTTCTGCTCCGTAGGCCACTAGGACTTCGATGGCTCGTGACAATTTCCATACTTATGCTCGGTAAGCTGATGAAATAAGCAATTAATTTACAGAAGCCGGGTGGGGAGGGGCGAATCCTGCATGAAGCCATCCACATCACCATCCCGGCCACCTGCAGCGACGGGTCCGGCACGGCGCCACACGCTCAAGTCTGAGTGCATCTACCCTTTGGTGTGTCCTCGAGCTTTCCCGGCGTCGCGCTTCTCGCCAGACTTCTTGAATCTCCGCAGCACGGCCAGATTCTTCTCGATCAGCGCGTGACGCTGTTCCACACATGCGTAGCTGCGTAACGGATCGGCAGGCGTATTCCGGACGTAGTCAAGCAATTTGCTAACGTTGCTGGTGGCCACATGCAACCGTGTGTCCGACGAGGCGTAATAGATAAAGACTTCGCTATCTTTGCCTTCAATCCATCCGTTGCTGAAGACCACGTTTGACACGTCCCCGATACGCTCCTCGCCTTCCGGCGCGACAAAGTAGCCCGCCGGCTTGTGGGTGATCACCCACGGCCGTTCCAACTCGGCAAGATAGAGATACAACACATAGCGCAGGCCGGCCGCGGTGTTGCGCACTCCATGGGCCAGGTGCAGCCATCCCTCCGCCGTCTTGATGGGCGCGGGTCCAAGGCCGTTTTTCACCTCCTGGATGGTGTGATATGCGCGGTTGTCCATGATGATTTCTTTTTGGATGACTGCCTTTTCAATGCTGGACGCCAAACCCCAGCCGATGCCGCCGCCCTTGCCTGCCTGGATGAAGTCATCCTGCGGTCGCGTGTAGAAGGCGTACTTTCCGTCGACGAACTCCGGATGCAGCACCACATTCCGCTGTTGTGGAGACTTGGATTTCAAGTCTGACAAGCGCTCCCAGGTTTTCAAATCTCGAGTGCGCGCAATGCCACACTGCGCCACTGCCGAGGAGGTATCCCAAGTCGGGGTCTTCGGGTCCTTGCGTTCCGTGCAGAACAATCCGTAGATCCATCCGTCCTGATGCTTCACCAAACGCATATCGTACACATTGGTGTCCGGGTTGGCAGTCTCCGGCATCAGGATCGGGTAGTCCCAGAAGCGGAAGTTGTCCACGCCATTCGGGCTCTCTGCCACCGCGAAGAACGACTTACGGTCCGCGCCCTCGACCCGCGCAACTACCAGATACTTTCCCTCATGCAGCAGCGCTCCTGCGTTGAAAGCAGCATTCACGCCGATGCGCTCAAGCAAGAAGGGATTCGTGGACCTGTCCAGGTCGTATCGCCAGGTGATGGGCGCGTGCGCCGCAGTCAATACAGGGAATTTGTAGCGGTCATAGATGCCATTGCCACCACTTGCTTTCCTGTTCCGCTGGGCGAGGAGTTTCTCTTGCTTCTTAATCAGCTCGTGAACGCTGTTCCTGAATGCTGCTTCTTTCATCCTCTTCTCCGGTTCTCAAGCTCGTGCACTTTGCGCCGTCACAGGGCTGGCCTTGCTGTTCATCCGCTCCATCACTTCAAAGCAGGTGCGGCTATTGTGATACGGGCACTTCCATGGACCCACCTTGTCCTGCTCATCGCCAGGTACGCCGTCTTTCGAAACCAGCCAGAACCATTCGCCATGGTCGTGATCCACAATGCGTTTCTCAATGAAGTCCCAGCTTTGCTCTACGCCTTCGAGGAAATGCAGATCCCCCGAAAGCTCGAAAGCATTCAGGAAACCAACCACCGCCTCCGCCTGTGGCCACCAGTGCTTGTCGTTATCGATGATGCCTGTGGGGTCGGCCTCATAGAACAGTCCACCATCGGTATCGAGCCCTTCGTTGTAGACTGCCTGCGCCATCTTGACCGCTTTCGCGCGCACGCGAGTCAGCACCGCGGGGTCGCCAAGAGCCTCCGCTGCCTCACACAAAAGCCAGCTTCCCTCAATGTCATGACCGAAAGAGATCACATCAGAGCGCCGGCGCCATTCTTCGTCGAAGAAGAGGATGAAGTGAGCATTCGCTGGGTCAATGATGTGATTGAGGAAAACATCAATCAACTCCCGCAATCGCAGGCGCACCCTAGCATCCTCGTGCAGGCGCAGCAGTGTTGCGTACGCTTCGAGCAGATGCAGATGAGTGTTCATGGACTTCTTCTCGTCCAAATCCACATCGCTCAGTCGCTGATCGAGAGCCAGCGACCAATCACGCTCGTAGGTTTCAAAGTAGCCGGCGTGCTCGGCGTCGTGGCCTGACGATTCGATCACTTCTACGAGACGCAACGCCCGCGCCAGTATTTCGGCGTCTCCCGTGGCGTGATAGTACTCCGCCAATGCATAGACGGTAAATGCCTGGGAATAGATGCGTTTCTTGGTATCCAAGGGGCGCCCCTGGTAGTCGACCATCCAATACACGCCGCCAAATTCCTCGTCCCAGAAGAAGCGGATCAGGTATTCATACGCACGGCGAGCCGCGTCGAGATGTACCGGGTTGCCATAGACGCTGTAGGCCTTGGAGAAGGTCCAAAGGATGCGCGCATTCAGAATGATTCCCTTGGCCGCATGCGAATCGATCGTCAGATCATTCGCAATCTGTCCACGAAACCCGCCGTATTCGTCGTCAACCGTGTATTTGATCCAGAAGGGAAGGATGTCGGAGAGCAACTCCGTTTCTACTTTCTGTCGCAAGTCTTGCACCGAAGCGCCTCCTTCTGGATAGCCAGGTATGGCTTGAAAAGCCGCGGCCGCACGCGTGTCATGCGCTGGGCATTAGAATCGCGTCAATCTGATCCAATTCACCTTTTGAAAATGCAAGATTGGCAAGCGCCGCCACATTCTGCTCAATCTGCTCTACACGGCTTGCTCCAATCAGTGCGGAAGTCATGCGCACGTCACGCAACACCCATGCCAACGCCATCTGCGCCAGCGATTGGCCGCGACCTGCGGCGACTGCGCCCAACTCGCGAACCCTGGCAAGATGGGACTCGTCGACATCGTTCTTCTTCAAGAATCCGTGCGGCTTGTTTGCGCGTGAATCACCCGGAATGCCGTGCAAATAGCGATCGGTCAACAGGCCCTGCGCCAGCGGGCAGAAGGCGATTCCACCGATACCCTCAGCGCCCAACACATCGAGCAGGCCATCTTCAACCCAGCGGGAGAACATGGAATATCTCGGCTGGTGAATCAGGCAGGGTGTGCCCAGTTCGCGCAGAATCTCTGCGGCAGCGGCCGTCTGTGTCGCGTTGTAGCTCGAGATACCCGCATAGAGTGCCTTCCCGGAACGTACAGCTTGGTCAAGCGCAGACATTGTCTCCGCGAGAGGTGTCTCCGGATCGGGCCGATGCGAGTAGAAGATGTCCACGTATTCAAGGCCCATGCGCTTGAGACTCTGGTCCAGACTTGCTAGAAGATACTTGCGCGATCCCCAGTCACCGTAGGGGCCAGGCCACATGCCCCAGCCAGCCTTCGAACTGATGATTAGTTCGTCACGATGCGGCTTCAGGTCAAGGCGTAGGATTTCACCGAAATTGCTCTCAGCGCTTCCGGGCGGCGGTCCGTAGTTGTTGGCCAGGTCGAAGTGCGTGATGCCCAGGTCGAAAGCCCGCCGCACCATGGCGCGGCCATTCTCAAAAACATCGACGCCTCCGAAGTTGTGCCACAGGCCCAGGGAAATGGCAGGAAGCTGGATGCCGCTCCTGCCGCAACGGCGATAAATCATCTTGTCGTAGCGCTGTTCGCTGGCGATATACAAAGTGCTGCTCCTCAGAACTGTTAATTCAGAATTCCCTTCACGACAACTTCTTTCCTGCCGTCCGTGGGCGCAGGCACAATGTTCCCCTCTATTGCCTCCCCGTCCACCGTCAGTGCAATCAAATTTCCTTCGCCCTTGCGCTCGATGGAGATTCTGTACACGATGCCGCGAAACAGACGGGTCGCGGTGAATCCAGGCCAGCTCTTCGGAATCACCGGAGCAATCTCAAGTCCGTCGAGTGAAGTACGCACCCCAAGAATCCACTGGACAATGGCGTAGTAATTCCACGCTGCTGTTCCGGTCAGCCACGAGTTCTTGGCTTCGCCGAAGGTGGGCGCATCTTTGCCAGCGATCATCTGCGCGTAGACATACGGCTCGCAGCGATGCAGATCGCTGATCTCCTCGCGCGCCGAGGGATTGATGCGAGTGTAGTAGTCGTGTGCCTGGTCGCCATGGCCAAGGCGCGTTTCGCCGATCATGACCCAGGGATTCACGTGGCAGAAGATGCCTGCGTTCTCCTTGTAACCCGGCGGGTACGACGAAATCTCGCCCAGCTGCAGGTAATAGCGCGAGTACGCCGGCTGCTGCACCACGATTCCATGCTTAGTCGCAAGGTGCGTGCCCACGGCTTTCATTGCACTCTCAGCTTTGCCGTCCTCGAGCCCGATCCCTGCCAGTACGCAAAAGCCATTCGACTCGATGAAGATCTTGCCTTCCTCGCATTCCTTCGAACCTATCTTTGCGCCGAAATCGTCGTATGCCCGCAGGAACCACTCTCCGTCCCAGCCGTGCTCGGCGATCACTCTCATATTCTTCTCGGTTTCGCCTATATATCTTGCGGCCTCGGCATCGAGACCGCGATGCTTGGCGATTGCCGCCAACTCTCGACCCGCGTGTACAAACAGCCCGGCAATGAAAACGGATTCAGCTACTTTTCCGTCTTTATTGGTCGTGGTCTGGAAGCTCTGCCCCGGAGTGTCGGAGAAGCAATTCAGATTTAGACAGTCGTTCCAGTCGGCGCGGCCGATCAGTGGCAGTCCGTGCGGCCCCATGCGGTCCAATGTGTACTGGAAGCTGCGCTGCAGGTGTTCATAGAGTGGTTGCTCGGAGCCGGACTCGTTGTCGTACTGTACGGGCTCGTCGAGAATGCTCCAGTCACCTGTCTCTTTCAAATAGGCTGAAACACCCTCAATTAGCCACAGTGGGTCGTCGTTGAATCCGCCGCCTATATCGTTATTGCCGCGCTTAGTCAGCGGCTGATATTGGTGATACGCGCCGCCAGTTGGCAGTTGCGTTGCCGCCAGGTCGAGGATGCGCTCTCGCGCTCGCGCCGGCGCCATGTGCACAAACCCCAGCAGGTCCTGGTTCGAATCGCGGAAGCCGAGACCTCGCCCGATTCCCGATTCGTAGAACGACGCCGACCGCGACATATTGAAGGTCGCCATGCACTGGTAAGCGTTCCAGATATTCACCATTCGGTTGGTGTGGACGTCCGGAGTATTCACCTGAAATACGCCGAGCAGGCTATCCCAGTACACGCGCAGGCGCTCAAATGCCGCGTCGGCCTCTTTGGCGTCAAGGTACTTCGCGATAGCCGGTTTCACGGTCTTCTTGTTGATTGTCTGTGATCCGGGTGGATCGAACTTCTCGGTGACTGGGTTCTCGTGATAGCCAAGCACAAAGACGATCTGTCGCGTTTCGCCCGCCTCCAGATCCAGCTTCACCTGGTGTGCCCCCATGGGCGACCATCCATGCGCAATCGTGTTTTTCAATTCACCGGCTTCCACACTTGCCGGCTTGTCCCAACCACGGTAGGGGCCGAGGAAGGCCTCGCGCTGCGTTTCGAAGCTGCTTGGCTCAGAACAGGCGAAATAAGCGAAGTGGTTGCGGCGCTCACGGTACTCCGTCTTGTGGTAGATCACGCCGTCTTCCACCTCCACCTGGCCGGTATTGAAGTTTCGCTGGAAGTTGGTTGCGTCATCCTGAGCATCCCACAAACAGAACTCGATGCTGGCAAATGCCGATATCCGCGCATTCGTGTCACGACGATTCGTAATCGTCAACTGCCAAATCTCCAGGTTTTCGTCTAACGGCACCAAGTAGCGCGTCTGCGCCTCAATGCCGCTATAGGTCGAACCGATCGCTGTGTAACCCATCCCGTGCCGGCAGGTGTAGTCCTTCAATTCGGTCCGCGTCGGTTCCCAGGACGGGGACCAGAACTCTTTCGATTCGTCGTCTCGTAGGTAAACGTATCGCCCTCCGAAGTCCATCGGCACGTTGTTGTACCGGTAGCGGGTCAGGCGCCGCAGACGCGCATCGCGATAAAAGGAGTAGCCGCCGGCCGTATTGGAAATGATTCCGAAATAGGCCTGGCAGCCGAGGTAGTTCATCCAGGGCAGCGGTGTGTCTGGTTGCGTTATCACATATTCACGCTGCTCGTCGTCGAAATGTCCGTACTTCATCGTGCCTGCTCCCTCACCGGAAAACGCTTCGCAAGTATAGCCCCCGATTCAAAAGGTAATCAAATCAAACGTTTTTCCAGAGCATTTTGCAACTATTTTCAACTCCGAAGTTGCCATTTGCGCAACGCGACGCAAACGTGCAAAATGGTCTGCGCGAGCTAAATCATGGAATCACGATCTGTGTGCGAGATCGTTGTCAGGAATCTGGTGGATGTGAGAGACTTCTCCCGCTTTTCCATCCTCCCAGGCAGCTTGCGCGAGGCAACGCAGCAACATGGCAACTTCTTTGATTCTGTCTTCTGTCAGTTCACGATCTGGCCCGAAGTTGGCTCCCGCCGTATTGAACGCCTGGTGCGGCGACGCAATATTGAAGGCGTTACTCAGAGATCTGCTGCCAGCCAAGGTCTATGCCAATCAGCCGGTTTCCTTCGTAAACAATGAAGTCTGCATCGACCGGCAGGCGGCATCTGTGTGTTTATTAGCAGACCAATTGCACTAGAAAGAGGCATCTGAATGCATCTGCACGTCGTTGATATAGCGATTATCGTAGCTTACCTGCTAAGCACGGTGCTGATCGGTTACTGGGTTTCCCACCGCGCTTCGCAAAGCATGCAGAACTACTTCCTGGGCGGCAACACTATGCCCTGGTACATGCTGGGCATCTCCAACGCTTCCGGAATGTTCGACATCAGCGGCACCATGCTCCTGGTCTCCTGGATGTTTGTTTATGGCTTGAAGAGCGTATGGATCCCGTGGCTCTGGCCAACTTTCAACCAGATATTTCTTATGGTCTATCTTTCCGCGTGGCTGCGCCGCTCCAAAGTGATGACCGGAGCCGAGTGGATAAAGACGCGTTTTGGCACGGGCCGTGGCGCGCAGGCCTCGCACCTCATCGTCGTTATTTACGCTTTCGTCAGTATCATTGGGTTTTTCACGTATGCCTTCAAGGGAATCGGAAAGTTCGCACAGACCTACCTGCCCTGGAATCTGACGGCCAATGAA
>JBAWCO010000312.1:0-8772 GCA_049590315.1 Occallatibacter sp. | reverse complement strand
GAGCTACACGACGCGGACACACCCGAGATTGTGCAAGCCTGGATCGCACATCCGCCTGAATGGCTTGAAATGCGGGCGTTGAGTAATCCTCCTGACTCTTCCCTCGACTTTCTTGATCGCGGTGAGCGCGAGGCAATCGCTCTTGCTGTAGAGATTGGAGCAGATCGGCTCATCGCCGACGAAACGCTGGCGCGAGAAGAAGCCATGCGTCGCAATGTCGCTGTAATCGGCACCCTCGGAGTGTTGCGCAATGCAGCCCGCGCGAATTTGCTCGACCTGCCGCAAGCGCTCGCAAAATTAAAAGAGACAAATTTCTATGTTGCCTCGGTACTGATCCAGTCGCTTCTTGAAGAAGATGCCGCGCGACTGAAGAACTCATCACCGACGTGACGTGTCGAATCTGTTCTCGCATGCTCAATTCGAAAAACGGCAGTGCCGTTGTGTGTGGACTTGATCTCGATATCTTTGCTTGTAATTCTTAGCGGGAAAAGCCCCACGGGCTATCCCACAGATACAACGCGGAGGTACATGACTTATTCGCCCGAGCCACTTGAAGATGGTGGGTTAGATAGCCTGTGGGGTTTTTCCGGCTGGGGATGGCCGGGATTCACCGCTCAAGTACACTTCGAGGCGATGCCGGTATAGACGGTCAGGGGCTGGGGATGGCCGGGATTCACCGCTCAAGTACACTGAAAAGGTAGTGATCGGGCATACACACGCCGCTGGGGATGGCCGGGATTCACCGCTCAAGTACACTAGAACCCTTCGTACGGAAACCACCAATTGGGCTGGGGATGGCCGGGATTCACCGCTCAAGTACACTTCAGTGAGCGCAAGTTCGCTGATTCGATTGGCTGGGGATGGCCGGGATTCACCGCTCAAGTACACTTCTCCATCGCATCTGTTAGAGCCTGTAGCGCTGGGGATGGCCGGGATTCACCGCTCAAGTACACTCAGATGCAGCACGATGACCATGAGGCGGCGGCTGGGGATGGCCGGGATTCACCGCTCAAGTACACTTCTTGCGGCCAAGGCTCCCCTGGCAGCTCCGCTGGGGATGGCCGGGATTCACCGCTCAAGTACACTTCGCATGGCGTGGTGCCGCCTACCTCCAGGGGCTGGGGATGGCCGGGATTCACCGCTCAAGTACACTGGCGATGCACCGATTCCGTGATCGAGTTCTGCTGGTATCCAGTTGAGCGGTACTGGCACGGGAAGCACTCAGCAGACCATCAACTTTGGGCCGATTCCGGTCCAGCCAGCAAACTCGACCTTTGTTTTGACGGCCACGGCGAGTTCCGGCCTCCCGGTTAGCTTCACGTCAACCACACCGGCGATCTGCTCGGTCTCGGGTTCCACCGCTTCGCTGCTTGCTGTCGGGAGCTGCATCATCCAAGCCAACCAAACGGGAAATCCGGTTTATGCGGCTGCTCCAACGGTCGCACAGACGTTCGCAGTCAGCCTGGCGGCCCAGACAATCACCTTCGCTGCAATCCCGGCTCAGGCGATCAATACTCGCTGATCAACTCCGGCTCGGCAACGGCGGGGATATTGGCATCAGGCCAATCGTGTCTTTTGCCCATCAGTTTCGCACCAACGGAAGCGGGTAGTTTTGGCGGTACGCTCGCACTGACCGACAATGCGCTCAACGTTGTGACGACACAGAGCATCCTGTTGAATGGCACTGGAACGGGCAGCACCCCGCAGACCATCAGCTTCGGACCGATTCCAGCCCAAACCGCCAATTCGACCCTCGCATTGATAGCCACGGCCAGTTCGGGCCTGCCGGTCACCTTAACATCGACCACGCCCGGCGTCTGCACGGTTTTGGGCTCAACTGCGTCGCTGGTTGCCGCAGGAACCTGCAATGTTCAGGCGAGCCAATCGGGAAGCCCCGTCTATGCGGCGGCAGCGGTGACACAGAGCTTCACGGTCAGCCTAATGACTCAGACGATCACCTTCGCTGCAATCCCGGCTCAGTCAATCAATACGGCGGTTCCAGTCACACTGGTAGCCACATCAAGTTCCGGGCTTCCCGTTAGCTTCACATCAACGACACCTGCCACCTGCACGGTATCGGCAACGGCCTCGACGGCGACGCTCTTGGCAGGTGGAATCTGCACCATCCAGGCCAGTCAGCCGGGAGACGGTCTATCGTATGCGGCGGCGCCGACGGTGACGCAGAGCTTCACGGTTCAGTCCGCCAACCCGGTGACGAGTACCGGCTTTGGGTCAGTGAACATTGGCAGCACGAGTTCCGCGAATGCGGTAACTCTGACCTTCAACACGGCATCCACGCTGGGCGGCGTGTCGGTGCTGACGCAGGGCGCAACCGGGCTTGACTTTGCAAACGCCGGTACGAGTACGTGCAATCCGGGAGCAAGCTACAACGCCGCCGCCAGCTGCACGGTGAATGTTACGTTCGCACCAGTGCAGGCTGGGAACCGTTATGGTTCCGTGGTACTTGTCGATAACTCCGGGAATGTGCTCGCAACATCTTACCTGCAAGGTACAGGAGTCGGGCCGCAGCTAGCCTTCCTGCCGGGTACCGAGATTGCAGTCCCGAGCAGCACCCTGGCTAGCCCTACCGTGGTTGCAGTCGATGCGAGCGGCAATGCCTATATCGCGGATTCCGGCAATAACCGGGTGTTGAAAGAAACGCTTTCCGCGGGCAGTTATACGGAGAGCACGGTGCCAACAAGCGTCTTGGCTTATCCCTCTGCGGTCGCGGTGGATGGGAGCGGCAACGTCTACATCGCCGACTACGGTAACAACCGGGTGTTGAAAGAAACGCTTTCGGCGGTCGGTTACACGGAGAGCACGGTGCCAACAAGCGCCCTCAGTTTCCCCTCCGGAGTCGCGGTGGACGGGAGCGGCAACGTCTATATCGCCGATACATACAACAATCGTGTGTTGCTGGAGACGCTGTCGTCGGGCAGCTACACCGAGACCACGGTGCCGACTAGCAGTCTGAATGGTCCCTCTGGTGTCGCGGTAGATGGCAACGGCAACGTCTACATCGCCGATACCGACAACGACCGTGTGTTGCTGGAGACACTCTCGTCGGGTAGCTACACCGAGAGCTCAGTGCCGACCAGTGCCCTCAGTTATCCCTCAGGAGTCTCGGTTGATGGGAGCGGTAACCTCTATATCGCCGATGCCGGCAACAACCGAGTCTTGAAGGAGATGCTTTCGGCGGGCAGTTACGCTGAGAGCATAGTGACGACTGGCAGCCTGAATTGGCCCTCTGGGATCGCAGTGTCCGGAAACGGCAACGTCTATATCGCCGATACCTATAACAACCGGGTGTTGAAAGAGGACGTGGCGGATCCACCCAGCTTGAACTTTGTGTCTACGGCTCCGAGTTCGACAAGCAGCGACAGCCCGCAGACGGTGACTGTCGAGAACATCGGCAATGCCGCGCTGAGTTTCCCTGTACCCGGAAGCGGAGGCAATCCGAGTGTTACGACAAACTTTAGCCTTGGCGGTGGCGGGCCATTTGCATGCTCGCTGCTGAGCGCCGGCTCTTCGACGGCAGCAACGCTTGCAGCCGGCCAATCCTGCCTGTTGCCGATCAGCTTTGCGCCGACTGCCGCAGGCGCCTTCAGTGGTTCATTGGTATTGACAGACAACACACTCAACGCAGTAGCGGCACAGAGCATTCCGTTGAGCGGTACGGGAACAGGCAGCACCCAGCAGACGATCACCTTCGGGCCTATTCCTGCCCAGCCCGCCAGTTCGACCCTTGGGTTGTCGGCTACGGCCAGTTCCGGGTTGCCGGTCAGTTTGACTTCAACCACGCCCGCCATCTGCACGGTCTCGGGTTCGGTCGCTTCTCTGCTCGCCGCCGGGATCTGCACCATCCAGGCCAGCCAGCCGGGCACCACCGTTTATGCAGCGGCGCCCCCTGTTACGCAGAGCTTCACGGTCAGTCCGTTGACTCAGACGATTGCCTTCGCTGCAATCCAGGCCCAGGCCATCAATACGGCGATTCCGGTCACGCTGAACGCCACGGCGAGCTCCAATCTACCTGTCAGTCTTACATCGACCACGCCCCTCATCTGCGCTGTCTCAGTCTCAGCTTCAACGGCAACGCTGTTGGCCGACGGAAGCTGCACTATTCAGGCCAGCCAAGCGGGAAATAGCGTCTATGCGGCGGCGCCGACGGTGGCGCAGAGCTTTACGGTTCTGTCCGCCCCTCCGCCTATGAGCACGAACTTCGGAACGATGAACATAGGGAGCACCAGTTCCCCGACCTCCGTGCCAGTTAACTTCAACACGGCGGCGACGCTGAGCAGCGTGTCCGCAGTGACGCAAGGCGCCAGTGGGCTTGACTTTGCCTATGCTGGAACGGGAACCTGCTCCGTTGGAACAAATTACAACGCTGGCGATAGCTGCACTGTGAATGCGACATTCACACCGGCGTTCGCCGGAACCCGCTATGGCGCAGTACTGCTCGCCGATGGCTCCGGGAACGTCGTCGGAACGACTTATCTGCAAGGCACGGGCGTCGGACCACAGCTAGCCTTCCTGCCCGGTACCGAGATCACGGTGCCAACCAGCGCCCTGTCCAATCCATCCGGAGTGGCAGTGGATGCGAGCGGCAACATCTATATCGCCGATGCCGGCAACAACCGGGTGTTGAAAGAATCGCTTTCGGCCGGCGGCTACACGGAAAGCACGGTGCCATCAAGCGTCCTGGGTTATCCCTCCGGGGTTGCGGTGGATGGGAGCGGCAACGTCTACATCGCCGATACTTGGAACGGCCGGGTGTTGAAGGAGACGCTTTCGTCGGGAAGTTATGCCGAGAGCACGATTCCAACCAGCGCCCTGAATTACCCCTCCGCGGTTGCAGTGGATGGGAGCGGCAATGTCTACATCTCCGATCAGGGCAACAATCGAATCCTGGCAGAGACGCTTTCGTCCGGCAACTACACCGAGAGCGCGGTCCCAACCAGCGCCCTGGCTTATCCCTCTGGGGTCGCGGTGGATGGGAGCGGCAACGTCTACATCGCCGATCAGGGCAACAACCGAATCTTGGTAGAGACGCTTTCGTCCGGCAGTTACACCGAGAGCACGGTGCCAACCAGCACTTTGTACTATCCTGACGGGGTCGCGGTGGATGGGAGCGGCAACCTCTACATTGCCGATAGCGGTAACAACCGCATCCTGGTAGAGACGGTCTCGTTGGGCAGTTACACCGAGAGCACGGTGCCAACCAGCACTTTGAACAATCCCGAAGGAGTCGCTGTAGATGGGAGCGGCAATGTTTATATCGCTGATACCTACAACAATCGAGTACTGAAGGAGGATTTAGCGGATCCACCGAGCCTTAGTTTCGCGTTTACGAGCCCCGGCTCGACGAGCAGTCCGCAGACATTGACTATCGAGAGCATCGGCAATACCGCCCTGAACTTCCCGATTCAGAGCGGCGGAGCAAATCCGAGTATTACGGCAAACTTTGCCCTGAACGGTGGAAGGTCGTCCACATGCCAGGCTGGAAGTGCCGGTTCCTCGTCGTCGTGGACGCTTGCCGCCGGCCAATCCTGCGTGTTGTCTCTCAGTTTTGCGCCAACTGCGGCAGGCACGTTCAGCGGTTCGCTGCTCTTCTCGGACAACTCGCTCAACGTCGCTGCGACACAGAGCATTCCGCTAAGCGGCACTACGGACAGTGTGCTGCTGACCATCACCTTCGCGCCTATTCCCCCTCAGCCTGTCCTAGTGGGCTTGACGTTGTTGGCCACAGCGAGTTCCGGTCTCACGGTCAGCTTCACCTCAACCACGCCCACTACCTGCGCGCTCGCTGGTTCGTTCGCTTTTACGAAGGCTGCCGGAACCTGCACCATTCTGGCCACACAAGCCGGCAATACGACATTTGCGGCGGCCCCGGCGGTCTCACAGAGCTTCGCGGTCAGTCTATTGGCCCAGACCATCACCTTTTCGGCAATCCCGGCGCAGGTCATCAACACTTCTGCAGCGATTTCATTGTCAGCCATGGCCGGTTCTTGGCTTCCGATCAGTTTCACCTCAACCACGCCCGCCATCTGCATGGTCTCCGGCTCGACCGCCTCGTTGCTTGCGCCCGGTACTTGTACAATTCAGGCCAACCAGCCGGGAGATGGGATTTATTATGCAGCGGCTCCCACGGTCACGCAGAGCTTCACGGTTGTGTCCGCCGGGTCGCCGACGAGCACGAACTTCGGGGCTGCAAACATCGGGAGCCTAGGTCCCGCAATTCCCGTGCAGGTGAACTTCAACACGGCGGCGACGCTGGGCAGCGTGTCCGTACTGACGGAAGGCGCCAGCGGGCTCGACTTTGCCTTAGCCGGAGCGGGGACCTGCACGGCGGGCACAAGTTACAACGCCGGCGATAGTTGCACAGTGAATGCAACATTTGCACCGACGTTGCCTGGAGATCGCTATGGCGCAGTGGTGCTCAGCGATGGCTCCGGGAACGTGCTGGCGACCAGCTATCTGCAGGGCAAGGGTGTCGGATCCCAAGTGAACTTCCTGCCCAATACCGAGAACACGGTGCCGACCAGCGCCCTGTCCAATCCATCCGGAGTCGCCGTGGATGCGAGCGGCAACATCTACATTGCTGACACCAACAACAACCGCGTGTTGAAGGAGACGTATTCAGCAGGCGGTTACACCGAGAGCACGGTGCCGACCAGTCCCCTCAGTTGGCCATACGGCGTTGCCGTGGATGGGAGCGGGAACATTTACATCGCCGACACCGGCAACAATTGGGTCTTGAAGGAAACGCTCTCCGCGGGCAGCTACACAGAGAGCACGGTGCCAACGAGCAACCTCAATTATCCGTTTGGAGTGGCAGTGGATGGGAGCGGCAATGTCTACATCGCCGACACCGATAACTATCGCGTGTTGAAGGAGACGTTGTCGGAGGGAAGCTACATCGAGAGCATAGTGCCGACCAGCCCCCTCGGTTCGGCCTTTGGGGTTGCGGTGGATGGCAACGGCAACGTCTACATCTCCGACACCTACAACTATCGCGTGTTGAAAGAGGCGTTATCGGATGGAAGCTACAGAGAGATCGCGCTGCCGACGAGCGGCCTAAGCGGTCCCTATGGGATCGCGGTGGATGGGAATGGCAATGTCTACATTGTCGACTACTACGGAGACGGTTCAGGCAACAGCAGCGTGTATAAGGAGACGCTTTCCTCAGGCAGCTACACCCAAAGCACAGTGCAAACCAGCAGCTTGAACGGCCCCTTCGGGGTCGCGGTGGACGGGAGCGGCAATGTCTATATCGCCGACACCTACAACAACCGCGTGCTGAAAGAGGATTTCTCAGATCCGCCCAGTCTGAGCTTCGCTGCGACGACCGTGGGCTCGACCAGCAGCGACAGCCCGCAGACGGTGACCGTGGAAAATGCCGGCAATGCCGTGCTGACCTTCCCGGCGCCGAACAGCGGAAGCAATCCGAGTATCGCCGCAAACTACACACTTGGCAGCAGTGGAGCATCCGCCTGTCCGCTGGAGATCTCCGGCTCTTGGGCGCCGGGAACGCTTGCGGCCGGCCAATCCTGTTTGTTGTCCATCAGTTTTGCTCCGGCGGCAGCGGGGGACCTTAGCGGTTCGTTGGCATTGACCGACAACGCGCTTAATGCCGCCGCACCGGCGTATGCAACGCAGACCATTCAGTTATCCGGCTCTGGTACTCAGGCGAGTCAAGCCATCGACCTCGCGGGACCAGTGTTACCGGCAGTTCGGTGATTGACGGAGTGTGGCAGCATGACGACTGCACCTGCACGGCGAAGTCGTAAAACCGAAGAAGAAGAAACGCGCACCGAGCGCGCCGCGTGGGGCCGGACCTACATTGGAGAGGACAGCACGATGGGCATGACATTGGGGGATTGGGGAAAGTCGATTGCAAGACGTTCGCTTCTGGCCATAACGTTCATTTTTCCGGCTTGCACCGCCGTCTGTCACGCACAGTGGCTTGTGTCTGCTTGTATGCCCACTAACGATATACCATTCGAGATCCAAGGCCCGCAACTGAGTGTCAGGGGCGTGCTTCCGGGACACAGCTACACCGTCTCTATTACAGGAGGCTACAGCATAGGCAACAGCATAGGCATAGGAGAATGGGGCTGCCCCAATGTGCAGATCGCCGCATATGACCTTGTGAGAACCCCGTACTCTATCGACTTTGGAGGACCTAACCCATACGTGACCCTGTCCGATCTCAAGCAAGAAAGCGCCACACTCACCACGTTCACACTAACGATTGCGCCCGGCGCCCCTTCGGAAGATTTCTATCTTATGTTCAATACCAGTGTGTTCAGTACCGGTCTTGGTCAGAACTGGTATTACTGGATAGTTTCGATCGAGCCTCCAATACCTCCCCCAACACCTCCGGCTCCAGTACCCCCGCCCACATCCAATTCCAACTGCCTCACTCCAACCCTCGCCCCTGTATCTCCGGTAACCCCCGACGTTTGGTTTGCGGGCGAAAAGACCCCAATCGTCATAACGGGAACCAACTTCACCACCGAAGCCAACTCTTCTGAATCTTGTCCACCAACTCCGGTCACCGTAAATGTGAACACTGGGTCCGTGACCTTATCCGATGTAATTGTCGTCAACCCGACGACCATCACCGCCACCGTAGAGCCCGTTGATACAGACCCGGCCGAGACCGCCCAAGTCGTGTTGTGGGGTCCGCCGGCCGGCGTAGACATCGACGTCAAGGCTGCTCCAAATGCTACTGCCGTGGCTGCAAGTGCAAGGACGGCGGCGAGCATGAAC
>JBAWCO010000311.1:0-11291 GCA_049590315.1 Occallatibacter sp. | reverse complement strand
GACTGGGATAATAAAGACTGCTCTGGGACTCTTCGTCCGCTTCCTTTTGCTCGCTCGCGGCAGGTTTCTGAGCGTTCAAAAGAGCGGGAGCGCCCCTGTCATGAAACCCATTCGCATTGTCCTCGTCCCCACGCGCAGCCGCCCCTTGAACATCTTTCTGGGGCTCGTGCTTCTACTGGTTTCGCTCCTCCTCCTCCTTTCGCTTGCCACCTGGCACGCGGCTGACCCCTCGCTGAACACCGCAGCCGACCTATCCCTCGCCCACCCCGTCCGCAACTGGATCGGCGTCTTTGGCGCGTACCTCAGTGACTTGCTGCTTCAATCGCTGGGTATCACTGCCTTCTTCATGCCCCTTTGGCTGGCTGGTCTGGGATGGTCCTGGATGCATTCCCGTCCCGGCGGATCACCTATCTTGCGCTGGATCGGGACCGTGCTTGCCCTGGCCTTTCTCCCAGCCACTCTGGGACTCATCCCCTGGCACTGGCGCTGGCTTCATCTCCTCCCAGTCGAGGGCGTGATAGGCCGCCTCATCTCCGGACTGCTGGTCAGCTACGTCAACATCCAGGGCGCGTGGTTGATCGCCGGCGCACTGGCCGGCACGGGAGTCTACTTCGCCTCCGCCGTCAGCTTCCGCGTCATCGCCGAAGGCGTCCAGGACCGCTGGATTCAATGCCAAAGCTGGTATGACCAATGGCGCAACTGGCGTGAGGAACGCGCCGAGCGCCAAGCTGACCAGGCGGACGAGCGCGAGATGCTGCCCCTGGAAGACCCGGAACCCGTCGAAGAACATGTGGAGCTCAAACCCAGCTTCTTCCGCTCCCTTTTCCGCCGCCGTCGTGAACTGCAACCCGATCCGATCGACGAGGTCCCGGCATTCCAACGCGCTGCGAGCATCTGGGAACGCTCGGCCGCGGAACCTGCCGCCGCTATCCCTGCTGCTCCTCAGCCGACGCCGATAGTCCCGCAGAGGTCCAGCACTCCCGCACCGGTTCTGGGAATCTCGAAGAGTCTCGATTTTGATAACTGGGAAACCCCAACTGCGCCCCAGCCGGAGCCACAACAGACTCCAGTGCAGCCCGCGGCCGTTCGTCCCGCCCCCATTCGCCCCATCGCCATACCGCTTGAGCCAACCGGAGTTCCGCAACCCACCGGCGAAATTGCCATCCACCACCGCGCCGACGCCGAATCTCGCACCGCAACTGTAGCGCCCAAGAACGTCAGCGGATTCAAGCTTCCGCCCAGCACCCTGCTCAACGCTGGCGACGGCCCGCAAGCTGTGTGCGAGGAAGATCTCCGCGAAGAGGCCAAGGTTCTGGTAGAAAAATGCGGCGAGTTCGATGTGCGCGGCCAGGTGGTCCAGATCAATCCCGGCCCCATGGTCACCACGTATGAGTTCAAGCCCGAAGCCGGCGTGAAATACTCGCGCGTCACTGGTCTCGCCGATGACCTGTGTCTGGCGATGCGTGCGGAATCCATCCTCATCGAGCGCATGGCAGGCAAAAGCACTGTCGGCATCCAGGTTCCAAACCACGAGCGCGAAACCATCCACCTCCGCGAAGTCATCGAGTCGGAGACCTTCGCCAAATCTAAGTCGCGGCTCACCATCGCCATGGGTAAGGACATCAACGGCCGCATCGTCACCGCCGACCTGGCATCCATGCCTCACGTGCTCATCGCCGGTTCAACTGGATCAGGCAAATCCGTGGCCATCAATGCCATGATCATGAGCTTGCTCTTCCGCACAACGCCGTCGCAGGTGCGGCTCATTCTCGTCGATCCCAAGCGCGTGGAACTCGGCATGTACGAGGGCGTCCCGCATCTCTTCACCCCCATCATCACCGAGCCCAAGCTGGCTGCCAACGCCCTGCGCAACGCCGTCCGCGAAATGGAACGCCGCCTCAAGCTGCTTGCCTCGCGCAGCGTCCGCAACATCGAGCAGTACAACAAGCTTTTCGAAGGTATCATGCCTTCTCTCTTCGACGATGGCCAGGACAACGAGCCGCTGCCCTTCATCGTCATCATCATCGACGAACTCGCCGACCTGATGATGCTTGACCGCGCTAATGTTGAGGAGTCGATTACGCGGCTTGCACAAATGGCCCGCGCCGTCGGAATCCATCTCGTCCTGGCCACGCAACGCCCCTCGGTCGACGTCATCACCGGCCTGATCAAAGCCAACGTGCCCACAAGAATCAGCTTCCGCCTGGCCACCAAGGTCGATTCGCGCACCATCCTCGACACCAACGGCGCTGAGGCACTGCTCGGCCGCGGCGACATGCTCTTTCTTCCGCCCGGCACCAGCCGCTTGATGCGACTGCACGCGCCTTACGTCAGCGAGAAGGAAACCGCAGCCATCGTAGGCTTCTGGAAAGATCAGGGACAAGCCGAATACGTGGAAGGCTTCCTGGAATCACCCAAGGACGAGCGCGTTGCGCCCGACGGCTCCAACGCCGACCCCGACGAAAACGATCCGCTGTTCGACGACGCTGTGCGGCTGGTCTTTGAGTTCGGCAAGGCAAGCACATCGCTGCTGCAGCGTCGGTTGAGAATCGGCTACGGCCGCGCCGCACACCTGATCGACCTGATGGAGCGCGATGGATTAGTGGGTGCCGCCGACGGCTCCCGTCCGCGTGAGTTGCTGAAAGCCCCCGGCTGGCTCCACGAAGTTTCCGCCGTCAACGAGTAACTCATCCGGTCACTCTTGATCCGAGTAGAGAGACTGTGCCCCATTCATCGCGGCCTCATGCGATGAGTGGACGTCAGCTTACCCTTCAGCGCTTCAGCGTCAGGAACATGGCAACCGCCGCCGCTGCCATGAACACAAACGCCGCCCACACCAGCGCATTTGAGATCACGCCGCTTCGATACTCTCCCATGATGTCTTTGTTGCGCGCGATCCGCGCTATCAGGAAGATCAGCGGCACGGCGACCACACCGTTGATGACCGCGGTGACCACCAGCGCCTGGATTGGGTTGATGCCGATGAAGTTGATCATCAGGCCGATGAGCGTTGCAATCGTGATGACGCCGTAGAATCCATGCGCGCGCTTCAGCTTCAGGTTCAGCCCTGTCCTCCAATCGAGCGCCTCAGAAAGCGCGTAAGCGGCCGACCCAGAGAAAACAGGCACGGCAAGGAAGCCCAACCCGATGATCCCCACGGCAAATATCAATTTGGCCAGAAACCCGGCGTGCGGGAAGGTATGAACCAGCGGTTCCAGAGCCTCAGCCGCCTGCGCCGCGCTTGTGACGTTGATCCTGCCATTTTGGTGCAGCACCGTGGCCGCAACCACGATGATGCACCATGTCGTAATCTGCGACGACAGCATGCCGAAGAAATTGTCGAGTCGAAGCCGCTTGATGAAGCCCGGAGTAATCGCGGGCAATCCTTTACGCAGCATGTGCTTGCTCCGCTCTTCTTCCACCTCTTCTGAGGCTTCCCAAAAGAACATATAGGGCGAGATCGTTGTGCCGATCACACCGGTGATGATGAAGAAGAATGCCGGAGTGAATTCGATGTGCGGGATGAACGTCGCCCTGAGAATTGTGCCCCACGGTTCATGGACCAGGAACACTGTAATGACGTAAGAGAACAGGGTCAGACAAAGCCACTTGAGAATGGTCGCGTAGGTTTTGTAAGAAGTGAAGATTTCAAGGACGAGAATGAGAGCGGTAAAGAGGAGCACGAGCACCGCGAAATTCACAGGGACAATTAACTGCGCGGCTGCTCCCATTGCCCCCAGATCGGCGCCCAGGTTGATGGTATTGGCAACAAGAATCAGCGCCAGCATTCCATACAGCACTTTCTTGCTGTAGTGTTCCTTGACGACGCAAGCGATACCTCTTCCCGTCACCGCGCCGATTCGCGCGCAGGCCTCCTGGACAGCCACCAGCAGCGGGAATACGAAGAGCGCCGTCCAGAGCTGTCCATAGCCGAACTGCGCTCCAGTCTGCGTGTAAGTTGCAATCCCTGATGGGTCGTCGTCCGCCGCACCGGTAATGAGTCCGGGGCCGGCAATCTTCATGAGCTGTCTGACCCTCACGCCAAATTTAGCCATAGCGGAGAGTATCACGGTGGATGATAAACCTATTTCACAGATCGGCTCGGGGCGAGCCTGATCTGACCAAACTCACGCTCGACGTCTCACAGGTCAACAGGCAGGCGTGAGGGCGCACTTCCCGCCTATGAGGTCTTAGAAACTAAATCAACCGGCGACTCGAAACTGATCCCCGTCCCCTGTTTCCTCTACTCGTCTTGTTTTGCGCGTCTCAGGTCTTCAAGGGTCTTGTTCAGATGGGCCAACACCGCGGGAAAGCGCTCAAGGGCTACCTTCATCTTTTCTCGAATGTCCTTGGAGTCGGCCTCTTGTTCCTGAGCGTAGGTGTCCTGCGGACCCGCCTGAAGAAGAGCGATCTTTTGATCGACCAGCACGATTTTGGACTGGAAAACTTTCTCCATTGACAGAATGATCTTGCTCTTCGCATCCAGGCACATTGCATCCGTCGTCGGTTCCGGGCATTGCCCCTCAAATTGAGCCCACTGGTCCGCAAGCTCCTGCACCGGAAAATCCATATCCGCGATTCTCCTCTCCAGTCTTCTGAGACGAGGGTCCTCGCTGGACGAAGTCGAACCGGACGAGTTGACATCCGGCCCCGAAGGAGCCGGCCCAGCGGAGGCAACCTGGGTGACCGCTTGGGCGCCTGACTCAGATGCCGGGCCACTCGCCCTCACGATCGGAATCACTAATCCTGTCTCTGGATCAAATCGAACTATGGCAGGAATCCGGTCAGCCGTTGAATCGAATTCCGACGTAGCCTGGTGACCAGGCCGTTGCGCCGGAAAAGTTTTCGATGGCCCCTTAGGAAGCGGCGAATCCGCCGAAGCGACTTGAATTTGCGTCGCAGGCATCAACGTATTAGCCGGCGAAACTCTGGCTGCAACCACCGGGTCTTGACCCGGCAGGGGTTGATTCACCGGAGCTTGACCCATCGGAACAGACGGCGCTGGCGGAGGAAACACATGAGGCTGCAGCAGGGGTGCCTGTGCTGCCGACTCAACTCGCACCGAGGTTGAAGGCTCCGCCGCCGGCCCGGAAGTAACCGGTGCCGTCGCAATCGATATTGGCGCTAACGGGTCAGCGTGTGCCCGCGTCCGTGAAACAGGAGGGAAGACCTTTGCTCGCGCCGGCGCCACTGGTGTTGGTGGCGGTTGCGGAGCGGCTTGAGCCTGCTGATCGGGAACTTGCGCTCGTGGGATGGCAACCGGTGCCAACGCGGCATCCACTGATCCTGCCGGCGGAGGAACTTGTGTGGTTACCGATGGCAGCGGCTTGGGCGTCGAAAGAGCGATTGTGGAAGCTGGGGTGGCGGGCGCGAGTGCGGTGTCGACCGGCCCCTCGGGCAGAGGTGCTTGCTGCGGTGCCTTAGGCAGCGGGGCAGGGGCGGACAGAACCGGACTCGATGCCGTTGGAACTGGCGCCACGGCTGTGTCAACCTGTCCCTGGGGCACTGGAGCCTTCTCCTGAGCAGTCGGAACAGCCTGCGGCGGTTCCTGCTGAAGGGCCTCCGGCGCTGGTGCTTGAGGCTCCATCGCGGGCCGTACCGGCCCAAGCCGCTCAAGCGCTACCTGTGCCGCGGTCAGCCCCGGATGGGCGGCGCTCAGTTTTCGGGGATCAATCAGTTCGTGGGTCAAATACGTCAGGAGCGCCGGGCTACTGCTCGGATCGCTGTTCGTCTGCGCCCGTACATTCGTTGAATTTCTGACCTGAGGTTCGGGTCCCTCCTCAATGCCCCGTGACGTGGCCATCTTCCCATCAGAATTTGCGTCCGAGCGCGAAATCCCTTGACTGTTGTTTGTCGAAACCGGGGAAGACGCGATCGGAGCCGGATCGGTATCCACTGCACGTGGTGACGACCTCGGCACCAGCACCCCCAAAACGGAGTACGTCTCGCTGGAAATGGCTCCCGGCCCGGCCGCGCTGGGTGCAAACATAAAGAGCTTCACCTCGCGAGGATGAAACTCCGCTGCCACCTGGTAACTCGCATCCGGCATCGTGCAATGCCGCGGCGTTTGAGCAGAGCTCGCGCCCTGGGTCGCCACACCCTTGCATCGCACCACCACGATGCTCGCATCAGAGCGAAGCAGCCGGAGCACGACGCCTGAACCGTCGCCGGTTCCAGCGGGAACGTAATAACGGGAGCAGGCGGAGCTGAAACAGGAAACAGTCGCTCGGCCGGGTGCCTGCCAGCCGTAGGAAGTCTTGGCCGCTTCGCTGCCAATCACTCTCACCTGTTCCCTGGAATCGTCGTCGGCCAGGGCGCTCATCGTGCACCGGGCAAGCAGGCAGACTGCAACAAGCAGCACCATTCGAATCCGGCCTGGATTCAGCGATTTAGCTACCGGAGGTCGGTCATCGCATCGGTTAGATCGGAGTTTCATAACACTGCAATCTCCAACTGTCAGTATGACTTGCAACTTCGCACAACCGACTGCAGACAGTATGGGCAGTGCCGAGTTCGCCAATGCCGCTTATGACGGTGTCTTCCACACCGTAAGGCAACTGGTAAAAAGGCAGCCATCCCACATTGGTGGAAGGGCTCGGTTCGTTTGAATCGTCTGAAACCATCTTATTCCCATGCGAACACTGTCCGCCAGATTTCGAGAATCGAGAAGACGCGAATACTGAAGTTAGCGCCCGGCCTCCTCTTATATAAACGCTTGTATTTGAGTTATATAAATGCTTGTATTTGAGTGCTTGGTCGGCGTTTGGAAACTCCCGGAATTTCCCCGGCAAACCCCGAGCGCTAACATCCTCTTTCGCATCTAGTCATCAGGAGCCATCCGGAATGAAGATCCAGCTTGTCTTATGCCTATTGGCGTGCGCTGCTCTGCCGGCGCAGCAGATCCCGGCCCCCACTCAACTCCCCGGACAGCCCTATTTCGTGAAAAAAACCTGGATCCTCGGCGGCCTCGGCAATTGGGACTACCTCACTATAGATCCCAAAGCGAACCAGCTCTTTATCGCCCACGGCACCCTGGTTCAAGTGGTGGATGTAACAACGGGTACCCTGGCAGGCAGAATCACTGGTCTCCGCGAGGCTCACGCAATTGCCCTCGACGATACAGGCGAATTCGGTTACATCAGCGATGGACTGGCCGATGAAGTGAAAGTCTTCGACAGGCGCTCTCTGCAGGTAGTGGCCTCTATTCCTACCGGCCCCGCACCCCGCGCTTTGGCCCTCGAACCCCAGAGTGGGCTGCTCTTCGCCATTTGCGGCGTCCCTGAGTCAACGAGCACCAGCACCCCACGCACTCCAATCAGGCCAAACGGGCGAACCACCAACACCGCCCCAACCCATGCTCCGGCCCGCGACTCCGAAATCAAAACTTCCATGACCGTCATTGATATACAGACCCGCCAACCGCTGGCATCAATCCTCATGCTCGGCAGGCTCGGATTTGCCCAAAGCGACGGCAACGGTGAGGTGTACGTAAACATCGTCAATCGCGACTCGATTGCCCGGCTTGATGCTCAGGCAATTGGTTCTGCGCTCCGCAACGAAACGCGAGAGACTCCCTCGTTGGATTGGAGCCAGGGAGCGCACCCTCAAATACATGTCTTCTCCCTTGGCGCTAACTGCCGCGAACCGAGCAGCCTTGCCGTCGATCACGGTCACCAACGCCTCTTTGCCGCCTGCAACAACATGAAAATGAGCGTGCTCAACGCCCTTACCGGAGAGCCTGTCGCCTTGCTGCCCACAGGCCCCGGCACCGATGCCGTTGGCTTCGATTCGGACCGCGGCCTTATCTATAGCGCAAACGGTGGCGCTAAAGGAAGCCTCACCATCATTCGCCAGGACGTGACCGACAGCTACGCGGTGGTTCAGATCCTGCCCACACAACAGAGGGCCCGTACTCTGGCCGTGAATCCGTCCACAGGCGAGGTCTACCTGGTCACGGATCTTCTGGAGGTGAACCTCGCGCAGCCGGGAGGCATAGGCACGCTCCGTAGTGTTCCCGCAAATGGCAGCTTTCAGGTCCTGGTCGTCGGAAATTGAGACGAACCACCTGAATCAATGGCCGGATTCGCATTTTCACCCCGCTAGCCCCTTGAAGTGGCACACTAGACATACTTATGCAGAAGCTTGGTGCCATGCAGGGACTCCCACGGGTGCTCCTTATCGATGACGACATGGTGAGCCGCGAAGTCATGGCAACAGTACTGACTATGAGCGGCTATACGGTCCAAACCGCAGTTGGTGGACAAGCCGCGCTGGAACTGCTGGCGAGCGGGGTATGCGTCCCCGACGTAATTCTGATGGACGCGCAGATGCCCGGCCTGAGCGGCGTCCGCCTTATTGAGCAAATCCGTGCACGCAGCCGCGCCGCAATCTACACCATGAGCGGAAGCACCCCTTCCGGCGAAATAATCAATGCCTGCGACGGCTTTCTGCTGAAGCCTTTTTCTCCCGAGGCCTTGGCCCGGTTGCTCGAGGAACGTGCCGAAGGATCACCCGCCGCGGTGCCGGCTGCACCGAATTCTGATGAGGCGGTGATCAAGGCTGAGACCCTCGCCCAGTTGCGCGAGATCATGCCCGAAAAGGCGGTGAGGGAGATCTACACTGCTATTGTCACGGATCTCTTCAAGCGCCTCACAGCCATCGACGCCGCAATAGCTAAAGGCGATGCCGCGGAGATCCGCCGCATCGGCCACGCCATTAAGGGTGGGTGTTCCATGGCGGGAGCCCTCCAGGCAGCTCATCTGGGAGCCCAGCTTGAAGACGGCGCTCTGGAAGCCCAGGGTAACCAACTGGATAACAGTTCCCCCGTACTTCACGATTTGCGAGACGCCGCCGCCAACCTTAAGCGTATGCTGGAGGCAGATTTCCCGGCTTCAGGATTGGCGATTTGAAAGCCCGTCCGATATTCTTTCAAGTGCCGCACGAAGACCTGGTGGAGGTTAAGCCGCAAACGTGGAACGACCAATCAGAATCGTAATTGCGGACGACCATCCGGTGGTCCGAATCGGCGTGGGCAATATGCTCACTGAAGAGGGCGGCTTTGACGTTGTCGGCGAGGCTACCGACGGCGATGAGGCGATCACCGAAACCCTGGAACTCCAGCCCGACATCCTCCTGCTCGACTTGCAGATGCCGCGGCTTCCGGGCCTTGAGGCGATGCGCGCCATCATGAATGGCACGCCGACGGTGAAGGTACTACTGCTCACCTCGACCGTCACCACGCAGCAAATCATTGAGGCGTTGCACATCGGGGCACGCGGAATCGTATTGAAAGACGCACTCGCCGGCCACCTGCAAACCGCGATTCGCACCGTCTTCAGTGGCGACTACTGGATCGGCGGCAAGCGCGTGGTGAACCTGGTTTCAGCCCTTCACGATCTGATGCAGCAAGCGGTGGTGCCCCAGCGCAAGACTTATGGACTCACTCCGCGCGAGCTCGAAGTGGTGGGCTGCATTGTTGAAGGGTGCAGCAACCGCGATATTGCCAAGCAGTTCTCGCTCAGCGAAGAGACGGTCAAGCGCCATCTCTCCAATATCTTCGATAAGACCGGCGTCTCAACCCGGCTGGAGCTGGCCCTGTTCGCGATCGCTCACCAGTTGGTGGCGGCACAGCAATAGTGATCGAGGTCCCGCAATACGGGAGATTGTGATCCGCCGCATTCATGAGGCTGCAATCTTCCGAGCACTATTTCGGCGTCTGCCGAATCGTCCAAAACGAACCGCTCCGGTTCCGATCGGTTTATACACTTCCGATTCGAGGTGAGTCTGGACTCGTCTGTGCGAAAATTAGAGAAGCCCGCACTCACCGATCGCGGGCCAAATTTTGTATTCTTACCGAAAATCGCACCCGTATCCTTCGCCGAATTGAGCGCAAAATGCAAGAAGAAAGACTAGCCACACAGGCACATACTGACCATCTGACCGGGCTTGCGAATCGTCACGCCTTTGACAAGGCGCTGGCGCGGGAATGGAAGCGCACATTGCGCGGAAGGTCGGAGATTTCCCTATTGCTCCTCGAAATCGATCATTTCGAGGGCTTCAGCAACCTGTACGGACAACAGGCAGCAGACGACTGCCTGCGGAATGTTGCCGACGCGGTGGCTGGGGCCTTGCGTGCCACGGACATCGCAGCCCGTTATAGCGAAGAGAAAATCGCTATCATTCTTCCTTCCACTGCCATCTCTGGAGCGCTGGAGGTTGCGGAGAAGATCCGGTCGGCCGTAGATGCATTGCGGATTGCCCACGAGGGAAATCCAGAACGCTCGGTCTGGCTTACGATCAGCATTGGCGCAGCGGCCGCCCTCGCCCAGCACGACGGGACTTTCAACATGCCGGCGAGCCTGCTTGACGCCGCCGATAGCGCCGTTCACAAAGCAACGAGTGAAGGTCGGAATTGCGTCGCGACGGCGCCGCTCAGGAATGGCAGCTAGTTAAGGGCGCAATCTGTACCACCCGCCGCATCGAGCTTAAATGCTACGACCGTTGGTTCGTCGCGAAGCTGACACGACATTGTTCCTGCGAGTTCTGCCAATTCACTGGACCGGAACATACATTCAAGAGAGCCAGATGAATCACCGCATCGCCATCCGAAGCGATCTATGCCGGTTGTCGTTCTCGCAGTGGAGACGAATCAATCCCACGAAAGCAATCGGTCAGCGGAATTGTGGCATCAAACCATCGAGAGAGAAACGAAAGACCGGGCACTGGAAACTCACGGAATAGTGGAAAGAGCGCCAGAAGAATTCAACGCTGTATCGGGCGCGTTGAAAGAGCTGTCAAATGGAGGACACACCAACATCGGCCTGACTGGGCCACGGAGGTTCAAATGTCGCAAACCGTAGTGGAAAAAACGGCCGACCAAATCGCTGAATCGGCACGTCAGGCTTCTCGTGTATCCGGCGCAATCGCCGAAGCAATCGAGGACGCCGTGGGAGTGGCGAGGCGTGCAGTGAAGCACGGCGGCGATGCCGCTGAAGAGCTATTGGATGACACAGTCCATCGGCTGGAGCGGCACGTTGTATTGACGGTTGTGGCAACTTTTGCTGCAGGTGTCGCTTTCGGAGCAGCCCTCGGTTTAGTCATGCGACGTCGGTAGATTTCATCGCCGTAGTTCTGGACCCGACAGTGCAGACCCCGGATTGCACTCGGAAAGCGGCTGTTCTCTTGCCGAAAATTGTGGACGAACGACGCACAATGGAGATTGAAGAACGAGCGTAGAAATCTGCACTTTCCTCGGAGGCCGAAGCGATGAGAAAGATCCGCTAACCATTAGC
>JBAWCO010000310.1:0-14605 GCA_049590315.1 Occallatibacter sp. | reverse complement strand
TCCTCAAGGAGCCGACCGTCCGGACTTCGACGACTCACAATGGAAGCGGGTTACAACGCCCTATGCGTGGAATGAAGACGCCGCTTTTCGTGTGAGCATCCATGATCTGCCAGTGGGAGTGGCATGGTATCGCAAGCACTTTCGCTTGCCGGCTTCGAGTGCCGGGCAAAAGATCTTTCTGGAGTTCGAAGGCATACGCCAAGCCGGCGAGGTATACCTGAATGGCCAATTTATTGGGCGGCACGAAGACGGCGTGATGGCCTTCGGGTTCGATATCTCAAACGTTGTGGAACCGGCGCCTGCGGAGAATGTTCTGGCAGTGAGGACGGACAATCGCTGGGACTACCGGGAGAAAGCCACCGGCGTCGCCTATCACTGGAACAATAACAACTTCTATGCCAACTATGGCGGCATAAGTAAGAGCGTCTGGTTGCATGTAACAGGCAAACTCTACCAAACATTGCCGCTCTACTCACAGCTTGGCACGACTGGCGTGTACATGTGGGCCAGCGACTTCGACATTCCTGCGCACACCGCACGCATCACTGTCGAGTCGCAAGTACGGAACGAATACAGCGAGCCCAAGACTATCAACTACGAGGCAGAGATCAAGGACATGGACGGAAAGGTTGTGAGCCGCATCAAGGGAGGCACATTCAAGCTGGCGGCGGGCGAGATGCGTACACTCACAGCCTCAGCCGTCGTGCATGATCTGCACTTTTGGAGCTGGGGTTATGGCTATCTTTACACCATCGATACAGAGCTCTCGATAAACCATCACACTGTGGACATAGTGAACACGCGCACCGGCTTCCGCAAAACCGAATTTAGTGACGGCATGGTGCGGCTTAACGACCGGGCAATAGACATCCACGGCTATGCGCAACGCACCACCAATGAATGGCCCGCGGTGGGCCTTTCGGTTCCTCCCTGGATGAGCGATCTAAGCAACCACCTCATGGTCGACGGGAATGCCAACCTAGTCCGCTGGATGCATGTCGCGCCGTGGAAGCAAGATGTCGAGTCATGCGACCGCGTGGGTCTGATCGAGTCGATGCCTGCGGGCGATGCGGAAGGCGATTCAAAGGGCAGGTCGTGGGAGCAACGCGTCGAGTTAATGCGCGATGCCATCGTTTATAACCGCAACAACCCGAGTATTCTCTTCTATGAATCCGGCAACAAAGGCATCACCGATGAGCATATGTTGGAGATGAAGAACGTGCGCGACCAATATGATCCTCATGGAGGCCGGGCAATTGGCGCCCGAGAAATGCTGTCGAGTAAGGTGGCTGAGTACGGCGGCGAGATGCTTTACATCGACAAGAGTGCAACCAAGCCGGTCTGGATGCATGAGTATTCACGTGATGAATCCTCGCGGATATTCTGGGACCAGGATTCACCACCGTTCCACAAGGATTCACAAGACTACAACCGCAATCAGGATTCCCAGGCGATCGAAAATGTACGCCGCTGGTTCGACTATTGGATCGCGCGCCCCGGCACGGGGAAGCGCGTTAATGCGGGTGGTGTAAAGATCATTTTTTCCGACTCGAACACGCATTTTCGTGGTGACAACAACTACCGCCGCAGCGGCGAAGTGGACGCCATGCGCCTGCCCAAGGACTCTTACTTTGCCGATCAAGTAATGTGGGATGGATGGGTTGATGTCGAACATCCGGGCATCCACATCGTCGGGCATTGGAATTATGCGCCGGGCACTATCAAGCCGGTGTATGTGATCTCTTCTGCCAGCCGTGTGGAACTCAAGCTGAACGGGAGGTCGCTGGGTGATGGCGTTCTATCCAGCGGATTCCTCTTCACTTTTGATCCTGTCTCTTTTGAACCGGGCACTCTCCAGGCGATCGGCTATGGTGCGCGCGGCAAGGCACTTGTCTCAGCCGAGCTGCGCACAGTCGGCCGGCCCGCCGCTCTTCGCCTCACACCACGCACGGGCCCTGGAGGACTGCGCTCCGACGGAGCGGATATGGCATTGGTCGATGTAGAAGTGGTGGATGCGGATGGACACCGTTGCCCCACAGCGCTCAACGTGGTTCACTTCAATTTGAGTGGCCCCGCTGAATGGCGTGGAGGCATTGCGCAAGGGCCGGAGAACTACATCCTCTCCAAGACACTGCCCGTAGAAAATGGCATCAATCGCGTGATTCTGCGTTCTCTGCCTGAGTCGGGGAAGATTGTCCTCCGAGCAGAGGCCGAAGGACTGAGACCCGCTCAGGTGGAACTTTCATCGCTTCCGGTTTCGGTTAGCGATGGGCTCTCCACTTCAATGCCGGATGCCGGGTTGCCCTCCAACTTTAAGCGCGGTCCGACACCGCTCGAGCCATCCTTCCGGCCGTCCAGACTGCCCCTCGCCGTCAAATCTGTTACTGCCGGCTCGAACTCTGTCAATGCCGCTCAAAGCGAGGACGACGACGACTACACTTCCTGGGCCAGCGACGGACCACTTGAAAATGCCTGGATCGAATATGAGTTTGCGAAGCCGGAGAGTCCCCAGCAAATCGACCTCAAGCTGGCCAGCTTTCGCACATTGCGTTATCCACTCCGGATTACGCTGGACGGCATACTCGTCTGGGAGGGACTCACACCTATTAACTTCGGGTATTGCACGCTGCAGTTGAAACCTGCATCTGGAACGCATCTGCGCATCGCTTTGACCGCTGTGCCGGTGCGCGACTCGGATCGGATCACTGAACTTACCGCCACCACTCCATCTAAGGGGGAACAATCAGTCAAGCCTGTCTTGGCCATTACTGAGGCGGAGTTCTACAAAGCCATCCAATAGAGAGTTTTTGTATTAGATAAATCATCAAGCATCCTAACAACTCGCCTTCGAATATCGTTGTGATGGGGATCACTGCTGCCTGTGCAGCGCTGATTGGAATTTCCGAAAACGGAACTTCATTTGCGAAGCACGGTACCTTCGTCATATAAGAATCAAGTTAGGAATGCCGAATGCCGGTATAAAACATTGAAACAAAATATACTTAATTTATCGCCGTATTCTTGCGCGAGCCACTTGAGAGGCCTTGGATATCGGGCTTCGTAGTTTCGTATGGGCCAAGAGAATCCCTGTCACACTTAACTTGGGTTCTAAGATTCACTAAATCGATTCGTAAACTTGTTGTGTATTGACAAACGTTGTTGAGAACGCCTACCTTCGCTGGCACACAATCTTTAGCATCCTGACGCGATGGGAAACTTTTCAGCACAGTTGCGTTCACGAGCGCTATCCAGAGGACACATGATCACAAAACATAATGCTTACGCTTCGAATCAGGGCCAAAAACGCAGCAGAAGCTGGGCAAGAGCAGTTACAGTCTTACTCGGGCTCGCAATTTGCCTGGGATGGGCGGCCGTACAGGCCGCGGCACAAACCGGTGGTGAAGGCGCATTGGAAGGAACCGTTACCGATTCGATGGGTGCGGTCGTTCAAAACGCGACCATTACAGCCACCAACAATGCCAGCGGCGTATCTACCACACTCAAGACCTCGTCGGATGGCGTCTATGAAATCACACCGCTGATTCCCGGAGTCTATACCGTAAAAGTTACGGCACCGGGCTTTGAGGAGCTTCTACAAGAGAACGTCGAAGTCGATGGACTCGGCATTACCGGACTCAATCCGAAGCTCAGGGTAGGTAGTGCGACTGATACGATCACCATCACAGCGGCACCATCTGAGTTGCAAACTGTCAACGCTACGCTCGGCGGCGTGATCACCAATGAGATCTACGAGAGTCTCCCGACTCTTATGGGCGGTCAGCAGCGCGATCCAACAGCCTATGCCACACTGCTGCCGGGGGCGCAATCCGGTACTCGCGCCCCGGTAATGTCCGGCACCGGAAATTATCTGGCTGAGGTTTATCTGGACGGCATTCCTACAACAACCTCCAACCAGCAAGGCGACAATCGAATCATTGTGAATGCGATACCGATCGAGTCGGTGGATCAATTGCAGGTTATTTCGAGTGCCCCCTCGGCGGAGTATCAGGGCGCAGGCGCAATAAGCTTTACAACCAAGTCCGGTGGCAATCAGTATCACGGCACTGTGATCGACTTTGTGCGCAACACCGCCTTCGATACCTGGGGCTTTGCTGCACCGGCTTTGACTCAGACGAAAATTGTCAATGGCGTACCTACCACCGTTCCCGCAAGCAAGCCGGTCGAACATCAGAACGAGTTCTCCGCATCCGCCGGGGGGCCGATCCCGCTGACGCGGCACAAGGGATTCTTTTTCGCTAACTGGGATCAATATCATGGCCGTAGCGGCGTGGTCCCCACTCTGATGTCAATTCCCACCACGCTTATGACGCAGGGAAATTTCTCCGAGCTTGTTGCCGCTAATTCGGCGTTCAAAGGCATCTATAACCCTTTGACCAATTCGTGTACAACCACCACACCCGTCACGTGCCAGCGTCAGCCTTTCGCTGGGAACGTGATTCCCACGCAATACATATCCGCGATCTCGCAGTACGAGCAGAAGTTCATGCCTGCTCCCTCGAACCCCGGAATCGTCAACAACTATCTGGCTGGGGGAATTTCGGGATACAACAATCATGAGGCCGTCTTCAAGGTCGACTACGATGTAACCGCTGCGCAGCGTTTGTCTTTTTTCTACTCGCACGGCATTCGCGGCTCTGTCGGTTACGGAGCCAATCTGCCCGTGCCGTACGCGGCAAGCGACAGCTCGATCCTTGCGGCGACGGATATGATTCTTGAACACACCTTCATTCTTACGCCTCGCATCGTCAACCAGTTCAAGTACGGATATACACGGTTTGCGCAGCCGGTCTTGGCGCCAACCGACGGCTTGAGTCCCTATCGCGGGGGACCAGATGTGGGGATTGGCGGTCTGCCTGCGGGACAGGCTTCGGGCAACTTTCCCGGATCTTCCTTCAGCCCCACAACAGCCTTTCCCTCGATAACGCTACCCGGCACCACCACCACGGCCGCTCTGTCTCCATTTACGCAGAATGGCGCATCCGATGCATCTCATGACGTAGTCCCGAACGCCTACACCCTTGTAGACAACCTGCAATGGAGCAAAGGGAAGCATGCTCTGACGTTCGGTGTACAGGCGCAGTGGCTGGAGGACAATACTTCCGCCCAGAGCAGTCCGTCGGGCATTTACACGCAGACATGGTCTGGCGCCTATACGTCGAACTTCGTCGGCACCTCGTTGAGCACCACCGCCTCTGGTTACTCGTATGCTGACTTCCTGCTTGGCGCAGTGAGAACCGGAGCTACCTCTGTTCCACTCTTCATTGAAACCGGTGGTCGATTCCGTCCGATCTCGCCGTATGTTCAGGACGATTGGAAGTTCCGCCCCAACCTCACCATCAGCCTTGGACTGCGGTGGGACTACCTTCCTCCTTACCAGGAGGTGCAGGACCGCTGGAGTTTCCTCAACCCGACTGCGATCAACCCCCTCACCAACACGCCCGGAGAGTTGGAGTATGCCGGCAACCGTGGCGCCGCCATCAGTTGCCAATGCAGGACACCGGTACAGACTTACTGGAAAAACTGGGGTCCGCGTGTTGGATTGGCATGGTCTGTGAATGACAAGACGGTCGTACGCGCAGGTTTTGCTGTAGCTTATTCGCGCGCGGGCGGCGTTGGAGGGCGCGCAGGCGACTCAACGGGAGCCGGCCAGGCTGGTTTTGGGTCGAATATCGTTTTACCAACGGCCACCGGTAGCGGCGTGACCGCGGCTCCATCCTATTACTTGAATAACAGCACGGGGTTTCAAGCGGCAGGCGCAGCCAACACAAATTTTGGTGGCCCTACATATACGATCCCTGCTCCGGCAGCCCCGAGCGCTGCGGGTCTGACCCTTGGCACAGGCAACTATGTGAGTAGCACCGGAGCTTATGTGACGGCCTCAGGTGCACCGGGCTACGCTGATCCGTATCTCTCAGGCCGCGCACCGGAATTTGAATTCTTCAACTTTGGCATTCAGCGGGCAATCACCAACAATTTAACCTTTATGGCCAACTACTCCGGAAGTGAGTCGCACTTCATTGCCGGTTCCGGCATCCCCGGATTCTGGTCGGGCCAGATCGATCCCGCGCATGTGGCATTGACCGGGTCGGTCCTCGGCACCGACAATGCGACCAACATCCTCAACTCACAGGCCACCCCTGCGAACATCGCCATTGCGCAAGCGGCCGACCCAAGCATCGTCATTCCCACCTTCTTTTCTCAGGCGGGTGCGATCAGCACCACGCCAACTATCGGTCGCGCCTTGCGCCCCTTTCCGCAGTATTCCAGTCCGTCAAGCCCGGAGTGGGATAATGTTGCAAACGCCAATTACAACGCGCTCCAAGTTACCCTCGCACAGCGCGAGTGGAATGGGTTGAGCTATACGCTTAACTACACCTACTCGAAGGGGATCGGCGACGATGGTACAACTCGTAGCGCATTTGCTGTTCCGGCAGGCGCCTCGTCCAACGGCCAGGCGATCCCAGGCAATAACCGCGCAGATCGCGACTTGACCACCATCGACACACCGCAGATCCTCAATATCTACGGTCTGGACAAGCTACCGTTCGGCAAGGGACACCGTGGTGGCGATAACTTCTTCGTCCGGAATATCGTGGGCGGCTGGTCTTTGTCCGGAGTCTTCAGCTATCTTTCCGGCAATCCGCTGCTGGTTACCGCGTCAGGTTGCACGACACCCTCTTCGGGTACTTGCATGCCTGACCTGGTCCCCGGCATGAAGAATAAAATCCGCCAGAACGGGAGCTGGGGCAAGGGAGCCACCGGCGCAAATGTGGGTGCTTTCTCTTATCTAAACTCGGCGGCATTCACACTGCCGAACGCGTTTCCATTGCCCGCAAATGCCAAAACTGGGACCGTGGCTACTACCAAGATCGGCGATTCACCTCGCTCGGGCCTAAACCTGTGGTCTCCGAGCCGCTACAACTTGAACGCGAGCGTAAGCCGCAGCTTCAACATTACCCCGGAACGTGTCAGATTCATCTTCCAGGCAGACTGCAGCAACGTGACCAACAAGGTGACATTTGGCGGAATCAACACAACATGGTCGTCGTCGCCGACGAGTACTTTCGGTAAGGCAACTACGGCCCCTGGCAACCGTGACTTCCAATTCTCCGGGAGAATCACCTTCTAGTCTTTCAATTGTTCTCTAACTCCCGGAGCCAGATGACGTAGAGCTTTACGTTATCCGGCTCCGGGCTTACTTAGATTCGGAAACCGAGAGTTCAGCGGCTCCATTTCAAGGAAGTTATTTACGTTAGTCATCGCGGTGAGCATTTGCATGTCGGGGTAAAGGACCCTGGAGACGCAGCGCAAGCCGATGTTCGAGCCACTGGCAGGTATTGCAAAAGACGCGACGCGCCTTTTGGAGATGATCCCGACGCTGCTAGTCCACTTGCGTAAGGCGGCTCTTGCGCGATCAAACCCGAAGCGATGAAAGAAACCACCGGGGATGACCCTCCCGCGTCAAAGGAGTGCGGATGGAGGGAGGGTGGGTTTCGCGGTTGACAGTTGGCCGTCCTCATAGAGGTTCGAAAGCGGCCTTCGGTAACAACAGCAACGCCTCGACTATCTCTGCGAGAATTGTTCTTCCGAGTAGCGTCTCGGCAATGAGACGGCTTATGTTGAACTGGCGTCGAAGCCGCATCCAAGAACCGAAATGTTTAGCAATTGCATGTTTTACTCCCCCGGAAAGTACGAAGGCGGAAGATGGACAAAGTAGCCGGGTTCTTGCAAATTGACCGGAGGGATGACACCCATGAAATCGTAATAAGCCATCCTACATCGAGGCCAGATGCTAACGGGTTGGTTCATATCGTTCTACTGCCGCGACATGCGCGTCATCTGGCGAATCTTCTCGTAGAATACGCAACATATGCCGAGGCCGAGATTGTCGGTTTGCTACCCGAGAGCAGGCGCTATCGGCGGGCAGAGCACACGAGGAAATAATGTATTCAATTCTGCTGAACGAACTCGATCTCTAGTCCAAGAATCCAAGAACTACTTGTCCGCGAGCTCCAAGCGCACGACGTCATACGAGACTCCGCTGGTGAGGCTGCCTTCCGGAACCGTAAGCGTCAAAGTGTTGTCACCTGAGTGAAGCATCTGCGCGTCGAAGGGCAGGTCCTTCTCGGTCCAAGAGCCTTCGATTCCATCGCGGTTGATCGTCGCGTTGTAGATAAACCCCGTTACCTGCCCCGCCGACTTGCCATTGACGCCAACATCAATGCTGCGCGCAGAGACGCCATCGAATGCCAGTCGCAAGATGCACCGCCCATTAATCGGTCCAGAGGCTGGCACTTCAAAGTGAATAGTCCATGTGGTTGCGCGGCCTTTACTACGGGCTGTCCCATCGTCGTTGACGGCATGTGGGACCTGGTAGATAAACCAGTCTTTGTGCAAGTCGCTCTTACCTACCGTAAAGTTCACGTCGTTCGGAAAGATACGCGAGTAATCGAGGTACAGACCCCAGTGCCAATGATCGTTTCCCATCAGGAACTCCGATGCAGAACGGTTCGGAATGCCTATCTGCCAGAGTTGCTTGCCATACCGGACAGGGGTCCATTCAAGGCGGCCGAGATCGACGGCTCGTCCTGAACTCACCGTCACCTCTGCCTTCTGGTACTCTCCCAGGACACCATCCGCGATTGCATGCAGCTCATACTTTCCTGGGCGGACCTTGGGAATGCTGAAGCGACCGTCGTCTGAGGCATGCACCCAGAATTCGTAGTGAGCGGCGTCGTTCTGCCAGGAGATCGGGGAGGTGTGGCGCTCCTCTAGTCCAAGGCTCTGATTTGGTTGTATCTCTTGATCGGGATAAGCGAGTCCTACCAGCAGGTTCGACAGCTTCGTGCCCCGAGCCTGAGGATCATTGAGAACGATCTGCCCCGAAACCAAACCGCGCTGCGCGCTTTGCGGATAGTCGGCATGGGCGACCCAGGGATATGGCCACTTAGCGACCTCGATCTGCGCCTGCTTCTTCGCTTCCGCAAACATCACGGCCGGTGTTGGCCCCGAAGCCAAGTAGAGGAAGATAGGTCCAACGACCTTGTTCCAATCTTCATTGGCAGCCACCTGTAACTCGCTTCCACCGTAGTGTGTGCCGCGCCAATAGTCGAGCAGGGTCGGATCGCCGCCATCGCCGTCGTCCAAGTGTCCGGTCAACTCGAAGTGAAAGGGGCCGCTGCTCAAATACTCCATCGACGGGTTGATGAAGTAAAGACCCAGGTGATCTTCGGTGCTTGCCCAACCGTAGACCGGGGTTTCGAACTGATCCGCGCAGTAGTCGTACTTATGCTCGGCGCGGCCCTTGTGCACCCCAGTCGTCAGGCGACGCGCTTCCTTCATATTGAGGTCTGTACCGCGATCCCAGTCGCTTCCCTTGGGCATCATTTCGTTCCGCTGTTCGTCGATCGAGAGCCAATCGAAAACCTGCTGATTGAGCTTAACGCCATAGCGGCTTTCTCCTAGCTCAGTCGCGCCATAGGTAGGCTGATGGGTGAAGATAGCATAGGTGTAAATACCTTGATCGTCCCGTCCCAGGGTGTACCGAATCTCCAGATCGAGGAGGGGGCCTCTACCGCTTTCACCACCGCGACGGTTCCCAACGAAGGTACCGGCGTTAGCTGGCCGGGCCAACCCAGGCGCTGGACCAATGGTGCGTCCACCGAGCTGCGATCTAGAGTCCTCGATCGCTACGGCGGGGTCATATCTCGGGTGCGCGGACAGCGATTCCCCATCCGACCACCCTTTAATTGAGACCTCGGCGCGCTCGCCGTGATTTGTCGCAGGACTGATCGTTTCCTGGGTCTCGATTCGCGCAGCTCCCGAGGGATTCTGTTCCCAATAGCCAGCATGATGGCCTGAGACATACCCCATGGTCTCCACTCCTTTGTACTTCAGCGAGAGCATATCGCCGGTGACCTTGCTGATAGTGGCGGTCACGAACGCATTGCTGAGAATGTAGACCGAACCGCTGTCCAGCACGGTTACTGGGGTGCTAACGGTCGTCTGTGATTTCGCAGAAATCGTTGATATGAGCATAAGCCCGCTCGCCATGAGGCAATATCGAACCCGTTGAAAACGGCCCGTTTGGCACAACGCAATGGTGTTCATCCTGAGGCTCCTCCGAGCGGTCGAATCTTGCCGAACTTCATCATACGACTTCATTGCACAATCAGGATCCGCGTTTTCACCTGGGCAATAGCATGAGCATCAAGCGAGTCCCAAGCGCTGCAGTATCTTCACACTCTGCCTGCCGTCGAAATTCTTCGCAGGTGTTGGCATGAGCAATACTGGATCGACTGCGGTATTGTGCGGATGCGACATGCAGGCAACATTCCGCCATCCCCAGGCGCGTTGATTCACCTTATGACCCGGAAGCTCGATAGGGTATCAAACGCACAACGGAGTGGGTTGATTACAAGGTCCATTTCACCGAAGTCTGCTCGCCAGGCGTGGCGCATTTGATCACAAATGTCGATACGCGTGGCCGCGTATTCAGCGGATGCCGAAATCTGGCGCGGGGCAGGATGCGCTGGCTAGCAGGACCTGCTTCCCGCTCGCGAGTTTGTGGACGGGCCTATGTCGGGACACAGCTGATTGTCGAAAGCCGCAAGAAACATGGCATAGAAATGATCGGCCCTGCGAAGCCAAAGAGCTATCAATCTTCAACGCCTAACAGACCACTGGAGTGGCGTTTTGCCTGCACAGACGCGTGTTTCGGCTTTCGCCTGGCTAGGACAGCGGATCGTGTGATTGAATTCGCCAACAGTGCCCCCGGGGGCAAAGCCTCTTGATTTATGCGGCTTCTGCGGCACGATTAAAGTCATGCCCTGTTGCAGGGCCATTCGTGTAACCGGTTCTAGAGTCCCGGCATTTAACACCCCAACTCCAGTGCTCTACTGTCGCGTCACAGTTGAGGGCTTGGCGCCATGGAAGAGTTTGTGGTTGATGTCGGGCCAGAACTCCCTCACAACAAACGAGACCGCATCGATTCCAACATCCAGCCCCCACTCTTCACCTGTGTTGCCGATACTGCGCTCTCTGGACGGGTAGTAGAGGCTCGAAATTCCCGAAGCGGCGCCTGCGCCTATGACTTCGCTGGCGTTGAAGACTTCTTTTCCCGAGTCCGAACGCGTGATCACGGTGCGGCTCATCGCATAGCCGGTGCGCTTCAGAAACCCACCTTTGCCTAGCGTGTAGAAACGCGTATCTTCGCGCGTAATGACGGGCATTATGAATTCCACCATGTAGTTCTCATCTGTCTGATCGACAGCCGCATGCCAGAAGTAGCGCGCATAACCCGCAGCACCTTGATGAAACTCCGGTGTCGCATTCCTCCCCATTTCATAGGCCGCGACCAATCCAGGAAGAACGATGGAGGAGTAGTCGAAGGAATCCTCCGTCGCATCCATGAATTTATCCTTGATTGACTGGGGAGGCAGCTTCACGTCCGCATTGACTGCGCGAAAGTTCGGAATGATGCCGAGAATGCGCTTGGTTTGCGGAGCAGCCTGATCGTTCGACGGGCTTTGAGGGGCCGGCGCATCGGGAACACTTTTCTGCGTTGTTGGTGAGTCATCGCCGGGATTGCTCGTGGTGTACGACGAGAGCATCGAACCTGAGAGTACAGAAGAGTCGGAGGAAGTCGTGGCCCGCTGCGCTGCCAGCGGGCTGCAAACAGTCACGACGCAACCAAGGTGGGCGGCCAACAGTGAGTATTGGGCAGCTCGTCGAAGCAGGACTCGCTGCTGACCGAAGACCTGACACTGGCTTAAGTATTTCATTGAGGATGAGGAAGATGCATTCATGCAAGATTGGACTCAGAGAAATGTGAAAACGACTCATCTGCTTATGCAAAAAGTGGCTAACTCGTCTTGTCGATGCCCTCAGCCTACTCCGTACGCTTCTGGCCGAGCCCGTTACCTTACAATCTTCTGTGATGACCACGCACGCCTACGCCCAGCAACTGCTCTCTCTCCTCGCGCGCACCAGCTTCCGTCTGGGGCAATTCAAGCTTTCGTCCGGCGGCACCAGCGACTACTACATCGATTGCCGAACCACTACCCTTCACGCCGAAGGCGGCCGCCTCACGGGGCACGCCGTGCTTGAACTTCTGGAACAAAATCATATCGAAGCAGAGGCCGTTGGCGGCCTGACTATGGGAGCCGACCCGATCGTCTCCAATGTAGCCACCGCCAGCGCGTGGCGCGCAGTTTCAAACCCCAATGCGCCTCTACTTCACGGATTCCTGGTGCGCAAGGCTGAAAAAGCACACGGTACAGGCCGCCGCATTGAAGGGTTTTGCCGTGAGGGCGCCCGTGTGGTCATTGTGGACGACGTGTGCACCACGGGTGCTTCGACCATCAATGCCATCGAAGCCGCACGCGAAGCGGGCATGATCGTTGCCGCCGTGGCCTGCATTGTTGAGCGAGAAGAGGCCAACGGGCGGCCAGCAGTAGAAGCCGCAGCGGCCGGGGCTCCGTTCCTCAGCTTGTTCACAGCAGCGCAAGTACGCGCCGAGCACATTCGCCGGCAACAATAACCAGAAGGGCCGACCCATGTTGCGGATCGGCCCTTCTCACTTCTTGCCTGCATGTCTACTTCCTCACGCAACCGCCTGAGTTGCGACCTCGTAGTCTGGCAGTTGGTCCACAAGCACTGCTCTCAGGCGCGATTTGTGCACCTGGATGCGGTCCTTGTACTGGATGACCCCGAGGCTGCGAAACCTGTTCATGAAGAAACTGATGCGCGACCGCGTTGTGCCAACCATCTCGGCCAGCGTCTCCTGCGTAATGGGAGGAATCGTGGTGTGCGGTTCGCCAGGCTTCCCGGACTCGGCCATCATCAGCAAGGTACGCGCCAGCCGCTTTTCGCTGCGGTTGAACATGTGATCGACCAAGTCGGCCTGTGTGCGTGTGCTGCGCGCGACAACATAGGAGAGGAACCAATCAGAGAATTCCGACTCCTGGTGCATCACGCGAATCATGTCCTCCCTGCTGATCTTTAGAGCAGTGCACGCATAGACCGCGACCGCTGTTGAGGGCCGGGCGCCGGGGCTCATGGCAAGCGACCCCTCGCCAAAAAAATCGCCGGGGAAAAGCAGCGAGATCGTGGCCTGTTTTCCCTTCTCCGAAACGACCGCGATTTTAGCGCGCCCTCTTTGAAGAAAATAGACCGAGTCCGACGGATCTCCTTGTCGGAAGAAATACTGCTCCGGTTCCAATTCCACGATCTTTCGGTCAAGGCTCGCACTGGAGAGAAAGGCGGCTGGGCCGAATGTTCTGGTGTCCTTATCATTCATCGATGTATCTCCTCTTTAGTAACAATCTGTCCTGGCTCGCTGCCAGGTGCATGAGGAAACTGATTCGCGCGGTGGAATAGCATGCCTGCGACGGTTGCTCGCCCGCACACGCAAAGAATCCTTAAGTCGTTGGGGAGAACCAGCCCGAGGGCAGTGACCAACGTTGGGGAAAATGGGTTGCAGATAAATCTTGCAGACTTGGGATCGATCCCCGAACATTGCGCTTCGGGGATCAGGACAGCCATCAGGGGGCTTAGGCCTTCGATGCTATTACGGCCACAAATCTTACCGAAGATCGCTCAGTTTCGCTTGAAACTTGCGTGCGATCCCTCGGCATGTGATTAGTCAGCGCAGCCGGCGAATTCACTTTGGAAGAGATTTTCTCAGCCGCGAAGATTCGCCGATTGCCGACCCTTGGTTGCCTCTATTGTGCGCTACCCGCAGTGCCCGCAGCGGTGGCTGTCTGGTCCCCGGTGGTGGCGCCCATATTCGAGAGCAGCTGCACTTCCACTCGCCGGTTCTGCTTCCGACCTTCCGCAGTCGTGTTCGGCGCCACTTCCTTGTCCTTGCCGATTCCGATCAGATAGAACCGGTGCGGGGCAACTCCGTATTTCGACGCCAAGTACTGCACCACGGCATCTGCGCGGCGCTGGCTCAGGTCATAGTTATACTGTGCCGATCCAATTGAATCCGTCCCGCCCGTCACTTCAAGAATGTAGCTTTTTGCCGAGCCGAGTTGCGCCGCGAAGCTATCCAGCTGATCTTTGTCGTCCTTGGTCAGCACTGCCTTGTCAAAGCCGAAGGTCACAGTGATGTTCGCCATGGACTTGTAGCTGTCGAGACCCTTTACTACGCTGTCCAGTGAATCGGCACGATGCACGGCATCGTTCGCGGCTGTCTCCGCATCGCCGGCGGACTTGCTGGCAGTTTGCGCATTCTGAGTAGCCGAGTCGGCCGCACTCTGCGCCTGACTGATTCCGGACTTCGCACGGGAGTCCACGTCCTGAAGTTGCTTGTTGTTGGCCGCCGTCTTGGCGTCCAGCTGGTCGGTATGCTCAACTAACGGCGTGGTTTGTGTACGCACATAATTCTTGGTTGCGCAACCTGTCGCACCTGCCACTGCCACGCCCACCGCCAAAGCCATTGCTCCAAGCCGATTGATGCTCATAATCTGATACTCCTTTTTCCGCCACGCTGTTCGCCCGGCAGTAGTGTTGCGCCGGATGAACCGGCAATTCTTCTCTCGCTTTACTCAGATGCACCTTCGGGACCAAAAGTATACAT
>JBAWCO010000309.1:0-6672 GCA_049590315.1 Occallatibacter sp. | reverse complement strand
ATTGCCGACTTCAAGGTCACCGAGAAGATGCTCAACTACTTCATCCAGAAGGCGCACAACCGCAAGATGCTGGTGCATCCGCGCATTGTGATCGGCGTGCCTTCAGAGATTACGCAGGTGGAGAAGCGAGCTGTAGAGGACTCAGCATATCGAGCCAAAGCCAGCGAGGTTTACCTGGTGGAACAGGCGATGGTTGCGGCCATCGGCGCGGGCCTGCCGATTACCGATCCGTGCGGCAATATGGTGGTGGACATCGGCGGCGGGACGACGGATATTGCCGTGATTTCGCTTTCCGGGATTGTTTATTCGCGCTCAGTGCGCATGGCCGGGAACCAGATGGACGAGGCCATTACCAACTACCTGAAACGCAAGTACAACCTGCTGATCGGCGAGCGCACGGCCGAGGCCATCAAGATCGAAATTGGGTCGGCTTATCCGCTGGATAAGCCGATGAGCATGGAGATCAAGGGGCGCAACCTGATTGAGGGCGTGCCCAAGACCATCACGATTGACGACAGCGAAGTACGCGAGGCGCTGGGTGAGTGCATTGCGGTGATCATGAATGCTATCCGCGTGGCTTTGGAACGCACGCCGCCGGAGCTTTCCGCCGATATTTCAGACCGCGGCATTGTGCTGACCGGAGGAGGCGCGCTGATCAAGAATCTTGACAAGCGCATTCGAGAAGAGACGGGGCTGCCCGTTTCAGTGGCTGACGACCCGTTGGCCTCTGTGGTTCTGGGCACGGGAAAGATGCTCTCCGACTTCCGGTTGCTGCGTAAAATCAAGATCGACTAGGGCACCTGCGGTGCGGCCAGTCGCTCGCTACTCGCTCGCAGTAGGTTTGTGGACTCCCCGCTCAGAATTGAGACGTGGGGCACCAGAAACGGAACGCACGTTGTTCAGATGGGCTGCACCGATATGACTACTTTTCTCGATGGCGGTGAATTCCGCCATGGCCTTGGTGATTAGTGCGTTTGCTGCATTTTGAGCCGTATTCAAGAAATGGTGTGGATTGCGGGTTTCTGACCCCTGATCCCCTACCCCCGAACCTTGAACCACCATGGAATCATTTTTCATCCGCTATCGGAACCTTCTGGTACTGCTCACGCTGCTGGTTATGCAGATTGTGGGTCTGGCCGTGCAGGTGCGCCGAACCGACGCTGGCCGCAACAGCCTCGACCAGCAGGACGGGCCGGGAGTGCGGCTGATTCGTTTGTGGGCGGACGCAGTGGTGTCGCCACCGGAGCGGCTGATTCACCATTCAAAGCTTGGCATTGTAGGGATGTGGCAAGGCTACATCGACCTGCGGCATACGCAGGCTGAGAACCAGGAACTGCAGAAGACCATCGACCGGATGCGGCTGGAACAGGCCTCGCTGCTGGAAGATGCCAAGCAGGGTGAGCGGCTGCAGGCGCTGATCAAATTCCAGGAAAAGTACATCTACAAGACGGTGGCCGCGCAGGCTATCGGTTCCAGCGGCAGCGACCAGTCGCGGGTGTTCTATCTGGATAAAGGCACCGCCGATGGGCTGGACAAGGATATGGCGGTGATTACGCCGGATGGGATTGTGGGCAAGATCCGCGACGTGTTTCCGCATACGGCCCAGGTGCTGGCTATCAACGACCAGACCAGCGGAGCCGGGGTGATTCTGGAGACTACGCGGATTCGCGGTATTCTGAGGGGCAACGCAATCGGCCAGCCGCAGATTGTGGGCATTCTGGCCGACCAGCGTATTCAGCCGGGCGAGAAAGTGCTCACGGCCGGTGGCGACCTGATCTTCCCCCGGGGGCTGGCGGTCGGAGTAGTTGAAAAAGTGGTGCGGGACCCCGAAAGGGATGCCTTCATCGACGTGATTGTGAAGCCGGCAGCGCACCTGGATCGGTTGGATGAGGTGCTGGTGATTACCGCGACAGAGGCACGTTTCTCGCCGCAGCAGGAACAGGATCTGGCCACGAGCGAAGCACTGAAAGGGCCGGAAGCGGCGGCGATAGCGGAACAGAAAAAGGCGTCGGCGATTATGGCCGAGCGGTTGCCGGGACTCATCGACCCCAACCTGCCCCCGGACCAGCAGCCTCTTCTGGACAGTTCGAGCCCCACCACGTTGACGCATCCGCCGCTGGCCGTATGCCCTGACCGGTTTACGCCGGGTGGCGCAGCGCAGCCCGTTCCACCCGGATGCAAAAATCCTGCGACCGACACCGATAAGAAAGCCCCCACATCAGGTACGACGGCAATGCCAGCCACTCCGGCGGCAACGCAGAATCCGGAAGCGCCGCAGAGGACGCCGCAGCCATGACCTCACTGAGCGGAGACTTCCGCCGCGATCTGGAAGTTCGCCGGTATCCAATTCTGATTTACGCAATGGTGCCGCTGGTGGCGCTGGTGCTGCAGGCCTGGTTGCCGCGCTTCTTTAGAGGCTATGCATGGTTTGATTTGCCCCTCGTTATCACTGTGTATTTTGCACTGGTGCATCGCGTTCCGATTCAGGGCACCTTGACGGGCGCGGGAATGGGGTTGTTTGAGGATGCGCTGACGAGCCATGCGATCGGCGTGAATGGTATCGCGAAGACGGTGGTGGGATTTCTTGCGTCGTCGATGGGAATGCGCATCGACGTGGAGAACCACACCATCCGCGTGGGGATGACCTTTTTCCTTTCCCTTTTGTCGAGCGCGATCTATGTCTTCGTGTACCGGGGCGTGCTGGGGCTGAGTCAGGAGTGGAGCTGGCTGATCGAGCTTTTCAAAGCGATTGGCAATACGCTGATTGCGTTGGTGCTGTTTCCGGCTCTGGATCGTCTGCAGATCAGAGACTGAAAAGACAGGGGCCAGGGATCAGTGCCTCGGAATTGGGCGGGGGTTCGCAGCGTGGAAGTGAAATGAATCTCCGCATGCAATCAGGAACGGCAGTATTCTAAGGCGTAGAAGCATGTATTCGAGCAGAGCCAATCGCGATGAAAAGCTCTCTGCCATCAAGCTGGCGGTAGTGCAGTACGGCATCTTGTTCATGATGCTGGCCCTGGTTGCCGGGCTATGGCGGCTGCAGGTGCTGGGTGCGAACAACTTCCGCGTGCTGGCCGAGCAGAACCGTATTCGCAAAGTACCGGTGATGGCTCCGCGCGGGAAGCTCTTTGACCGCGAAAACCGGATTATTGTCGACAATTACCCCTCGGTATCCTGCTTCCTGGTCCGCGAAATGAACCACAATGTGGATGCCGATCTGCCGCTGATTGCGAAGGGGCTGAACCTGGATCTGGACCAACTGCGTGCGACCCTGCGCCACTATAGGGCCGCACCGGGCTACCAGCCCATCCCCATCAAACAGGACATCACGGCCGACGAGCAGGCGTTTATCGAGGCGCGGCGAAATGAGTTGCCGGAGCTCGAAACAATCGACGAAGAGCGGCGGCTTTATCCCCGCGACGGGTTTGCTGCGCACCTGATCGGGTATGTAGGCGAGGTGAGCGAGGACGACCTGAACAATCCGCGCTTTGCGTATTACGAGCCGGGCGACGTGGTGGGTAAGGCAGGGGTCGAGGAGACCTACGACGCATTGCTCAGAGGCACGGACGGGTCGCGGGACGTGATTGTGGATAGCCACGGCCGCGAGGTGGGCTACCTGGGAATTCAGCACGCAATTCCGGGGCAGGATCTGCGGCTGACCATCGACAACGATCTGCAGCGGGCGGCGGAACTTGCGCTGGGAAATCGCAATGGCGCGATTGTGGCGATGGACCCGCGCAACGGCGAGATTCTGGCTATGGTCTCACGGCCGAGCTTCGATCCGAATGCCTTCGCGGTGCGCATTAACCGCACCGACTGGAACAAGCTGATCACTGACCCGGATCACCCCTTAATGAACAAGGCTCTACAGGCGCAGCTTGCGCCAGGATCGACGTTCAAGATCATGATGTCGGTGGCGGGTCTGCAGGAAGGCATTGCGCAGGACTTGAAGGTAACGTGCTCAGGGGGATGGGGTCCTTACGGGTTCTATCACCACTGCGATGAAAAGCACGGCGGAGTGGACATTCACAACGCGATTCCCTACTCCTGCGACACGTACTACTACCAACTCGGCGACAGACTGGGCATTGATCGCATCGCAAAATATGCCACCGCGTTCGGTTATGGCCAGAGGACCGGCATCGACCTTCCCGGCGAACAAGCGGGGCTGATGCCATCGGCGCAGTGGAAGCTGAAGAACTACCATGCCCGCTGGTATCCGGACGAAACGTTGGATGTGGCCATCGGCCAGGGCGCAGTGGAAGCGACACCCATCCAACTTGCGCGCATCATTGGCGGCATCGCGTCCGGCGGACATTTGGTTCGGCCGCATTCGGTGTTTCCTGATGAGCTAACACCCGACTTCCGCAAGGCGTTGCTTGAGAGCTTTCCGGGGAGCGGAGATGCTAATGTCCCCATTGACCCGGATAATTGGCAGATTGTGACGGATGGAATGTACCAGGTGACGCAGCCCGGCGCGTTTCACACCGCGGGCGGAGAGCATCTGGAAGGCATCGACTTTGGCGGCAAGACCGGGACCGCGCAGGTGATGAGTCACCAAGCACTGGACAAGACCACCAAAGGTCGGAGTACGAATCCTAACGTGTGGTTCGTGGGCGTAACGCCGACCAAGAATCCTGAACTTGTGGTTGCCGTGCTCTGGCAGAACGGCGACCATAGCTGGTTTCCCGCCCGAATCGGCGCCAAGGTGGTGGCCGCCTACGTGGAAAAGCAGCGCCGGTTGGCCCATAATCTGGTGCCCGCGAAGACACCGGCTCTAACGGAGATCTCTGCTGTGCGGACTGTTCCCGGCGCCGCGTCCGGTTCCGAGAACCAGGCTTCCGGGACTAAGACTGCGAAACAGGATGGCCAGCAGGCAAAAGTGGAGAGCGGGCGGTTCCCGGTACAGAACGGCAAGATCGTTGCCCAGAGCCCGCAGAAGTCTCAGCCAACAGCTCAACCGGAACACAAGCCGGGAGCCGGCCCCGTATCTTCTGGCGTAACACATGCCCAACCGAGCGCGGCGCAACCCGCAGGTTCAGGGAAGGGACGATAACCCGCATGCGCCGATTCATGAGCTTTCGCGATTTCGACTGGACGCTACTGGGCATGGTGACCTTGCTATGCACCATTTCAGTCTTTGAGATCTACTCGGCCACGCTGCACACGAAGTACGCCGCCGTACCCGGTTATTTCAACGACCAGAAGGTCTGGGTCGCCGGGCACATTGGCTTCCATACCAAGCAACTGTTTTATATCGTTGGCGGGATGGTGGCTATGTTCCTGTTCTCCAAAATCGACTATCACAAGCTGATCGATTTTGTTCCCTGGGCATACGGGGTGTGCCTGGTGGCCCTGCTGGCAGTGTTGGCGTTTGGACAAAAGGTGCTGGGCGCGCGACGCTGGGTGAAGGTCGGCCACATGCAATTTCAGCCGTCGGAGTGGGTAAAGCTGATTCTGATTATTGCTGTGGCTAGGTATTTTGCCAACCTGGGCGGGCGCAGTCTGACCTGGAGGGATATCTTCAAGGCATTTGCGCTGGTGGGGGTACCTTTGCTGCTGGTGCTGAAGCAGCCGGACCTGGGAACCTCACTGACCTACACGCCGATTCTGATCGCCGGGCTGTTTCTGGGAGGGATCAATTTCCGGCAGGCGCTGATTCTATCGACCTGCGGCCTGGTGCTGGTGGGCGCCGCATGGAGCAGCGGCAAATTACTCAAGCCGTATCAAAAGGCGCGGCTGACCAATTTCATCAACCCAGACAACGATCCTAGAGGCTCCGGGTACCAGCTCCTGCAATCGAAGATCGCCGTGGGCTCGGGTGGGATCTGGGGCAAGGGCGCGGAAAAGGGCAGCCAGACGCAGGGAGATTTTCTGCCCATTCCGCATGCAGACTTCATCTTTGCGGCTTTCAGTGAGGAACACGGGTTTGTGGGCGCGATTTTGGTGCTGCTGCTATACTTCCTGATATTGATGCGTTTGATTCAAAACGCTCAAACAGCCGCAGACTTGTCCGGTTCCCTGATTATTATGGGAATTGTGGCTGTGTTGACCTTCCAGATAGCGGTCAACGTGGGCATGGTCATCGGTTTTATGCCGGTCACCGGAATTCCCTTACCGTTAATGAGTTACGGCGGATCTTCGGTGTTGTTTACGTTCCTGGCGCTAGGCGTGGCGATGAATGTCCGCATGCGCAGGTTCGTGAACTGAGAGTCTTGGGCCATTTTGGTCCGGACTGAGATTGACAGGATTGCCCTGCTGCGTTTCCCGGATATGTCCGGGGCGCAGGAGGAGATTTTCAAAGTAAGAAGAGCATCTTTCCAGGTTGGAAGGGTGCGATAGCCGGCCAGGTCCGGATGGATCTCGAGCCCGGCAGGACAAGGGTTCATGAGTACGCAGAGACGGGAAAGCCTGTGGCAGCGTAGAAGTTGCACGGAACGCAGGGGAGGATCGGAGCAAATCTGGCTCATCTTCCTGGCGTGGATCGTTCGTGCGATCGCCACGGTTGGAACGGCCCCGCCGCAGACAGCGAAATCGCTGTGGACGGTAAGGGTGGCCACAAACTCTCTGCAAACGGATTACCGCACCACGCAGTTCGTTCGGTTTGTTCAGCTTGCCCGCGAGGGCATTCGCCCCAGTTTGTATGATTCGCCGTCCCCTATAATCGGCGAC
>JBAWCO010000308.1:0-1783 GCA_049590315.1 Occallatibacter sp. | reverse complement strand
TGGAGCCGCCGCTGGATTTTCACGACCGGGTACAGAAGTTCATTCGCACCTTTCCCGAGAAGATCGACGAATACTCGAACCTGCTGACCGGCAATCCGATTTTTAGAAATCGCTTGAAGGGCGTGGGCTACTTGTCGGCGGCGGACGCGGTTGCCTTGGGAGTGACGGGGCCGAATATGCGCGGATCAGGAGTGGATTTTGACCTGCGCCGCGATATGCCTTATTCGGGTTATGAGAAATTTCAATTCAAAGTGCCAATCGCGACCGATGGCGATTGCTGGGCGCGATATGAAATCAGGCTGATCGAAATGCGGGAGAGTGTGAAAATCATCCAGCAGGCGCTGGATGGAGTTCCCGAGGGACCGATCAAGGCCGATGCGCCGAAGATTGTGCTGCCGGATCGAGAGAAGATGAAGACACAGATGGAGGCTCTGATCCATCACTTCAAGATTGTTACGGAGGGGTTTGCGGTGCCCGCAGGCGAAGTCTATCAGGGGATTGAATCGCCGCGCGGACAGATGGGGTACTATGTCGTCTCGGACGGCACGGCCAAGCCGTATCGCGTTCACATGCGCAATCCTTCGTTTACGACATTGCAGGCGCTGGAGACGATGTGCAAAGGCAGGATGCTGGCCGACGTGGTGGCGGTGGTGGGGTCCATCGACATCGTTTTGGGGGAGATCGACCGATAGGAGGGGGGAGCCTTTGACCGATTATTCAAAGCTTGCGGACATCGCAAAGCTGAAAGAGATTGTGGACACCTCCGCAATCACTGAGCACAAGAAACTGCGGGCCGAACATTGTTCGTTTTTTGAGAGTGTCATTCTGCATCTCAAGGAGGAGATGAAAGAAGCCAATGTGGAGTTGCACAAGAGGAGAGCACCTATCTTCGAGCAGATCCATCTGCCGAGTTTCGACGAAGAGTTCATTCTCACTTATGGAACAAATGCGCTGTGCAGGGTAGGACGTGGGATTATGAGAGGAGGATGCCGGATCACGGCGATCATCAGCGGCCCTCCGAATGGGTATGAGATCTCGCGCAAGGAGTATCTTTGCAAGAAAGAGGAAACTTGCCACGAGGTCATTACAATTGACGAATCACAATCGAAGATGACCTGCTTCGGGCCTGATGACGTTGCTGCAGACATCGTATCGAGCGTGCTCGTTGGCAAATTCAGTTGAGCTTGACTTGGCAAGCATGTGAAGCTGGGAGTTGATGCAAATGGGCGATGAAACCATGACTGTGTTTTCTCCCAAGCTGGCTGCGCGCCTCGACGCGCTGGTCAAGAAGTACCCGGTGCGCCGCTCGGCGCTGGTTCCGATGCTGCTCTATGCGCAGGATGAGATTGGGTATCTGTCGGACGCCGTGATCGCCGAGGTTGCAGAACGGATCGGCATTACTGAGCTAGATGTTCGCAATGTGGCGAGCTACTATTCGATGCTGCGTTTCAAGCCGGTGGGCAAGTTCAATGTGCAAGTTTGCACGAACATCAGTTGCATGTTGCGCGGGGGCTACGAGGTTTACGAACGGTTTCAGCAGGAATTAGGCATCGGAGAAAAGGGCGTGACCTCTGACGGAGTGTTTTCTCTGGAAGAAGTGGAGTGCATTGGGGCTTGCTGCTGGGCGCCGGCCATCCAGGTGAACTACGAGTTCCATGAGGAACTGAGCCCTAATCATGTGCCGGGCATTCTGGCCGGTTATCGAGGCAGAGCCGGGGTCCCCAGCAATGGATCTTCGCCGCTGGTGCGGAAGAGTGAAGCCGAAGGGAAGGCGCCCCATGCC
>JBAWCO010000307.1:0-7137 GCA_049590315.1 Occallatibacter sp. | reverse complement strand
CGGTGTAGCAACGGGAAAATGCACCGTGAATCACGCGAAGAATAGACGAAGCCTCCCGCGGCCCAGGTACTCTGTTAGAGCGCGATGCGTCTTCCTTAACCGATGTGCTGTGAGCGCACGTGAATTGCAACCGGCGGCACGTCAGGAGTTGTTTCTAAATGCAGACAATAGTGGAGATATGACAGGGAAGGCGCGCGCTCGGGTCGCAGGATCGAGCTGTACGATCGCTGAAGGCAACGAGGTCAGAATCCCGCGTTAACTCTCTTCGATAACAGGGACCGTCTTGGACAATTCATGGCGATTGGTCATGCCTCTACTCGCGACACGATCACCAGTATCAGTTTTCCGGGCGGAATGTGGATCGAGGATGGAGAGGCAGGGGCGAACGGGTCCCATCCCAAGTAAATCGATAGGTGCATTCTCTACTTAGCCTCGTCGAGGACTTCGATGGCCCTTATTTCCGCGTAGTTTACCTTCGGCGAGAAGGACAGCAGTAGTTTTCCCTGGCCGTTGGGATGCAGGCCGTGAAACTCGCGCACTACAGGCTGGAACGCGTCCGATGCGGCCTGATTAATGTCAAAATCCTGAAGTAGCATGACGCCATTGCACGTGACATCGAAGACTCTGCAGCCCACTCCGTGGCATTTTGCGGCTGGAATCGAAAGATTGAAGAACGACTCGAGGAAGTGGAGCTTCACCGTGTAGCTTCCGGGTGCAACGGGAATCGCGTAGCTGAAATTACCGTGTCGCTCACCGGTGTAGAGGTCTGGGATTCTGGGTCCCACCTCGGGATTCTCCCATGTCCAGGAGCGCCCGTCGATGAAGTACTTGTCCCCGCTCCAGCGCGTACCATCGGCGTTTACAAAATCCGATTGGCGAGCGCTAATCCGGATCGGCTCAAGTTTTCCCGGTGTGCCCGAAGTAAGTTCCAGCGCACTCACAAAAGCCCGCCCCCAATCCGTCCTAAAAACGAGATGGACCTTGCCATCCGAAGCAGGACGCACATCCTTGAAAACGCGGATGTCAACCGCCGCCGAACCGGCGTCGGAAATTGGATCGAAATCGACCAGCAGTGAATGATCGTTCAGGTCGACTTCAAAGTGGCGTCTATTCTGTGCGTCTTCCTTCTGGTCCACCTCCGGTTGTCGTAGAGGATCGGCGAAATAGAGCCTCAATTCGTATATTCCGGGAGGTACCGGGATGTCGTAACGGAACTCACGCTGCGATTGTGGAACCATATTTCCATCCGAGACGGCCTCGCGGATCGATTTGTACAGACCTTCGTCGGGTACCGATGGGAAGAAATGCAGCGGACCGGGCTTGGAAACGCCTCCCGTGAAGTAGCGATCGGATTCCCAGCGCTGGCCCCACAGGTCTACGTAACTCGCACCCGTGTGACCGGCGGCGATACGGATGTCAGCTGCATTAAAGGCCAATGCGACTCGCCGGCTGTTCGCCTGCGGCTCTTCCTCATTTTGCGCTGGCTGAGAAACTGAGGCGAGGGGAACGTCGTAGGTTGGCAGAGTTGCGTGCCGAGACTCAAACGACCGGTAGCCAAACCATGCGAGTCCAAAACCGAACAGCACAGCCGCTCCGACCAGAACATACTTTGCCCGGCGCGGTTTTCTCGCTGCTGGTACGAGGGTCACTGGCTGCGCCTGCGGCTCCTTGAAACGAGTCTCAAAGACAGGCAGGTATTGACCTTTCGGGATCGTGATGACGACGGGTTCGTCCTTGCCCTCGTTGACGAAATGGTGCTCCAGTTTCATTCGCAGTTGGCGAGCCTGCGATCGAACGATGTTGTCGTCGTTTGGGTTGTAGCTGGGCTGTCGACCGTAGACGTAGATTCCGATTTGCTGCTCAGTTGCCTCCTCGGACTTTTCCTCGATGGCACATCGACACACGTGAAGGAAGAATGCTCTAAGGCGCGGTGATTTTTCAAACGTGGCGCTGGAGGCCACACGGCTCACCAATTCCTCTCGCTGTCTTTCAGCCTCGGTAGGAGCCTTTTTGGGGTGCATCACCGTGACAACTTCTAAACTCATCAGGGAAGCTCCGGCGCGTTCGGTTAGCATGCTAGTTGCTAGTAAAGCGATTTGCAAGCGCTAAATCACCACACCCACGATCGACGCTGGAAACCAAGCTCTTAGGTAAATTGCGGCTTCACGAGGCAAAGAATCTTCTGGAAACAAGCGACTTCTGGGCGATCAAGAATCGCCGCCAGCCGAAGCCACCTTGGTACCACGGCCTGATCGGGGGCAGTTTCTTGGTACTTGTCAACCTCAAGAAGCCATGATCCTGCTGCAAGCTGCTGGATCTCTCCAACTTATTCGCCGGTCCGTTGTTTAGCCCGATAGAACCGGAGAATCTGACTCCTTTCAGACGAATCTCGTCCCGCTGGCAGCGTGCCCGCCGTTACCCTATCAATCGCTTCAGCGCAGCCATCGTAATCCTGCATGGTGTGGACAAGCGTTTGCTACCGGTTGCTTTTTCATCAGCGAAGTGGAGAAGAACTTCTCTAACCTGGCCCGTGGGGAAGTTCATGGGTAAGAGTAGTACGCTGATCGCGGTTCCAGAATCTCAATCGTGCTCGCGCACTTTCTGGCGCCGCAGAATGCATGGCTGCTGAGGTCGCTCACTCCCGCTCCGTCGGCGATCAGCGAATCTGTTTCGACTCCGCCCTTTCGAGGCTTGCCTCGGAAAAGCTTCCCTCTTCCCTATGCGATAGACTCGACCCTGCTGGTAAGCGTTTTCCTGACTGCTATCTTGAGCCTCCGCCGCCGTCATGCGGCTAAGCATACGAATGTTATGCTCCAAAAACATCTAAAGAAAAGTAGTATTCTTCGATCCATTATATCGATTTATTAGATATATTGATTCGTAATGAAGACGACCCTCGATGAATGGGAAATCCTGCAAGCCGTGGTTCAGTTAGGCGGCTTCGCGCAGGCTGCAGAACAGCTCAATCGTTCGCAATCGACTATCAGCTATGCGATCTCTCGGCTCCAGGAACAGATTGGGATCAAGCTGTTTGAGCAGAAGGGCAGAAAAGCTCATTTAACGGAGGCGGGGCGCCTATTGCTGGCCGATGCTGAGCCCCATCTGGCAGGATTTCATCAGGTTGAGCAGAGGGCCCTCTCCCTCGCGTCAGGGGGACAATCGGAGATTCGATTGTCGATCGATAGTATTTTCCCAAATGAGCGGCTCTTTACCGCTCTTGCGGAATTCGCCCGATGTTTTCCTCATGTCCATCAGAAGCTCCGCCAGACCACCTTCATTTCCGCGGACTCAGAGTTCTCTGCGCATAATGCTCACCTCTGTGTCGCTGGGCTGATGTCGCGCGAATATTTCGTGAAACCAATCCTCGATATCAGGGTGATGGCGGTGGCTCACAGAGATCACGCACTTCATTCGCTCAAGCGGCAGGTCTCCCGAGTCGACATGATGCAACACATGCTCGTAATCATTGAAGGAGCGGGTTCTGGCAACCCCAAGCGCCAACCGCGGAGTCCGGCGCAGCGATTTCTGCCCGTGACTACAATTGAAGCAGCGATCGATTCGGTTCGAAGCGGTCTTTGTTTCGGATGGCTGCCGGAATACCGCATTCGAACCTATCTGGATAGCGCAGAGTTCCTCGCACTCCGCATGCCACTCGGCGGCATCAGGGAGGTGCGCCTCAATCTGGTCTGCAAGGATTCGAATCTGGGCAGCCGTGAGGTAAGTGCCCTTGCCGAATTGCTCGGCATGAATGGTGAAGTACAGACGATTTGAATCTGTGTCCCAGACAGGGCCCAATCCCTTTGTCACGAGTTATTCAGCTTACCCATCGACAGATTCGATATAAATAAAGCGATTTATTCCATTTGCTAAGACTCTCTGCGCTTCTGTATAGTCCAACCTCCAGAGAACGTTTTCGCGAATTGATCGTCTTGAGCAGCTCCTCATCTAGAGAAGCTGGGGATTGCTCGACGCGCATCCGCGGGTATTCATTCAGGGAGTCACTATGAATTTCGGCGGTGTTCGATTCGTCCTTCGCATTTCTCTTCTGACGCTAGTTTCAACTGTGCCACTTGTAGCCGCGGAGAACGTTCATTTGTCCATCGACGCCTCCAAGCCCGGAGTGAAGATCGACCGCAACCTCTTCGGCCAATTCGCCGAGAATCTCGGGCATGGGCTTTACGAAGGTATCTGGGTCGGCAAGGATTCACCGATTCCGAACACGCGCGGGATACGCAACGACGTCGTCACGGCGCTTCGTGAACTGAGGGTACCCAATGTCCGCTGGCCGGGCGGCTGCTTTGCCGACGAGTACCATTGGCGCAAAGGAATCGGACCGGCAGAAAAGCGGCCTGCAACACTCAATACCGCATGGGGCGGCGTGGTCGACACCAACAGCTTCGGCACCGACGAATTCATGGACTTTCTGCAACAGATCGGCAGTCAAGCGTACGTGTCAGTCAACGTCGGTTCCGGAACCCCGCAGGAGGCAGCCGAATGGCTGGAGTACATGACGGCAGCCGCTCCCACAGCGCTCCAGAAAGAGCGTGCCGCGAACGGCCATCCCGATCCATACCGGGTCGGCTTCATGGGCATCGGGAATGAGAGTTGGAGTTGCGGCGGCGACATGACGCCGGACTACTACGTGAGTCAGCTGAAGATCTACAGCCGCTTCGTCGAGAATGACAATCCTGCGCAGAGGAGCACAAACCAGATGCTCAAGATCGCTGTGGGCCCCGGCTTTCCGGAGACCGAGTGGACCGAGGCCGTGATGAAGGCGTGGCAGCATCATGACTGGAGTTGGAACTTCGACGGCCTCTCGGTGCATTGGTATACGACTCCCGATGGCTGGCCGCTCTCAATGTCTTCAGCAGACTTCAGCGTTGACGACTACGCCAAGACCCTCAAGACTACGCTGTTCATGGATGAGTTTCTGCGCAAGCAGGAGACCGTCATGGACAAGTACGACCCGCAAAAGAAGGTCGCCCTCGTCGTGGACGAATGGGGCGCATGGTACAAGGCGCTGCCCGGCACGAATAAAGATTTTCTCCTTCAGCAGAACAGCCTCCGAGACGCGATTCTGGCATCGCTGAACCTGAATATCTTCGCGCGGCATGGGGACCGCGTGCGCATGGCGAACATCGCGCAGATGATCAACGTGATTCAGGCGATGGTCCTGACGGACAAAGAGAAAATGCTCCTGACTCCAACCTATTACGTATTCAAAATGTACGTGCCATTTCAGGACGCGACGTTAATTCCGGTCGCCTTTGACGCCGGCACCTATACGCAAGGCAGCTATACGCTGCCGCGCGTGGATGCTCTCGCTGCCAGGGACGCATCGGGGAGACTCTGGCTCGAAATCACGAACCTCGATCCCGAGAAGCCGGTCGATATCGATGCGGAAGTCACTGGTGTCACGGTTCAGTCGGCGAAGGGGCAGACGCTGACTGCATCTCAAGTCGACAGCATCAACACTTTTGCAGCGCCGAACAGCGTTGTGCCGAAGCCGATTTCCGCAAGTGTGAAAGGCCGCAGGCTGACCCTGAGGGTTGAACCGAAATCGGTGACGGTCGTCTCGCTCGAGCCATGACAGGGAAGGTGCGCAGTTGCTCTCGATTTGAGGCAAACAAGCCGCTGGATAGCAATATTCACATGCCCCCGGCCCCGCTCAGAAAGCAAATCAGCGAAGTGGATCTTCACACGGAGAAATCATCATGCAATCGGCAATCGGCAGGTTCGCACTGAAGAGATCGGTAGTGTTGCTGGCAGTCCTTTTTCTTTCGATCGTGTCTGCAGCGCAGACGTCTCCTGTCAACGTAACCATCAGCGCGTCGAAAACGGGTGCGCCCATTTCAAAATACATTTACGGTCAGTTTCTCGAGCACGGCGGCGACATCGTCAACACCGGCATCTGGTCTGAGATGCTCGTCGATCGCAAGTTCTATTATCCGGTCGCCGCCACCGCGCCCACCCCACCGCCTGTAATGGGCAACGCGGCAGGAAACCCGCGCTTCCGACGTACTCCTACACGCTGGTGGGCTCCCATCGGGGGCGACAACGTTGTCGTCATGGACACCAAGGCGCCTTACACCGGCGAACAGACGCCTATGGTCCAACTCGAAGCCAAAGCGCCGCACGGATTCAGCCAGTCCGGTATCGCAGTTCGCAAGGGCAGGTCCTACACCGGACGCATTCTGCTCTCTGGCTCTCCCGGCGCGGTGGTGAAGGTCACGCTCATCTGGGGCAAGGATTCAGCGGACCGGCAGACCATTACCGTCGGCACACTAGGCGTCAGCTACCACAAGTTCCCGCTTCACTACACCGCCGCAGCCGACACTGATGACGCAACTCTCGAGATCACCGGCATTGGTCGCGGCTCCTTCCATGTCGGCACGGTCTCACTCATGCCCTCCGACAACATCGAGGGCTTCCGCCCCGAGGTCATTGCTGCGCTGAAGCAGTTGCGCTTTGGCGTCCTCCGATTTCCCGGCGGCAATTTCGTCTCCTCGTATGAGTGGCGCTACGGCGTCGGCGAGATAGACAAACGGCCGCCGATCTTCGACCCCGTGTGGCACGCGGTTCAGCCCAACGACGTCGGAACCGATGAATTCCTCACGCTCTGCCGCCTACTCGGCGTCGATCCGTATATCACCGTCAATGCTGGCTTCGGCGACGCATGGTCCGCGCGCGAACTGGTCGAGTACACCAACGCCGCGGCCACCAAGCCCATGGGCAAATGGCGCGCGGAGAACGGCCATCCCGAGCCGTATCACGTAGAGTTGTGGGGCGTCGGCAATGAGCCATGGGGCGACTACCAGATGGGTTCAATGTCGCTTCCGCAATTCGAGTTGAAGCACAACTTGTTTGCGAAAGAGATGAAGAAGGTCGATCCGTCCATCAAGCTCATCGCAGGCGGTGCCATGCCCGACGTAATGGAGGGAGCGGATCAGGCGAGGCGCATCAATGGCCAATATGTTCCCGACTATCTTTCCGCCGCTGACTGGACCGGCCAGATGCTGCTGAACTGCCTCGATAACATCGACATGGTCAGCGAGCACTACTATGCTTCCGGCACGCAGCATACCGACATGAAGCTGCAGAAGAAGGTGCCCATCGATCCTCCCCTTTCCTTCATCG
>JBAWCO010000306.1:0-2377 GCA_049590315.1 Occallatibacter sp. | reverse complement strand
GAGGTTATCAACGTAACCTGCATCAAATGAATGAAATTGCAATACCGACCCCGCCGAGGCGAATGGTCCAAAGTATAGCATTTCAGAGGGCGCCCGCAAATGAATTCCGCGCGCTCTTATAAAGACTCGAACCGGCCGCCGCTTGACGGGGCCTCGTTGTGAGCCCTCGTGGAGCGCTACGGGACTCATCGTGAGATCCTGAACAGAGGACTCCCGAGAAGGAATCTCGCGTCTCTCGAGTCGACAGGCTGCACCCGTTGCAGGGAAGAAAACATATAGGCGCTTCCAGTGACGGGGCCGCGCACGATCATCAGAGGCTGCCCTGTGTATTGAAGATTCAGGGCGGCGTTTCGGGGGCTTCCCTTGGCTCTCAATTCGCGTCGTTTTCGACCAGAGAACATAACGAGCCTCCTCCAAGGGAAACTCTCCGGCAATGCAGCCGGAGTCTTTCCAGTTGCGGGCCCTCGGGGGAGCCCGCTACCGTGTCAGAACAAAAGCAACCAAACGAGCAATACGAGTACCAGGTACAGCCAGGGCTTTCTCCATGAGATCGCAAACTGTGATCGTTCCCCTGAAGAATCTGGAGAGTTTGCTGATCCCAAAAAGTCGTTCTCTCTCAACAAATGGCGGGAATGAAGGTTAGCCGTCTCCTGCGGGGCAATGGCCGGGGATAACTCCACCTCCGCGAAGAAATGCGGCATCAGCAAGACATAGAAGACCTCTTCGACGACGACTTCGCAAAGGTTCAACCACCGGTGCAACAAGGAGTTGCACAGTTTGACTCCAAGCCATGCCAGCCTGCGCAAGTCACGCAGCAGGTAGGCACCCCGCTCCGTCCCAAAAGCCATCTCTTCCATAGGGTCGAGAGACTTTTCCTGCTCGGTCTCCCGATCGTTCCTTTCAAAATCCGCGTCGAATCCCACTGTCTTCTGCCGCATTGCCCTCACGCTCCACGAATAACTTTTTCGAGATAAGAAGTTGAAACTGGAGTTACACGAATTCGCTTTTTGCAACTTCGGCGTAGCTTGCTCCAGCACTCATGCCAACGCTGCAAGATCAGATTCCGGAAACCGCTCTTCCTCGCCGGCAAGTGGTCCGCCCGCGAGCCCCGCAGAACAAAACACGAGATGAAACTTCTTTCACGCATCACAAAGTCTTTCCATTCGTTCATGGCTGCAGACGGAACCCGCTTAGAAAAGATGACTCCGTCTGCCTCTGGGGGAGGGCCAGTCGATCCTGCTAACTCGTCTCTTGCGGGCAATAAACGGCCTTCTGGTGATTCATATAGGACGTTGTGCCGCGATGAATATTGCTGCGATTCCAGAAATAAAGCGTGAGTGCTCCGCCTTTGCGGCGTAAGTTGTTGGCGTCGATCGTGAAACTCCAATCGGTCACGAATGAACCTCCACGCGTGCTATTCGGCACTACCGTCAGTCCTGCTCGCGAGCCAAATGCCATGCCCTGCAAAGCTCTGATGGCCGCATCGATCACCCGTCCATCGGTCAGGTGTTCATCCGTCTCCGCGGCGCCTGCTGTCGCAAGGCAGGCAGCAGGATTGCCCGTCCGAGTTTCCATGCCAGCCGAAATCTGGATCAAGCTCTCAATGGCATTGCCCCACACCACCGGAGCTCTTGGATCTGTGGTCGAAGGCGGCGTATGCCACGAGAGCACAGCCCTCACCTTGATCGTTTTTCTAAACTCGTCGCAAGCCTGCATTCGGCAGCGAAGGTCGATCGGTAGTGATACGTTGTACTCCAATCCGGCCGGCGGAAGGCAACCGAAGTCATGCACTGTCACCGAAGCCGTTCCCACGTACTGGAATCCCGAACCCCAGTCGACCCAAAATGCAACGTACTCTCGGCTGCCCGCCGTGCAGGGTCCTCCCGAGTAACCCTTGCCCCGATTCACCCTTAGCAGTCCAGTTAGCTGGCCGGAATCCGGGTCCAGCCCAATGCAATACAAGTGCTCGTACTCGGTGTTGCAGTTGGTGTCCAACCAGGCACTGACCACCTTGGCCAGATCGATCTCGGGGATTCCGGCTAGCCATTTTCCAGGGTGCGGGGCAAGTTCGGGGGAATTGACTGCCTCGGCCAACATGGGAGCCAGATAGCGATGTTGCGGAACCAGCGTCCTCTTGTAGATCTCGTGCACAGCGGCGTGACTCAGTTTCTCGGGCTCGACGCTTTCGATCAATTGACCTCGGTTGATCGCTCGTTGAATCGTGTCGATGAGCTTCACTTTGGCTCCGTACGCAAAGATGGGCAGCGGACTGCGTTCGCCGCTCTCGATCTTGGTATGCGCGTTCTGCACAACTTCTTGAACGGGAATCCGATTCGCGAGGTCCGCCGGTCGTATCTTCCACTGAAGTACCACGTGG
>JBAWCO010000305.1:0-10504 GCA_049590315.1 Occallatibacter sp. | reverse complement strand
GATGTAGAACGCTCCTGTACCCCACCATCAGAAACACGCCAAAACCAACCGGCACCAGTATTCGGACAGCTTGCTGAAAAGAAACTCTCTTGCGTTGAGCAATGGCGCTGCCCACAAAGTACGTGGTCGCAACTGCAAAGAGTGGTCCACGGCTTCCGGTCAAGATCGCTGACAGGAGATATACTCCGAGAAAAACATGGGGAGCCAGTCTTCTCCATTGCTCTCGCGATCTGGACCGGGCCTCACCCAAGATCATCATGGCCGACCCGCTCAGCATCAGCCATGGGCCATCGTAGATATAGGCAGTGTTGTCGTTGTACGCCATTGCACGGCCGTGCGCTTGACTGAACGATTCGACAATTCCGCCAGATCGCTCGAGAAAGATCAGATATAGGAAGAGCCCAATACAAGCCGCCCCAAATCCGACCTTCCACATCGCCCGCGGATCCCAGGGAGCCACCACACGCACCTTCCGTCTTCCGGGACGTAACCAGCCCCACATGAAAAAGGCCAGCATCACAACAGGAACAAGAAGCGCCTTCGAAAATTGCCACTGCGATAGGAAGAGTTCGCTGTCTCCGGTCAAAAGGAGTTCTGTAGGCTGAATGACATAAAGGAACGTGAAGGTTCCGATGGCAATCAGGGGAATACCGAGAGCATCGCCGCGATAGTTCCGCAACAAGGCGGCCGATACCACGATCGTGCCTATCAGCACTGCAAGCGAAATCCAGATCATATAGCTTGACTCTCTTGGTCGACCAAATCTGAATAGCCGAATGCGCGCAAATATCCTTCGATCACCTGTTGGCGCGGGAATCGGCTTTGATAGGCCTGCTGAACGTCTCTCGGCGCAATGCTGCCTTCGATGATTGGTTTGGCGATTGCCTTGAGGGCAGCGGCGTACGCGGTTGGGTCGTCGAGTGGTGCGATGGAGCCGGGGAGTCCGCTCAAAAACTCAGGGAACGCTCCAACAGGCGTTCCTAAAACGCGCCTTCCGCGTGCCAGGATCTCAAGAGCCGACAGGCACTGTCCTTCGGTGGTTGAACTGAAAGCGAACAAATGACAACTGTCAATCGCAGCCGGAATCGCGGCCGGGTACTGGTTTCCATGGAACTGGATGCGTTTAGCGAGATTCATTTCGCTTACGAGCGACTCAATCGCTTGTCGTTCAGGGCCATCGCCAAAGATGTGGAGTTGAGCATCCACTCCAAGTTCGTGAAGCTTCGAGAATGAAACAATCAAGTACCTGAGATTCTTATCCCTGACCATGCGTCCAAGAAAGCCTACTTGCAGTTTCGAACTCGCTGGCCAGCGACTGGGGACTTGAACCTCTGGCGGCAGGTATGGGAGGTGGAAGATTTTTCCCCTATATCCAAATCGCCTTAGATCGTCTTCAAATGCTTGCGCCTGAACAATAATCGATTCGAAGGAGTTAAGTATCTCGCTGTCTGGCAGATGGTCTGCCCACATCTCCATCGGTCGATAAGGTGTAATCAGGATCATCCGTCTCCGCAGAGCAAGAATGCGACGGTGTGCGCTTTGGTGAAGAATCTTCCCGAATACCAGCATTTCAGATTTCGCCAGTCGGTCCCAACCATGCAGCACCATTGCTTTATCCGGCCAACCCCAACGACATCCGTGGCGCAAACCGGAACGAGATATTCTAACTCCCGCGCTTGCCAAATCTCTCAAGGCTGGATTTTCGTTCTGTCCGTTGCCGCTCCAACATACTAATTCAGTCTTGACTCTGTGAGCCCGAAGAGCCAGCAGCAGATCGGCAGCGAAGGTTTCGATGCCTCCCACCCTTGCAAACCCACCCTGGACAAAAGTGACTCCCTGTAACAAAATCAGCCTCGCAAGCTTGGCGTCTGCTCGAGGCAGCGGAGTAGATGCGGAATTCCTTCCACATACATGAAGTCTCGAATTGGCTTAATGTAATGCTTCATGACAGTCTTCGAATTGATCTCCGCAGACATCGTAACATCGTAGTCATTGCTGAGAAGAGTCGTCCTTCCCTGCCCCGCATACATTGCCCAGAGAGTTTGCTCAGCCCAGGGGTGCCTCTCGATGGAAGCCTGACCTAGCCAATGCTCAACCCGCGCATAGTCGAAGTTCGAAATGTCAGCCAACATGATTCCACAATTGACTTGCGCAGCGACCTCGACGTCGAATTTCTCTCTGATACTTGCCCGCGAATCAAAGTAAGCATCCTGCATATCTCGCTCGAAAACGAATCGTCCAGATCGAAAAGACTCGATTTGCCTGACGAGTTCCTCAGGACGTGAAAAGAACAGAACATCCGAATCAAGCATCAGAATTGAATTCGTCGCACAGAGAATGGGGAGATCTATGATTCGCCGCGCGCAGGGTTGAGCTAAACGAAATCTCCTGCAGTTAGGGAAGCGAGAGAGTGAACCAGCTACCGCCGTGTCGGCTGTGGAGGGGTCCATTATTCTCGCATCGGGGAAGATGCTCTTAATCCGGGAAATGTGGGTGCTGTCCAGTGACCCATCACCGTAGATCAGAAGGGGCAGCCGGAGACCGCTCAACTGATAGAAACTTACTAAGGACCACAGGCACGGCTGCCAATCGTTGCGGCTTGTAAGCACGCACACCGTCACATCACCGGCAGCCTCCGCACGAATGGCCTGAGCATTTAGGATTTTCCCCGGCGCTATATATCTGCGCCACGGGTAGCTTGGGCCATGCTTGATGACTCGCCTCGCCTCACGATACCCGGCCTTCATCGTCGATAGGTACGGCTTTCCCACGAATTACTCCTTGGCAAAGGCGCGGTCTCTCATTGCCAATGACGACCGAACGCCAATCAATTCCTCATACACGCGAATCGTCTCATTCGCGCAGGAGACCCAGTTGAACAGCTTCGCCCGTTCAATGCCCATGCTTATCAGCGATTCTCTTATCTCGCGATCCTGAACCCGCAAGATGGCTCTGACGCAGTCAGCAGGATCGTCAGGCTGGAAGAACTCCGCGGCATCGCCACTCACCTCGCGCGACGAAGGAATATCGGACGACACTACCGGCGTGCCGCAACTCATGGCCTCGACGATTGGGAAACCGAACCCCTCGTAAAGAGAGGGGAAGACAAGCGCTACCGCTCTGGAATAAAGAGAGCTGAGTTCGCTGTCGGTCAAGCGTTTGAGATGATGCAACCGGTTTTGCAGCAGACCGGACCACCCCTCCAGCTCCGGCACTTCATCAGCTCCTCCGACGAGAACTAAGTCGAGACTATCCAGAGCGGAATCCCTGATTGCTTTTGCCAGGACGTGAAAATTCTTGTGTTCGCCCCGATGGCCGACATACAAGAGATATGGCCTCTTCACGCCGAACTTCGAACTCACACCGGAAGCTATCTCGGAAGGTGTTTCCGTGAAGGCTTCTTCGACCCCAGGGTAAGTGACGTGTACTTTGGATGAAGACGGAGACCAGATATCGAGTATGTCGAATCGAGAAGTTCTGGACACAGTAAATATAGCGTCTGCCCGCTTTGCCGACCAACGCCACCATCGTTTGGCCCGCGCGTGACTTTTGTGAGCATAGAATTCCGGCAGTTTCTCGATAATTGCGTCATGAATCGTCGTGACCAGCGGGCAGGGAGTCCAGTGGAATGGCCTAGCCAGCGTGGTATGAAGGATTGTTGGCTGCGCGCATCGAATCTTGCGTTGCCGATTTGCATAGTTGACCGGTAACCAAAACCATCCAGGGCGGAAGTGTCTGCGCCCGGTAATTCGAATGTTGTCGCCCGACGGCAGCCGAGCAACCGCTCCGCCGTCGTCGACTATATGCAGGTCAAAGATCCACCCCGGACGGATACGCGCCATCTCCTCAATCAGCTTGCGGAAGTAACGTGAAATACCCCCGCTCGTTTGAGAAGTGAAGATCGTTCCATCATAGACAATCCTGACCATCGAATTCGCGTTCCTGACCGCTCGCTCATTCTGCTTCGCTAACTTGCCGTAACCAGGAGCGCAGGACAGAAGCAATTCGGGCGTGGTCCCGAATTCGTGACTGCATAAAGCACTCTGTGCATCCACCGATTCGCATGCCAGCCTATACCAGATTCCTGTCGTCCGATCCTCCACCAGCGCAAAGCAGGCGGCGTGCAGATTACGGATACACTTTCGAATCCTGCGTCGTCCAGTAGCTGTCTTAAGCTGAACTCCGTAAACGCGGTCGCGTGTGTCAAATCACTACATTGCATGTTTGTGCCGGTGATAGACGACATGTTGGGAACTTCAATCACCAGTTGGCCGCGATCCGGATGGAGACGTGCTTTGATCGCAGCCAACAACCGGGCGCCATTTTTCGCCGGGAAATGTTCCAGCACATGAAACATCGTCACCCGATCCGCCAGAAGATCCGTGCTCTCAAAGAATTCCATGGCGTCCGAACGAACGATGCGAATCGTCTCTCCACTGCTGCCGCATCTGACGCTGGCTTCAATGGCTAACTCCTCGTCGAGTTCAATTCCTAACAGGTTCTTGAAGCCCAATTGCCGCAACTCGATTAGCTGCGTTCCCCATGCACACCCGACATCTACAATGAGCGCATCGCTCTCATTGGGAAGCCATGGCATTCGCCACCGCGCCAGGCTTTCAGGAGACCGCGGTGTGTTTCCGGTTCGGACTAGCTGACGCCTGTAGCTCTTTTCTGTTGATTGCATCTGACCGCCTGGGAAAGAATTTGTAACTAAAATGCCGAAGATTGCCATTGCCCTATGAGCAACCGTTGTTGTGCGTTTCTCGTTCTAGCTTGTCTAAGCGACAGAGCCTGGTAAGAGCTTTCGTGAGGGCATGAGGGCGCGGACCCTGTTGAGATCGCCAGCTGTGACTCCGCCTATCGCAAGCAATATCCCCGCATATGCCACAATAGTTAATATTGGACAAACAGGCAGGCTGCTATTCCGTGTTGCAAACATGACTCCGTAAGCTGCAGCACCTGCGACGACAGGCTTGATCGCCTCACGCAGAACCGACAGACCCATTGGCCAGCCAAATGAAATGAGTAAGTAAGCATGCGCCGCAACTTCAGCCATCAGGTTTCCAAGGGCCGCGCCACGAATCCCGATGCGCGATACTGTGATTACACAGACCACGAGGTTTACAAATGCACCTAGCAACGTAGATTGCAGCAGCATCCGATTCCTTCGTGCGGCCACGCAGAGTTCATCCCAATTGTGGCCAACAGCGATGACGACACCTGTCCAGACAAGAATGTTGAACGCAGAACTTGCACCATCGAACGACCGGCCGAAGACCGCTCTTATCGCCCACTGGCTGAGGCTCGCCGCAATGAGCCCACTTCCAATGCTGATGATCGCTGTGATTCGCACAGAGGTAGATAAAAGAGACTTTGTGTTTTCCCAGGACGCGGCCCACGCTTCCATCAGGGCCGGCGCCATTGCAGTGAAGTAAAGCCATATTGGGTAGTAACAAACTTGGATGAGCCTCGTCGCAGCGACATACAATCCAACTTCTGCCTCGCTCCGGTAATAGCCAAGAATAAGATTGTTTGTTTGCGCGTACATCGTGACCGCAAAAGAAACTGCGCAGAGCGGGAGCGATTGTCGCAGGAGGTAACTGCTCTCGTGAAGAGAAAACACTGGCCACGCGTTGTACCCCAAGCGTCTCAGGAACCAAAGACCCAGAACTGCACCAATTGCCGCTGTAATTGCTGCAATGCCTGCGACCCAAATCAGGTCTTTCGCCTGATGCACGAGTGCAACAGTGAGGACCAACACCGACATCGCTACAAGAATCTGAAGTGCTGTGTTGAGATACATCTTCTGCACTGACCGGAAAACCCACTCAACGCTAAGGGCTTGTATCGGTAAGGTCAGAAGGTAAACACGAAACAGATTCTTGGAAGACTCAGAATAGGGCAGGAATTGCGCTGTGATTAGACCAATAGGAATCAGCGCAAAAGCAATAACCAATCGGAGCCCGATTGTCGAGGAAATTACTTGCTGCAATTTGTTTCGGTTTTGGGCGCCCTCCCGAATTGCGACGGTTGCGAGACCCATGTCCGAAAGAAGACTGAAGTACACTGTTATGCTTTGCGCAATTCCTGCAACGCCGAACCCAGAAGCTGAGACGGAGCGAGCAAGAACTGCATTTGTCGCCAGGCTTGCTACACGGCTGACTGCTGCTCCAGCGCTCAGGCTGCCAAAATTCCATAGAATTGTCTTAGCACGCGAAGGTGCGCGAGAGTTCTCTTGGACTTCAAATGCTTCTGCCAATGCGTCGGTTGGAGTCGGAATGTCACTCATAGCTGCAGACTCTTTCAATTTGTCGCGGCTCGTAATTTCATGCCGACTTCGCGTCAATCCCTAACATAATCTGAGCACCATGTGCAGGACAAAATCATTAAATCCATCTTCCCTTAAGAGCTATGCACCAAATGGTGTGAAGAAGAACTTGCTGCAAACATCATATTTCGCTGATCGCGATGTTTCCCGCTGTTGACCAGGTTTGGGTTCCAGCAAGTTAACTCTGGAGCCCCAAACAGCACGCAATCCGCGGCTTCCACCCCCTGCATGCAAGAGTGATCCTGATTCCCTACTTCATAGCGCCAGGCGCCAAACCGCCCACGCGACAGAATTCCAAACGATTTCAACTTGGCGAGGGCTGTGTCAATATGTACATCCCGATCGACCGTCGGCGTCGGATAGCCGTGGGCAGCATAGTAGTGCCAGGAGGAAACGATTCTGTCGTCTACACTGAGCAGTTTCGTGTTTCTCATTCCCTCCAACACTTGCTGCACAATCGTTGGATGATTCACCACGCGAAATGACGAATCTGCCACTTCGGCCATTAGCGACCAATAATCGTCCCCTGGGACGTTATGAGGCGAGTAGTTGGAGAATACCGTGACCCGATAAAAAGGGCAGTTATCCTCGGGGAAATACAGCCAGTTCTTTTCTCTCAGGTGCGCCGGAGGGTTTCCTTGAATCCCAATCCCGACCACATGGGTGCCGGAATAGCGAAGTTGGGATGCTTCTGAGATGATTTCCTGATCACCAATGAGCGCAGCAATTGCGTCAATCGGGAGAGTAGAGATAAGGGCATCATATTGATACTCGTCGCCGCTCGAGGTAGTTACAGTTCGCGAGCTAGTGCATATTTTAGCGACGCTGCGGTTATATCGAAAGTTGGACGCTGGAATCAGATCCGCAACTGCTCGCCAGATGGCGCCAGTTCCGCCACGTAGCGGGAATTGAAAGGTGTTGTTTGGACCCCAAGCGGGGTCATCCCGTTCCGATAGAATGTTGTCCACGACCCGCGCCAAATCAAGCCTTGCCACTCGTTCACCAACCCAATCAAAACTCATCTCGGCCGGATTACAGGCCCATACCTTGGTGTTATACGGCAGCAGGAAAATATCGGCGATGCCCTGACCAAAGGAGTTGACGATCCACTCCGCAAAATTTTTGGGGGAGGTGTGTCCGTTCCGTTGGACGGCGATCAAGCCACGCACGCAAGTCGCCACATCCGCCGCAGGCAGAGAACGAATGTTGTACTGGAAAGGGTATGGAATATAACGGTCGCGGATCCAGATATATGACTCGCGCATGTGATTGAGCCACGCTCGTCCGAGCGCCTTGTCCATCAAACGATCGAAATAGTCATAGTGGGAGAATTGGACGTGGCCACCTATATCCCAGGTGAAACCCTGTTCGTCCACGAACGAAGTTGCCAGCCCTCCCGGATAGCTGTTTTGTTCGAGTACAAGAAAGTCAGTGTGGCCCAATTCATGGAGACGATAGGCGGCGCCAAGGCCCGTACACCCCGCTCCGAGTATTAGAACTTTCATTCGTTCTCCATGGCTACCTCAAAAAGCGGTCGCCCGTGACCGTAAACTTTCCGCAGGGAACTATCCCGTTAACGACAATCCGAAAGAACTATGCCTGTTTTCCCTTCGGGTTCTGTTGATAGCCGTATTGGTAGCCGTAGTAGGAATATGCATCGCTCGAAGTCTGCTGGGTCACCCGGTTCAAAACTACTCCGATGATGTTGGCTCGAATCCTTTGCAACGTGGACACTACTGTCGCTACCGTTTTTCTCTTGGTCTCTCCCGCTCTACTGATAATGAGCACTCCATCGGCGGCCGACGCCATTTGCAGGCACTCGGCAAAACCAAGGAGAGGAGGCGAATCGAGGATCACAAGTGCGTAGTCCTTTGCGAACTCATCCAGAAGTTCGGAGAGACGCGGGCCGATCAAATCGGCGGCACGGTGTGAACCAGGACCTGCAGGCAGAATACTCAAATTAGGTCTTCCTTCAATCGAGAGAAGCGCTTCCCTCCAGGTCAATTCACCCGTCAAAACATTGGATAGACCCTGGTGCTGGATCAAGCCAAACTTTGCATGCACGCTTGGGCGTCGTAGATCCCCATCCACAATTAGAGTCTTCTTGCCACGCGCAGCGTTGGCAACTGCAAGGTGCACGGCGAGGGTGGTCTTTCCCTCTCCGGGCTCTGCACTCGTGACTACGATCGAACGCAACCGCTGCTCAAAGTCGGATAACAGAATGGTATTTCGCAGCGTTCTTATAGCCTCTTCAAAACCGGAGATGGACCGGTAGTATCCCCCTTTCTTTTTTCCGTCTTTGATATCGCCAGATGCGTCTTGCGCTACAAGCAAGGCCTCTGCAAGTTCAGGCTTGGGAGATTTGGGCAACACGGATGCACCTTGATCTAAAGGCAGCGTTCCGATCACATCTGTCCGAAGGAATCGGCCCGCTTCCTCGGGATTCCTCAGTGTCATGTCGAGCTTATCCAGGAGTAACGCGGCACCTACTGCGAGGAAGCTTGAAAAGATCAAAGCCAATATCAGGTTGACGGCCATGTTCGGAAAAACGGAGTACAACGCGGGACGGGCCACGTCGGCAATTCGGATATTGTTGTTTCGAAAGCCGGCGTTGATCTCGGCCTCGCGAATCTTCTTGATGAGTTCGTCGTATAGCGCCCTGTCGGCGTCTGCTTCCTGCTTGAGCTGCTGATATTCAAATGATCGAGTATTCAAACGGTCCCAATCCGCTTTCGTATCGGCCAGCGCTTTTTGGAGCATCTGCTCCCTGTTCACGCTTTCTTTGTATTCAACCGCGATTCTGTTGCTGATGCTTCGGCGGGTGTCATCAAATTCCTTCTGCACTTCAGCCAGTTCAGATGCCGCTTTTCGATATTCAGGGTGACTCGTCCCATAGGTGGACTTGACCCGCGCAAAGCGCTGCTGTGCGTCGTTCAGCGCGTCGCTCAGCTTTGCAAGCGATTGCCCCTGAGAAGATACCTGCGCCGCCTCGACTGAACCGGTATTGATCGCATTCCAGGCAGCCTCTTTGCTCACCCGATCCGCCTGAGCATTCGTATACTCTGTGTTCAATTGCAGGAGGCGGGCTGAAAGAATATTCGTCTTCTCTTCAGGATTGACGACATCCAGATCTTTCTCGAATTGGGCAAGCGCTAGGCCGGACTTCTCCATCTTGGCTCTAAGTTCGTCGAGCTGCTTTTCCATGAACGACGATAGGCTGGCAGATGATCCAATTCGAATAGCATACGCATGTGCCAGATAGGAATTGGCAATCGCATTGGCAACGTCTGCGGCTAAGTGTGGATCTGGAGACCGGTAATTGATCAGCAATAGATAGGTATTGGGAGGCCGAGTCACCTTTAGCCCCGATATGCCTACGGGAGCTTCTGCTCTCCTTTGTACCTGCTCCGCGGTCACTTTATTTTGTTGTCCGGTAGCAGGCAACAGATGGTATTGTTCGGCCACTGGACGCAACACGGCGTCTGATTGGATCAATTTGATCTGAGTGGCGAGGAATTGATCTGGATTCCTGTAAGAGCTTGAGCGCGTAGAATCCTGGCCAACAACCTCCGATGGAGCCTGTACATCCACGTCGATGGTCGCGGTTGATTCGTAGATCGGCTTCAGCCTGGCGGAAACAATGAAGGTGGCCAAGACGCACGCCAGGATAAAGGCAACCATCATCCAAAGGTGACGTCGCAATATCCAGAAGTAATGCGAGAGGGGAACCGCAGGCGCCTCTGGTTCAATCTCCAGCGCGGGCGGATAAGTCACATAGGGCGACTGTACAGTCTGGATGTACGAGGTTCGCGCTGGCATTTCAACCGGTAATGCTGTCTGTTTTGACATGGCTTTCGCTCGATTCTCCCTAGTGATAAACGTAGAGAAGGGTAGTGCCAACAGTTGCGCCAATCCCGGTCATTCGATCTAGAGCCGTCAGGGTGGCTTTGCGGCCGGTTGCCTCGGGGACATAGAGTATGTCGTTCGGCAGGATAGGTACATCCGGCGCCTTTCGATCCATGATCTTTTTCAATTCAATCGGGATCTCCTGGCGCCCGCTCGCGGCGAACCCAGAACGATAGATATAAGCGATGTGCCCGGTAAAGTGATCTTGCCCCTCTGAGAGCGCCAAAGCTTTCAGAACTGTGCTTTCCGATCCGTCAGTAATCTGGAACG
>JBAWCO010000304.1:0-5906 GCA_049590315.1 Occallatibacter sp. | reverse complement strand
GTCAGAATCTGTTTGCGGCGAGCGGCGACTCCGGCGCATATAACTCATCGAATATTCCCTATTTTCCCACTGACGATCCCTATGTGGTCGCCGTAGGCGGCACGGATCTGACCACAACCGGTCCTGGCGGCTCCTGGCAGTCGGAGAGCGCCTGGATCGGCAGCGGAGGCGGCCTTGATACTTATCAGAGCTATCCCATTCCAAGTTATCAGCAGTTATCCGGTGTGATTGATTCTGCAAATCAAGGATCGACAACCATTCGGAACATTCCAGATGTCGCGATCGAAGCCAATACGGATAGTTGGTATTGCATCAACGGCAATCCGTGCACGGGTGGATTAGGCGGAACAAGCCTGGCAGCGCCGCGCTGGGCCGGCTTTATGGCGCTAGTCAACGAGCAGGCAGAGGACAACGGCAATTCGGCCATCGGCTTCCTCAATCCGACTATCTACGCGATCGGTACAGGCTCCAGTTACACGAACGACTTTCACGACATTACGACCGGCAATAACGACAACAGCAGTGGAGGGTACAATGCCGTGACAGGCTACGATCTGGTGACTGGTTGGGGAAGTCCCAAGGGGCAGGCCTTTATCGATGCTCTGGCTGGATTTACACAGAGCTTCACGCTGTCGGCGACGCCAGGCACTCTCACCGTTTCCCAAGGTGATAGCGGAACCAGCACCATTACCATTACTGGAGAAAACGGATTTACCGGAAACGTGACGCTTACCGCAGTGGGTCTGCCCAGTGGAGTCACTGCCACCTTCTCTCCAAACTCGGCAACCGGGGCCAGCACGCTCACCCTTGCGGCAAGCTCAAGCGCCACTATTGGTTCGGCTACTGTAACGATCCACGGAGCCTCCAGCACTTTGAGTGCGACTACCACGTTGGCCCTCACAGTTCAGAGTGCTCCAAGCTTTAAGATCAGCACCTCTACCTCTTCCCTGTCCGTTGCACAAGGCAGCAGTGGAACCGCCACGCTCACCGTGACCGGACAGAACGGTTTTACCGGTGCCGTCAACCTCTCCGCAACCGGCCTTCCCAGCGGAGTCACTGCCACCTTTTCTCCAAACCCGGCGACCGGGACCAGCACCCTCACCCTCGCGGCAAGCTCAACCGCCGCTCTCGGTTCGGCCACTGTGACCATCCAGGGCGCCTCCGGCACTTTGAATGCGACGACCACATTGGCTCTCAGCGTTCAGGTTCCTCCTAGCTTTACCATCAATTCTTCCGCTGCTTCGCTAACTATTGCGCAAGGCAGCGGCGGAACAGCCGCGCTCACCGTCGCCGGACAAAACGGTTTTGCCGGTGCCGTCACCTTCTCGGCAACCGGCCTGCCCAGCGGAGTCACTGCTACTTTCTCTCCGAACCCAGCAACCGGAGCCAGCACACTAACGCTCGCGGTAAGTTCAACGGCTACACTCGGGGTAGCAACAGTAACAATCGAGGGAACCTCCGGCAGCACGAGTGCGACAGCCACTTTGACTCTCACTGTTAAGGCCCCACCAAGTTTTAGCGTCAGTTCCTCCGCGACTTCGCTCTCTATAACACAAGGCGGCAGCGGAACCGCCACGCTCACCGTCGCCGGACAGAACGGTTTTACAGGCGCTGTCACTTTCTCGGCAATTGGTCTGCCCAGTGGAGTCACGGCCACTTTCTCTCCAAACCCCGCGACCGGGACCAGCACGTTCACCCTGGCGGCAAGCTCAACCGCCGCTCTCGGTTCGGCCACTGTGACCATCCAAGGAGCCTCTGGCACTTTGAATGCGACTACCACATTGGCTCTCAGCGTTCTGGCCCCTCCTAGCTTTACCATCAGCTCTTCCGCCACTTCGCTAACTATTGCGCAAGGCAGCAGCGGAACTACTGCTCTCACCATCACCGGACAGAACGGTTTTACCGGCGCTGTCACCCTCTCGGCAACCGGTCTGCCCAGTGGAGTCACTGCCACCTTCTCTCCAAACCCGGCAACCGGGACCAGCACGCTTACGCTCACAGCAAACTCAACCGCCGCTCTTGGTTCGGCTACTGTGACAATCCAAGGCGTCTCCGCATCGTTCAGCCAAAGCTCCGACATTGCGTTGACGGTGAGCCCCTTGCCTGGCTTTTCGGTCGCGTTAAGCCAAAGTTCCGTCACATTGGCGCCGAATCGAACAGCATCCCTGCAAGTCTCACTATCCTCGACTCAGGGGTATCAAGGAACGGTTCAGCTTAGTTGCTCAGGTCTTCCGGCCACGATCACCTGCTCCCTCTCTCCCACGAGCGTTACATTGCCGGCTTCCAATGGCGACGCCACTCTCACTCTCAGGGAGCTGCCTACAACCGCCTATCTCGCCCCGAAAACGATGCGTATACCTTGGTCGCTTGAGCTATCGTGTTGCGGCCTGGGTATATTTGGCATACTTCGGGCGCGACGGCGTTTAAAGTGGTCGTCAAAGAGTCTTTTTCTACTGGCGCTTTTGCTTGGTGCGGGACTTTTGGGGACGGCAGGTTGCGTGCGGAATCTCACCCCTCATACGTATACAGTGAGCGTGACGGGGATTGATGCGAATCAACAGAGCCACACTCAGACATTCACGCTAGACGCAACTGAATAGGAGACGACTCTTACGGCGGTTCTTCAATTCATGCGGAGTCTTAAGGGCCGTGGCTCTGGTCTCTTCTAATTGGAGAACCGCTATACGCAATCGTAACCTCAAGACTGGCTGGGAAACACAAGGCTCTATTCTCGATCGAATAGATGAATCCCCGGCCAACTGCCCGGATGAGTTCTTCTGCAGTTGTGTAGAGCGGCGCTACCTTTTGGCTGTTACAGAAGCACATGGTGCGAGTACAGGTTTCGATCCTGAGAGGAGGGATCGCGCCTTGGTGCTACTCGGAGCGGAGGGCGTTTACGGGGTTGATGGTGGCGGCGCGGCGGGAGGGTAGATAGCAGGCCAGATATGCGGTTGCCAGTACGCCTGCGGTGATGACGATGTAGGTGGCTGGGTCGACGGGGCTGACGTTGAACAAGAGCGACGACATCAGGCGCATGGCGATGAAGGCAACGATGAGGCCGCAGGCTGCGCCGATGGCCGTGAGGACGAGTCCCTGGCGGACGAAGAGGCCGGTGAGTGATTTGCGCTGCGCGCCAAGGGCCATGCGGATGCCGATCTCGCGTGTGCGCTGCGAGACGGTGTAGGCGATGACTCCGTAGATGCCCACGATGCCGAGAAGTAGAGCCATGGCTCCGGCAATGCAGAGCAGGACTAGTGTGAACGAAGTGCGGGCCATGGATTTGGTGTAGAGCTCACCAACTGTGATGGGATCGGCCAGAGGCACGCTGGAATTGACGGACCAGACCTGCTGCTGCACTTCTTTCATGAAGGCTTGCGAACCGGCGCGGGGACTGCGGATGGCGAAGGCGATGCCGCGACGCAGTTGGGATTTCTGGCCTTCAAAGTTCTGCATCATGACAGGCCAATAGACAGTGGATGGCGCGCCCTGGTCGACGCCGTTCTCGTGGACGTTCTGGGCGACGCCGACGATTTCGCGCCAGTCGTCCGTCGAGGCCACGCGGATCTTTTTGCCGAGCGCGCCCTGGGGGCTGTGCCAGTATTCACGCGCAAAATTTTCGGAGACGATGGCGACAGGATGCTTCCCATAGATGTCGTCCCAGGTGATGTCGCGACCGACGGCAAGGTGGGTGCCGAGGGTTGAAAAGAATCCTGGAGAGATGAATTTGAAGCGGCGGATGGGCGGGATTTCTCCTTCGCCGTAGACATGATCCTGCACGTAGAGCAGATCGTTGGTGTCGAAGCCATCCAAGGGGACCGCATTCGCGAAGCTCACAGAGGAGACGCCGGGGATGGCGGCGAGTTTGTCGAGGATTTCCTGTTGCTGATGGACAACGCGCTCGGGTTGGGTGTCAGGAATTTGCGTTTCAGGGATGTAGAAGCGGAAGGTCTGAAGCGAGTCCGGCGCGGTGAAGCCGGGATCGACATGCATGAGGGCCTGGAAGGTGCGGATCATGAGGCCGGAGCAGATGAGCAGCACCAGTGCGAGTGCGACCTGAACGATGACGAGGGTCTTGCGAGCGCGATGACGTTCGCGGCTCTGGCTGAGGGCGCGGCCCCCTTCGCGGAGGCCGGTGGTGGCTCGTACGCCGGCATATTTGGCGATTGGGATTGCGCCGATGAGGATGCTGGTGAAGAGCGCGAGGGCAAGCGTGAAGAGCAGGACCGGGGTATCGATGCCGATTTCGTGAATGCGCGGCAGGCCGGTGGGCGCGGCGGCGACAAGAGCGCGCAGGGCAGCGTATGCCAGGCCGAGGCCGATGGCACTGCCGGCAAGGCCGATGACCAGACTCTCAAAGAGCAGTTCGCCAGCGGTGCGTTTCCATGGTGCTCCTAACGCAGAGCGGATAGCGAGTTCCTGGCGGCGGCCTTCGACGCGGACGAGGAGAAGATTGGCGACGTTGGCGCAGGCAACGAGGAGAACCATGGCGATGGAGCCCATGAGGACCCAGAGGACTTTGCCAATGTCGCCGACGACGTCTTGCTTGAGAGGGCGGAGATTGGGGCTGATGTGGGCTTTCTCGAAGATCGCAGGGCTGAAACCGTCGGGCGCGGAGAAACTGCGGAAGGTAATGGGCAGGAGGCGGGCCATGTCGGCGCTGGCTTGCTGCATGGTGACTCCAGGCTTGAGACGGGCGAGGGCGCGCTGGCTGAAGTTGCCGAGTTTGATTTTGCTGCGATCCCATTGGAAGGGCATGACGATGGCCGCGTCGGGAAAATCGAGGAAGTGGAAGTTCCGGGGCAGGACGCCGATGATCTGGCGCGTTCTGCCGTCCACGGTGATGGCAGTGCCGATGACGGAAGATGCGCCGCCGAATCTTTTCTGCCAGTATGCATCGGAGATCAGCACGGTCTCGGGGGAGCCGGCGGAGTCGTCTTTGCGGGTGAAGAGACGGCCTAAAGCGGGAGTTACTCCAAGGAGGGGCAGGGTGCCATCCGTGACGTCGAGACCGCGTACGTGTTCGGGTTGGCCGGTGCCGGTTACGTTGACTGCGTCGCCGTCGTAGACGCCGATGTCCTGGAGCGTGGTGCTTTGCTCGCGGTCAATGAAATAAATAGACGGTGCCATGTTGAGGTCTTTGATGTTGATGCCGGGGGCGGTATGCCAGACGCCGATCAGCCGATCTGCCTGCGGATAGGGCAAGGGCTTGAGCAGGACGCCTTCAATGACGCTGAAGATGACGGTGTTGGCGCCGACGCCGATGGCGAGGGTCAGCAGCGTGATGGCGGTAAACATGGGCGCGCGGCCGAGCCTGCGCAGAACCTGCTTGAGTTGATAGATCAACATCGCCATTTGCCTGACCTCCGGGATATGACTGGGTGCGCCGTGCGCGGATGCTGAGTTGTACGCGAAGCGGAATGTGATGGTTCAATGAGGGAGGGCGCGCTGGTAAATCATTGGGAGCATTCCTGATTCCAAAGCGGCGGGGAGAATTGGACGCGAAAGGCCAGTGTTTTGGTGATGACGCAACCTATCTAAAGAGAAGGGGCGTCCGATTCTGCAAAAGGCTGTTCGATTTCGGACAGGTAAATGCTGGCAGGAAAATCCGCGAGGCTTCCTATTTGGAAACCTCGACGGGGCGCAGATGGCGGGCAAGAGACCACTTCAGATCTTCGATTCCCTGGCCGGTGACGGCGGAGATTTCATGGAATTCGAGTTTCTTCCGCTTGATATGAGTGCGTAGCTTCTTCAGCTTGTCGGGGTTCGCACTGTCGATCTTGGTGGCGCAGACGATCATGGTCTTATTCGCCAGAGGGTGTTCGATCAACGGGCCTGGATTGTCGTCCATGGGGTCGGCCAGGGTGGTGGTGGTGAAGCTGTCGAGTTCCTTGTTGATGACTTTGAAG
>JBAWCO010000303.1:0-10283 GCA_049590315.1 Occallatibacter sp. | reverse complement strand
CTCCGAAGTTGCCAGCAATTCCGCGACAGCTGCATCGCCGACTTGTCCGGTACCACCAAGGATAATTACCGCGAAATTCTGCTCCACAAATAAGACCTCTGCTCAGGCAAGGATGCGACAGCCCACTTCATCCCAAAAGAGAAGCATACCTGGTCCCGGCTCCAAATTGAGCAAGTAGAGTGTCGCTCTTCTCAACAGGCGCAATTAGGATTCCAGCAGCGCCCGTAACTTGTGAGCGTATCTGCGGCTCGACGTGACCACCGTTCCTCCTGCCAGTACGATGTCGTAAACCCCATCGAACATCGGTCGAATTTCGCTAATGCAAGTACCGTTCACAATGGCCGACTTCCGCACGCGGATGAAGTGGTGTGGCGCCAGCTTCTCTTCCAGGTGCGCCATGGTTTCCCGCAACAGGTGACGGTCGCTGGCGGTGTGTATGCAGGCATAGTTTCCCGTGGCTTCGATCCACAAGACGTTAGAAACGGGAACAAAGAAAATCCGTTTATTGTCCTTCACCACAAAGCGTTCCAACGGGCGGAGACTACGGAGGGATCGGAGCAGTGGTTCGAGATCCCGATTTGGTTCCCTGCGCTGTTCGAGGACCTGGCGTGCGTGAACCAGCGCCTTGGCAAATCGCTCCTTATCATACGGTTTCAGAAGATAGTCAACAGCGTGCACTTCAAATGCACGAATGGCGTGCACATCGTGAGCCGTGACAAAGACATATATGGGAGCGGAGCCGTTCACTGGCTCCACATTCTCGATGACTCCAAAACCATCCAGATCAGGCATCTGCACATCGAGAAAAACGATGTCCGGATGAAGTTCATTGATCTGCTCCACAGCGCTTATTCCGTTCGTCGCCTCACCTACAAGTTCAATGCCGTCGTGTTCGGCCAGATAGCGACGGATACCGCGCCGGGCGATCGGTTCGTCATCGACGATGAGGACTCGCGTCTTCAATGCGAACTCCGCAGTGGAATGGTGATGATGGCCTCACAGCCTCGACCGTCGCCCCCAATGAGTTCCAGCGACGACTCGTCCCCGTAGAGCTGTTTCAAGCGTGACCGGACATTGGTGAGTCCGACGCCGAATCGCAGGCGCGATCCCGGCTCCGGACCGGGGCCATCATCGCTGACTGAGAGCCAAACTCTGCCGTTGTGGAGTTTGGCAGCGATCTCGAGCCGGCCTGCGGCGGAATCGACGCTGATGCCGTGCTTGATGGCATTCTCAACCAGCGGCTGGAGCGCCAGGCTTGGTACATAGACTCCGAGAAGGTCAGGGGGCACGTCCATGTGAACTTTCAAGCGATCATGAAAGCGTGTCAGTTCGATCTCCAGATACTTGCCGACGAACTCGAGCTCGCTCTCTAAGGTGATCTCGTTCTCCCGCCGGTCGAGGGCCATGCGCAGCAAGTCGCCGAGGCAGACTAGCAGATGGCTAGCAGCATCGACGTCTTCCTGCATCAGAATTCCAATGGTGTGTAGACTGTTGAACAAAAAGTGCGGATGTAACTGGCTCTTAAGGTTCTCAAGTTCGGCATGGGAGAGCTGTGTCTCCAGTTGCGCCGCTGTCGTCTGGCGCTCCATGGCAACCTGGTAAAAGTGGATCGACTGATACAAACCCACGACTAACCAGTACGTCAGCATCCCGGTAAAGCTCATAAATAGAACAGCGACTCCGAACGGCGAAAGAAATTGGAGCACGCCAGGACCAGTGATGTGAAAAACAAACCGGAGAAGTCCAAGGCTCAGAAAGTATTCGGTGGCAGATGCCAGGGGAGCCATCGTGATCGACGCTATTGTGTGGATCGCTATATGAGGTAGAAGCCTCGGCCCCGTCAACGGGAACCGCTTGGCCAGATTAATCATAAGCGGGGTGTACGCCGCCCATACGTACCACCAGACAAATTCGAGCGCACTCTCGATCACCCAGTTGACGTTCGTACCCTGTACCTTCACCACCACGATCCTGCGCACGGCAAACAACAGTCCTACAATCGTCCACGCACACAGGATCAAGATCCATTTCGTCCGTCCCCTATCTCGCGTGATCTGCAGCAATGGGTGTCGATCCTCTGGCACGGATTATAGCTGTAGCGCCGAAGCAGACATCGCTGAGGACAGGGCCGTCCAAAGCGCGTAGCGCTCTTTGATGTCCAACTCTGACCGCTTGTCTCGTTTCGGATACCGCATGTCACTTTTCCTGCAAAAACTGGCTCTTCGCGACATATTGTCCAGTGAGCAGGACCATCGACAGGGGATTAAAACGCCGCGTTGAGACCTGCATTCGGCGTTACCAGCAGTACGAGTTGTTCAGATTGACGTGAAGGAGTTTTACATGACGAAGATTCTGACTAAGTTCGGAGCGCTTGCGCTGGCGGTCGCTCTGATGGCGCCGTTGGCGCAGGCGCAGGCGGCAGGAATTCAGACCGCATTCGGAAAAGATGCCGGAACACTTTCCGACAAGTTCACTGGGCTCGCGCACGTTATGGCCGGCAAGTACGACTGGAAACCCGGCCAGGGCGTTCGCTCCGTCGCCGACGTGTTCAACCTGATCGTTAAGGAGAACGGCCTGCTCGCCGGCGCGCTCTCGGGCACACCGAATACCGGGGCAAAGCCCACGCCCATCACCGATCCGGAGAAAATGCAGGAAGCGTTAAAGGCTTCTTACGCCAATCTGCAAAAAGCGATTACGGGACTTTCCGACAACGACCTGCAAGCACACGTGAAACTGTTCGGAGAGGACATGACGAAGCAGGACGCGCTGATGCTGATTCTCGAAGATCAACACGAGCATCTGGGGCAGTCGATCGCATACGCGCGCATCAACGGCGCGGTTCCGCCCTGGTCTAAGTAGGAGCGCCCCGCGCGGTCTAGCCTGGTTCTCATCGCATAGGGCACCGGTTGACTCAATAAAATAAGGAGATGATCTCATGATTCGTAGTCGCGATCTTGTATTGAGTTGTTTTCTTGTGGGACTGACGCTCAATGCGACCGCACAGCAGTCTGCTCCTGCCGCATCAGCGCCGCCTCCGCCAGTGGGAACACTTGCAGGGCATCCTGACTGGCCTTTGGCAAAGAACCCCGGCGACGTGGACACTGTGGACCACCTGCTCGCTTCGCTCTATGACGTGGTCTCCGGCCCAGCTGGACAACGCGACTGGGACCGCTTCCGCGCGCTGTTTGCGCCCGACGGGCGGATTGTCTCAATAGTGCCGGAGTCTGCGGCCACAAAGGATAGACCGGCGCGCAAGAGCGATGCCGTTTTCCTGACTCCCGACATGTTCGCGCAGCAGAACGATTCCTACTTCAAGACGAACGGTTTCTTCGAGCGCAGCATCGCGATCCGAGCTGAGGAGTTTGGCAATCTTATCGAGGCGTGGAGCACGTCCGAAATCCGGGATGCGAAGGACGACGCCCAGCCATCCGCGCGAGGCATCGATTCGTTCCAGATTGTGCATGCTCAGGGACGCTTCTGGATCGCCAGCCTTCTCTTTGATCATGAGCGACCAGGGGTGACGCTGCCCGCGAAGTACCTGAAAACGCCCGGGCAATAACGAGAGCGCCTACCAGAGTCCCACATCTGCGACAGTTATCTTCACCGAGGCCAGCCCTCCAGACGCTCCTTCATGGTGGATCTCCGCCAGAGTCTCGGGCAGCTATGACGGGGAGGTGAGCTTCAGGGAAAGAGGTGGGGATTAAGCGCTGCCGCGGCCCAAAGGCACACTGTTCTGCGACTTCTCCAACTGAGAGCGTTCTGGTTTCCAGAAGGTCTTTTCTCGCCGCACCCGCAACACTGTAATCCAGAGGCCGTTCGTCTCCCGTCACTTACCTGTTGTTTTCCCAAAGGAAGTGTGGCATCCTACCTGTGGGGAACCAAAAGGGCGAAGCGATGAAACAAAAAGCAGATGTACTGCAGGGCACGCTGGGGCTGATGGTGCTGAAGACCCTGGATGTGCTGGGGACGCTCCATGGCTACGGAATCGCGCGGCGGATCGAGCAGATCAGCGGCGATTTGCTGGCCGTGAACCAAGGCACTTTGTATCCCGTCCTGCTAAAGCTGGAGCAGGAGGGCGCGATTGCGTCCGAGTGGGGCGCCTCGGAAAACAACCGCCGCGCGCGTTTCTATCGCCTGACACGGTCGGGACGAAAGCTGCTCGAGACCGAGACCCGGGACTGGGAGCAAACCGCGGCGATCATCGCACGATTCTTCGAGGTGAAGGCGGAGGATTTGTCATGAGATTCCTAAGAAGGTTTCTGGCGCGGTTGAAGAACTTTGCTATCGGGCGGCAAGACGACAAACGGCTGCGGGAAGAGATGGAGGAGCATCTGGCGCGGCAGACGGAGGAAAATCTTCGCGCCGGCATGGGGCCGGCGGAGGCGCGCCGCCAGGCGGTGCTGAAGTTTGGTGCGTTCCAGGCAGTGAGGGAAACGTATCACGCGGAAGGGGGGCTGCCGCTGGTGGAGAATCTGCTGCAGGACACGCGCTACACGCTGCGCATGCTGGTGAAGTCGCCGGGCTTTGCGGCCATTGCGATTCTGACGATGGCTCTGGGCATTGGAGCGACCACGGCCATCTACAGCGTGGTGGATGCCACGCTGCTGCATCCGTTGTCGTATCCGGAGCCGAATGAACTGGTGCGGATCGAAGTGGATCAACCTGGCGTAGGCGCGCGGAACGTCTCCATGTCGCAGCCGGAGTGGAAAGATCTGGAACGCTCCGGAATCTTCGAGTTTGTGGCGCCGATTACCAGCGGATCGGTGAATCTGACGGGTACAGCCCAGCCGGTGCGCATTGCCTACGAAGGGGTGGGGCCAAGCTATCTGGCTCTGCTGGGGGTCAAGCCTGAACTGGGCCGCTGGTTCGATCCCCACGATCAAACGCCCGGCTTTACGCTGGAGGTGGTCATCACCGACGGTTTGTGGAAACGGGTCTTCGGAGCCGACCCTCGGATTGTGGGAAAAAATCTGCGCCTCGACAACGACCTCTTTCACGTCATAGGCGTGATGCCGCCCGGCTTTCACGATCCCGGACGAACCGCAGAAGAAAGGAACACCGAGATTTGGGCGGCTGTGGGCTTTGTCAGGGACCCGGCCCAGCCCCCGACGCGCAGTACGCGGAGCATTCCGCAGGCCATTGCGCGTGTAAAGCCCGGACTCTCGATTGCCGTAGCGCAGAGCCAAATGGATGCACTGGTTGCATCTTTGCAGAAACAGTTCCCGGCAGATTATCCGGCGGTGAGTGGATGGAAGGTGCGGCTGGTTCCGCTGAAGGAGAGCCTGGTCGGCAATGTTCGTCAGCCGCTGATGCTGCTGCTGGGCGCGGTGGGACTGGTGCTGCTGATCGGCTGTGTCAATGTCGCGAATCTCCTGCTGGCGCGAGCCAGCGCCAGAGGACGCGAGATCGCCGTTCGCCAGGCGCTCGGGGCGGCAAAATCGCGCTTGGTGCAGCAACTGCTCACCGAGAGCCTTCTGCTCTCGCTGCTCGGCGGCTTGGCGGGTATAGCCATTCTGCTCGCAACCAAGGGGCTGTTGCTGCGTATGGTACCGGACAGCCTGCCGCGGCTCGGCGACATCTCCATTAATTGGAGCGTCTTGCTCTTCGCTCTCGCCGCTTCTGTGGTTGCCGGCGTTATCTTCGGCCTGGCTCCCGCTTTGCAGGCAAGCCGGCTGGACTTGGCGCACACGCTCAAGGCTGAGGGGCGCTCCGCCACTGGCTCCGGGGAACAAGCCAGAACGCGCCGCGTACTGGTAGTCACCGAGTTTGCGCTTTCCCTGGTGCTGATGATTGCGGCCGGCCTTCTGCTGCGCAGCTTCTGGGACCTGTTCAACGTGCCGCTGGGCTTCGATCCGCAGAATACGATGTCCGTTCGCACCTGGCTGCCCAATCCCAACGAAGCAAAGACCGATGTTTATGGATCCGCTGCTCAGGAGGCGCAGTTTGTGCGCGAAATACGATACCGGGGCAAGACCCTGCCGGGAGTGAATGAAGTTGCTGTGGGAACCCGGGAATCGATTCCATTGAATCACAATCGAAGACCTGTCCCGCTGATTCTGGAAGGACGCGAGATTCGCGGCAATCAGCCTCCTTTGGTTGAAGCGTCATCCGCTACGCCGGAGTATTTTCACTTGCTGGGAATCCCGCTGCAGCGCGGCCGTTTGTTCAGCGACCAGGACAACGAGAATGCGCCTCTGGTCGCGGTAGTCAATGACGCATTTGCGCGCGCTTACTGGCCGAACGGAGATCCCCTTGGCAAACGCGTCAAGGCGGGCCGGAAAGGCGCTTCCTGGATCACGGTGGTGGGTGTGGTTGCGAATGCCCGCACCGAATCGCTGGAGGAGGCCAACGTTCCAAAGATTTACAAGTGCCTATTTCAGCAGTCCGATAACGATGTGAATTCACATAAAGAGCTGGTAATATTCCTGCGCGGGCGGCTGGACCCGGCTCGAATTCCAGATGAGGCGCGCGTGGCGGTGCAGTCCATCGACCCGGAGCTGCCTGTCTTCGGAGCGGCCACGCTCACTGACGTGGTCTCCGGGGCTCTCTCTCAGAGGCGATTCTCGATGGAGATGGTGCTCTTGTTCGCATTGACGGCGCTGCTTCTTGCGGGACTTGGAATCTATGGAACGATTTCGTATCTCGTAAGCGAACGCACCCACGAGATTGGCATTCGCCTCGCGCTGGGGGCGAAAAGGGGCGAGATCATGCGGATGATTCTGCGCCAGGGATTGGCGCTCGCAGTTGCCGGCGCCGCCGTAGGATTGGTCGGCGCGCTGATTGTGTCGCGCTTGATGACTGGGTTGCTCTTCGGCGTGTCGCCGACCGACCCTCTGACGTTTATTGGGGTCACTGCGGTGGCACTGGCGGCTAGTTATATTCCTGCGATGCGTGCAATGCGGGTCGACCCTCTGGTGGCGCTGCGCTATGAATAGCCTCTATCGATTCAATGCTCTTGCGATAGGAAAGGGAGAACCATGACACTCAACAGCTGGAAAGCTAAAGTCTGGAAATTTAACGGATGGTCCGTTTGCGGCATCGCCCTGGTTGCCTTTGCCGCTGGATCGCTCACTACTACCCGCTGGATGCACATGGATCGAGTGAGCGCCGCCAGCGATCGCGTCTTCGAGCTTCGCGTCTATCACGCCGTTCCGGACAAGATGCCAGAACTCGAGTCTCACTTTCGCGACACATGGTCCAAGCTGCTCGCCAAGCACGATCTGAAGGTTGTAGGTTACTGGGTGCCCGAGGGGGCGCCCGCCTGGGACAACACATTCATCTACCTCGTAGCTCATTCCAGCCGGGAGGAAGCAAAAACGAACTGGGATGCGATGCGGGCCGACCCCGCTGTTCAAGAGATGATCAAATCCGAGCAGGCCAACAAGCTGGTGGAGAAAATTGACTCGACTTACATGCGGCCGGAGGATTTCTCGCCGATGAAGTAGCCTCGAATTTGAATTGCAAACCTGAAGAACTTCGCCTCGAACTCCCAGGACCGCGACTCCAGTTCCGATTGCGCTGCGGAGTTCGCGGTACTGCTGTCTCGGAAATACCAACCCGCCGAAGGTGACCGGGTTGAAGTTGTCATCAGCGGCGGCAACACTGTTGCAGTCGATTTCACACTTCAGGAGAAGAAATATGACCAGGAATGAAATTGTTACAAACGAGATTGCGCAACCGGTTGGTCCGTTTTCTGCGGCAGTCACAACAGGCCAGTTCTTGTATCTTAGCGGGCAAGTGGCCCAAGACCCGATTTCAGGAAAGCTCGTACCAGGCGGGGTGGCTGAACAGACGGAACAGATCTTCAAGAATGTTGCGGCAATTCTGCGGGCGGCTGGGAAAGATCTCTCCCACGTGGTGAAGGTGACAGTGTTCCTGACAGACATCGGTGAATTTGCAAAGATCAACGAAATCTACGGAAGGCACTTCGACAAGCCGTATCCCGCTCGTACCACCATAGCGGTTGTTGCTCTCCCTTTGGGTGCACAGGTCGAGTTCGACATGATCGCTGTTTAGGCCGCGGCAGTCCTTCTATCCGCTTTTCGAAGCAATCGCGTCATGCTTAGTGTGAGGCGAATATGTATTTGCTCTGGCGTGCTTCGAAACGCCAGTCGATACGGGACAGATGGCCCCCGACCCGATCCTGTTGAAGTCAAACGCAGCTCTCAATTCAGTCGCACCTGAGGAGTGGAAGGACAATGCCTGATCTTCAGTATGTTCATCTCGACGTTTTTGCGAATCAGCCATTCTCGGGTAACCAGCTAGCCGTGTTCCTCAACGCCGTGGGACTTGACGAGCCGCGCATGGAGCGAATCGCGAATGAAATGGCCCTCCCCGAAACCACGTTCGTATTTCCTCCCGAGGTTTCCGGGACCGACGCGCGCGTTCGCATTTTCACACCATCCCAGGAACTCCCGATGGCTGGAAGTCCGGCGGTCGGAACGACTTTTGCGCTCGCGGGAGCGGGACGACTGCGTGCGGGCGCCAATAAAACGGTGCTCGGCCTCGGTATCGGACCAACGCCCGTGGGACTCGAATGGGGTGAGAACGGCTTGCGCTTTGCCTGGATGAAGCAACCGATTCCGACATTCGGGCCCATCGTCACCGACACTGTTGCGGTTGCCGCAGCGCTAGGTATCCAGCCGCGCGACCTTGCGGGCGAAAACTTGCCGGTGCAAGTGGTGTCGTCCGGACTCCCGTTTCTGTACGTTGCGCTAAACTCGCGCGCGGCGGTCGATGCGGCAGCCTTCGATCGCGCTAAACTGTGCGCGTTCCTCGGAGCGCTGGATCTCGAAGAGCTCCCCGTCTTTGTATTCTCGCCGGAGCCGGCTGACGATGACGCCACGGTCTACAGTCGAATGTTCGGACCCGTCTTAGGCATTCCGGAGGATCCGGGAACCGGCAGCGCGTGTGGACCGCTGGGCGCATATCTGCTCAGGTACAAGGCTATAAGTGACAACACTGAGTCGCGGCTCGTGAGCCTTCAAGGCGTCCGCATGGGCCGCCCAAGTCGTATTCACATTGCGCTCTCTAGCCCTGCTGCAGTTCTCGAAGAGCTTCAGGTCGGCGGCGAGGCGGTGGTCGTCGGCGAGGGAACGATCCACGCATAGCCGGCTGTTTGCTTTCTGCCGTACCGGTGATCGCCTTTGTGGTGCTCGCGCTGGGTGGTCTCGGCACTTGGCACATATTCGACGGATACTGTATGGATGTGGATTGCTGTATCGGTATCATCGGCGGGCTTGGACCGGGTGCTGCTTCGCATTACTATCGAGCGCTGGCTGAGGCTCATTCCAAGCGGCATCTTCCGCTGGACCTTGTCATGGCTCATGCCGAGACATCTCGGATATTTGAGTATGCTGAGTCCAGTGACCGTGAAGGTATGGCACGATACCTCAAAAGCTTCATTGATCGCTTGAAAGCGGCAGAAGCGGATTTGGTCGTGATTCCGGCAGTGACGCCGCATCTTTGTATTCGGGAACTTCTCGACATCTCGCCCTTGCCGGTGCTGAACATCTTTGATCCGCTCGTTAAAGAGCTTGCCAGACGCTCGGCCCGCCGAGTTGGTGTATTTGGTACCCGCTTTGTCATCGAATCCGGTCTTTTTGGCATGGCTGACGGTGTGGAAGTGATTCAACCGTCGGAAGAGGAGATCGAGTACATCCATCACACCTATCTGCAACTGGCTCAAGCGGGAGAGGGCTCCGAGTCGCAACGTCGGGGCCTTACCGGCCTCGCGCTCGATTTCAGCGAGCGGGATAGGCTGGATGCGATTCTTCTCGCTGGTACTGACCTCTCACTGATTTTCAATGAAGCAAACATCAGGTTTCCGTACATCGATTGTACTGCTTTGCACATTGGAGTGATTCTCAAGAAAGTGCTCCCAGAAGCCATAGGCTTGGCCGGTGCCTGAGTCGTCTTCAGATCGCAAGTAATCCGGCGCAAGCAGCGTTGTTGAGAAGCTTCGATGCGCGTTGCTGGCGCTGTCATTCTCGATAGTCATACTGGACAGCTTTGCCATCTTGGAGGCTTCAAATGCAAATACTGATAGTGGGCATCGGCGCGTTGGGCGGAACAATCGCGGCGCGTGCCATCCGTGCAGGACTGCCCGTCCGGCTTGCGGCCCGCAATACCGATTCCGCGAAGGCATTGCGCGGATCGGGCCTGCGAGTGTCCGGCGTCGGAGGGGAGGCGAGGGCGGACGCTATCGACGTTGCCGCAATTGAGGACTACGGAAAGGGAGACCAATTTGACCTGATCCTGCTTGCCACCAAAGCGCAGGACGC
>JBAWCO010000302.1:0-2579 GCA_049590315.1 Occallatibacter sp. | reverse complement strand
ATCAAGAGCCTACCCATCATCAAAAATCTCCCTATGATCGATTGGTACGCCCGCTTTCTTGACGGTCCCCAGGTGAAGCCGATGACGTCCAAGGAGAAGGCATGGCTCGCGGTGCGCAACGTGGCTGACCCCTTCAACGGCATCACCATCCTGGGCAGTTCGGCCATTGCGGTAGGGGCCGACTCACACTCTCCCTATGGCCCCGGTATGACCGGCTTCGGACGATATGTGGGCGTCAGTTATACAGAGGACATGACTGGCGAGTTCTTCGGCACCTTCCTGATTCCGTCCGTCGCTCGCCAGGACCCGCATTACCACCGCATGCCCACGGCGAGCATGAAGCGCAGGATTGCCCACGCTTTTTATCAGGTTGTTTGGACCCAGGGCGACAACAGCATGGGAATGTTGAACTACGCCAACCTCGTCGGATTCGCCATCGACGACGAGATTGCCAACCTCTATGTTCCGGGGCGGAAGACCGATCTGACCTCCAGCGCATCGCGCTACAGCACCGCACTGGCCACCGCTCCCATTGACAACTTCGTCTCCGAATTCCTCCCCGATGTAGCGCGCCACATTCACGTACAGATTGTCGTCATACAGCGCATCATCAACCAGGTAGCGAACAAGAACGCGACAGGAACGCCGTAGATTCGGGCTGCGCTGGCGACTTGCCGTGCTGATTGGGTGCAGACAGCAATCGCGCCCGAAAGTATATTTGTTGGCGGCCACACATATTCCGTGCAAGTTCGAATCGAAAAGTGAACTGAAAGAGGTCTCAGCAATCACCCGTTATTCCCGAATCACCTTCACAAACACCCCATCCGGCAACTCCCCCTCCAGCAGATGCACCACCCCGCCCTTCACATATCCTTCCAGCACTTGACGGGCGCCTTTCGCTGAACCAGGCAGATCGGGCATCGCAGCCGTTGTTGCTGACCTGCCGGCTCGCTGACTCGCTGACTCGCTAACTTGCTGACTTGCTGCTTTGCTAACTCCGCTCGCCGGCGGCTTCCCCATCCCCCGATCCATGGCCTCATTCGCCAACTGATCGGCTTCCTTATTCCCGCCCCGCAGCGTATGCCGCATCTCGAAGCGCTCCAGACGCCCCGCCAGTTGCTTGGCTTCCTCCCAAAGCGGCCGCAGCGCCTGGCTGGCCACCTTGTACTGCCCCTTCATCTGCTTCACCATCAGCTCTGAATCCGACACCACCCGCAGTCGGTTCACGCCGTTCTCCGTCGCCCACCGCAGCACCGCCAACAGCCCTGAATACTCCGCGTGGTTGTTCGTCTGGCGGCCCAGAAACTTGCTCAGCCGCGCCACAACCCGCCCCTGCGCGTCCTCAATCACCGCACCATACCCTGACGGACCAGGGTTTCCCCGCGACCCGCCGTCGCAGTGGGCCGTAAACCACCCCTCGTCGACCCCGGCACTCAATGCATCATCTCCAAACAGGTTTTCAGTCATCGCTACCCAGTGTACCGGTTGCCATCCAGTCAACCTCCCATTCCCGGCCAATTCGCCAGGGCCGCTGCCCCGCTTGACTTGCAGCCTCGTCGACTCGCCAGCTAGCGGCCGGAAAATGCTCACCAAAGACCCCCTGTCGCGTCTTTTCAGATGCGGACAACTCCATATCCTCCGGAACGGAGATTCAATGGCAACGGATGCGGTGATCCATCCCACTTCCCCGATTGCAGGCCCGGCGCGCGTGGCATGGCCAGCCATACGGCGTGTAGCCGTGCCAGTCCTGGGGACGGTACAATCCAACGCAGGTATGGTTGCGACCACCGCAATGGACGGCCCAAAGAACGGCAGCGCGCAGGAGCGTCTCCAGGCGCGCGCGCCGGAGATGGAGCTCATCCGGGAGGCCCAGTCAGGTTCCCGGGCGGCCTTCGATGCGCTGGTCCGGCAGTACGAGCATCAGGTTCTGCGCCTAGCGCTTCACCTCACCGGCTCAGAGCACGATGCGGAAGACATTTACCAGGAAGCTTTCCTGAAGGCCTACCGGTACATCGGCAATTTCCGGTTCGAGTGTTCCTTTTACACCTGGATCTATCGGATTGTCACCAACCTTTGCCTCGACCAGTTGCGGCGCAAGAAAACGAGGCGCGAAGATCATGCGGTGGTCATGGACCACTCCGGCGACGAGATTGACCTGCTCGCATCCGTCTCCGACGATCGTTCATTCTCCAATCCCGCCAAGGAGCTCGACCGCAAGCTCCTCGGCCAGAAGATTCAAACCGCGCTCGGTAAGCTCACCCCGCGCGAGCGAATGGTTTTTGAACTGAAGCATTATCAGGGTCTCCGCCTGCGCACCATCGGAGAAATGCTGAACACCACGGAAGAGACCGCCAAGAACACCCTCTTCCGGGCGACCAAGAAATTGAGAACCCAGTTGGCGGAGTTGCGTTAGTGCGCCTGTGGCAATCCCCAAATGGGGATGCGGATTTCTTGAGCGCGAAGTTTTTAGCTTTGAGGCTGGAAGGACGTGACCATGAATTGCGATCTTGCACATGAAAGGATCGTCGCGGCGGCATATGGCGAGCTGCCCGATGAACAAATCCACGAGTTGGAGCGGC
>JBAWCO010000301.1:0-11229 GCA_049590315.1 Occallatibacter sp. | reverse complement strand
GCCGAAAACTCGCCTGCACTCATCCTTCAGATACTCGCTGTGCACAAATGTGCGACCGCCGAGTTTTTCTGCGCGGCGCAAACCGTAACCAACCACTGTATTCGATACTCGCTCGCGCAGTTTGTCACGGGCAGTTCGAATCTGCCCCTGGCCCATGAGGCTGGGCGTATCGTGCATCAGCGTGCTGAAGCGACCGACCCCGGCCAACGTCGCGTGCAGCGCCGCCTGATAGCCGGAAAGCAGCGGCATGTAACGATCGCGCGGATGAGTCTTGAAATACTTGCGGAGCGCAGCGACTTTGTTTCTTGCACCTCCGTGCGGAGACAACTGCACGACATCAAGCGGTTGATTGGCATGGATACCAACGCCATATGTATCGTGATACACCACGAACCGCCGTCGCATGCCTTGGGCGCCTAACCAATTAGCGAGAGCAATACAACTTCGTTCAGCTCCGCCCATGTTTCCAATCTCAGTCATGAGCAGTGTGCAAATCTCTGAAGAGTCCGAAGGGTTTTTCTGGCCTACTTCAGCATTCGCTGCGGATGTCGTCATGGGTTTTCTATCTCACGAGAACAATCCCCCATTTTTCGTCAGGCATGAATCCCGCGTTCAAACGATTTTAGCATGGGAAAAATGACGACGAAGGGGGTGCACTTAGATCTTTTCGAGCGAAAAGGATGCAGCGCCAGGTCGCAAATCGCCATCATTTGAAGAGTGGCGGGAGGGGGTGTTTTGTCGCAATGGAAAGTGAAAGACCGCAAGATGATCACCCCCCCACTAACTTCGGCGATGCGTCGATCCGTAACTCTTGCCATCTGGCACGACTCACGGGTTAGATGCATTAACATCATCCAGCTTGGATCGTACTGGAATGCGTACTGCATATAAGACTGGAAGACACTGGCGCAACGGAATCGGCTGATAATCTGGATCACTGCTGTTCGAGAAGCGATTGGTAGCACTGCATTTCCGCAGCCTTGACATCTTGACTTCCAGACGGGGAACAACCAAACTAACTCTAAGGTCTGCGCGCAATCCGGGCCTATGACGCCTTTCACACCGCAAACCCAAGAGCCTCTGCGCGTAAACTGCTATCGACTCTGGACTATATATGACGCCAATTTCCATAGCCATCGTAATGCCATGCCTGAATGAGGCCGAGACACTTGGCATTTGCATCCGAAAAGCTCTCGCTGCGATAAAGGAGGCCGAAGTCTCAGGAGAGGTGGTTATAGCTGACAACGGAAGCACGGATGGGTCAATTGAGATCGCCGTTGCGGAGGGTGCCCGCGTGATCAATGTCCCAGTGCGCGGTTATGGAGCGGCATTGCTTGCCGGGTTCGAAGGCGCGCGTGGGGAATATATCCTAATGGCGGATGCTGACGACAGTTACGATTTCAGCCATCTTCCGCGCTTTCTTCTGGCTCTTGAAGGCGGTTCAGACTTAGTGATGGGAAATCGCTTTCGCGGTGAGATCAAACCAGGCGCTATGCCATTCCTGCATCGATATCTTGGTAATCCGGTGTTGAGTTATTTGGGAAGGCTCTTCTTTGGGATTCCTATAGGTGATTTCCATTGCGGCATCCGCGCGTTCCGCAAAGAGGCATTGCTGGGATTGAAGCTGCGCACCACGGGCATGGAGTTCGCAAGCGAGATGGTTGTCAAATCAAGCCTGATGGGATTGAAAATCAGCGAGGTTCCCACTACACTATCGCCGGACGGGCGTTCGCGTGCGCCGCACCTTCGCACTTGGCGCGATGGTTGGCGACATCTGCGATTTCTTTTGCTCTACAGCCCGCGCTGGCTCTTTCTTTATCCTGGGCTGACGGCTACTATGGCGGGGTTTCTCCTCACTGTGTGGTTACTTCCGGTTCAACGCGGAATCGGAAAAGTCTACTTCGATGTGGATACACTTGCTTATGCCATCGGATTGATGCTGGTTGGCGTTCATATCACCGTCTTCGCGGTCAGTGCCAAAGTTTTTGGAACAAGAGAAGGATTTCTGCCTCCTGATCCCAACTTTGAGCAGCTATTCAACTATGTGACACTGGAATCGGGGCTGATCGTGGGGGCGGCTCTCCTCCTTGGCGGGCTTGGTACCATGATTTATTCGGTGGTGTTATGGGGTCAGGCTGGATTTGGACACCTGACCCCCACACACATGCTTCGCATTACTCTTCCGGCTGCAGCTTCGCTTATGCTTGGGGTTGAGACGATCTTTTCCAGCTTCTTTCTGAGTTTGCTGGGAATGCGCTCTCGCTGATCTAGTCGCACTCGTGACGTTCTAACAGGCCATCGGGGCACCGGGGTTGATGCACAAGGCCAAACGCTGCATATTCAGGACGATTGCCGAGTTGGAGTGGCGGCCTTCATGTGAGTCCAATCGGTCAGATTTGCTCCAATCAGGGCGAGAAGCGTGACATACAAAAAACTTAGGTCTCGTACCTCGAAAGGTGCGCAGAACAGAACATAAAGAGGAATTGAGATCGCTGCGGCAATCTGCATGTGGCGTTGTATTGGTTTCGGTAGAAAGCGCCATATGCGCAAGATTGTCCATGCGATCAAAGTCACAGAAAGAAGGTTTTCCGTCCGGGGCAGCCACAGGTTGTAGGTCTTGACCAAGTTCATGTATCGCGGATCGTACCGAGCGGGAAGGGATCGGATCTGATCCATAAGATGAAATTCGAGGGTCGCGCCGGGATTGTGAAGAAACTGCAAGTGAAGGAGAAAATTGATGGCAGCGGCGGTCAATCCGAGCGCCCCAATACCGGCCAGGGCGAGAATGTGCGAGGTGCGCTGCCGCAGGAATGGATAGAGCGTTGGAGTGAATAGGAGGAAGGACTCCTTGTTGTATGTGGCCAAGGCCACCAGCGGAATCATATACCACCAATCGAACTTAATGGCCATCCAGGTCGCCAGCATAAGAAATGCCAACTCCGGATAATCGTAAAAATGTCCCGCGCCATCTTGAAAATAGGGCACCATAAGAATCATGGCGATAGCGGCAAGAGCCGCAGCCGAATGAGAGAATCCCATCGCCTGTCCTACCAAATACATGCCATAGACCGAAATCCAAGAGGATAGGAATACCGCAGCGAAAACGATCCAATAACGCAGGAAGTAGGTTCGGTCCTGGGCCATTGGCGAATCGATGAAGCGCTCACGGAAGAGCAGCCCGTTGCGACGCTTGAGATTGAAAAGTCTATCTTTGGTTGGTCCTGGAATTCGCGAATCAATCCAGTTGGCCAGCACTGGAAGCAATTGGCGGTAAACGTAAGGGCGGTCGCCGGTCCCATCGATCGCGGCTTCCAAAGAGTCGCCTCGATGCGTTGTGCCAAACTGGATATCGTCAAGGCGCCACTTGTCGAAGGAACCATTGAATGAAGCCGCTGCTGCCAGGTAGAACAGAATGAAGCATCATATGCGGTAATACGAATTGGATTTGACGACCGCTTGGACCCGTTTCAATTCCGTCTCTCCTACTCTCGGTTTGCAATTTGAGTCAGCCTCCGCTTTGGCGAAGGGGCATTTGTGGATCAGTTCGTTAAAGATCGAGAGATGTAAGCTGACAATGAGCTGTCAGGGATCCGATTTCAAAAAACTCCAGCCGATAACCAATGCGGCGAGCCAACTCGTCGATCCATGGCCGAGTGACGGGAGTGTTGTGTAGCTCCATCACGATGATTGTCTTTTTCATCCCGCCATTTGCAAATAGTGCATCAAGGACCTCTACCTCGCCACCCTCGATGTCAAGCTTAATCAATTTAGTTATATCTGGATTTGGTGGCAAGAACTTAGCAATGGCGCGGCAACTAACGTCGATTGCTTCATGCGAGGAAATATCATCTGTAAAACTTCCCTGGTTGGCCTGTCGAACAAAGAATCGTCTGCTTCCGTCTCGTCCGGCCAATGCCGCTTGCTCAACCGTCACGTGGCGCTCAAGATGGTTCGCTCCCAAGTGAGATCTAATTGCTTCAACGTTCGAAGGGACAGGTTCAAACGCAATAATCGGTGCATCAGGCCATTTGATCGCCGCAGCCACCGTAAAGAGACCTATGTTGGCCCCTCCATCGACTATGAAGTCGGGACGAGGTATCTGACTCAGATGGTAGCAATCACCCCACGCCAATTCCGTCGCCGATTGAAGGTCGCTGTCAATATCCTTCCAACGGAGAAACCCCTTGAGCTTTCGATTCCCGATTCTGTATGCGTAAGTTACGCGGGAGCCGGGAGCGAGAAGCTTAAGAAGGCCATGAGCCAGGAATCTTACGCGAGGTCGGCTGGTAGCCATAAGCGCCAGGAGAACTTTGATCAGACTGAGGCCGGAGAGCGAATCCATGGCCTCCCTCGCCCTGGTGTGCCGGCCGCCGCCTCTCGAATCGTTGCTTGAGTTCTCCACTGATTCCGCCATTTTCTGTCCAGCACTATTGGAAAATTTCTGGTTCGCGTTTAAACCTGGGGTTACGCTTGGCCCCGCGTATCAACTAAGTATCTTTCGTCTGCCATAGCGTACCAGCCGGCTATGAAATGCGGCCTTGCTGTGCAAGACAAGAAATCAAAACAGCGAAATCAAGCTCGGCATTCTTCTCATTGCGCGTATCACGACAGAACCATACCGACAAGGGTCGCATACTGAATTCTTAACGTACGGATGCGATTCGAACGACATAGCGCAGAAAGTTATCTACCAAGAACACTCCATGCCGCAGCGGCAGCAACTTGCGCGGCTCGGTCTACATTCACTGCGAAATTGGCCGGGCGAACAGGGCTTCCGACACATACGCAAGAACCTTGAGGGTAACTACGAGAACGCTGAAAACCGCTACAAAACTCTCTAGATAGTCGATGGGACCCGATGGTGAGATCCCGCCTGCCAGCAACGCCGTGCCTCCGATCAGCATCAGTCCCCAGACGCTTTCAGTCCGTGCATCCCCGACCAAGCAGCGCAGCCCATAAAAGAACAACCCGAATTCCAGGGTGGCATACACCGGCAGCCCGAGCCACCCCGCAATGTCATAGAAGAGTGCTGGGCTGGAAATGGCAATGCCGGTAGTCGTGTCACGTCGCGCGAGGTTAAATCCGGCTTTGTGCCCGAGTTCATTCGAAAGGATCGGATTCGGGCGATCCGGCCAGATGAAATGGGGAATGAAAAAAACAAGGGCTGGCAGGTAGCGCTCAATCCCGGTAAATCCCTCCACCTGATCAGCGTGCACAAGCATGCCGCCAGACCCCAGTAGAGAAAACCGCTGGATGATGCTGAGGTTGGGGCTGCTCTCGCCATACTCGGCTATGTCCGTATCAGTATTTTCCGCCTCGTCGGAAAAGGCTGTGGGGTCGCGAAAATAGGCCTCCGCGACGGCGAGCTTGTCTGAGACGGATCCCGCTTCGCGGACCGGGTCTCGGGCGTTTTGGGAATATGGGTAGACAAAAAACCACGTGACCAGCGCTACTCCTGCGAGAGCAACGACCTGCGCCTTGCTGAACCGATAACCCTGAATGGCGCACACAACTAGCCAGCAGAACACCGGAGATAGCATCCCTTCCTTGGAAGCGCTGAGAATACCCGGTAAAGTGGTTATGGCGAGAAGAAGGGCGATGTACCAATTCATGGCGGACCTGCCTTGAGTCGACTGCAATCGCACGTAGGTGGCCAAGACCACCGACAACGGATTCAAAATCGGGTAAAAGTGATTCACGGCAGCCAGGGCGGAGCCGCTCTGCACCTCTCCTCCTGCCAAACTCGCTGCAAAGATACTGACAGAGCAAATCACGGCAATGAGGCTGATCGCGCGCAATTCTATCATCGTGAACTTGACCCGATCCAGAAAAGGCCGGGGGGTGGGAAGTTGGACCACGAATCGTGCAGCAGCATAGAAGCTGGCATAGAAAACCGCGCAGATCCCCGCTAGTTGCAAAGACGCGAGCAGGCTAAAGTCTCCGGGCTGAAGAACTGCCGCGTGGGCGATCTCAGGCACGGTCACGTTCGGTAAAAGTGAAAATAGGCAAATCGATCCTGCGACGTGTGAAAAGCCGCCTAAAGTATTGAAGGCCATAATGGCAAAAATCTGCGCCAAAAGCATCAACGCCGCGAAGGCCGGGTCGGTGCCCTCCATCAGTTGCACCGCTAGCAGCGTGCCGAGAAAAAGGAAAGCTGGCACTAGTGGTATCGAATTGGGGCACGGTATCCGCATATCACTTATCAGGCTCCATGATACCTGAGTGATATCTGAGTCAAATTACCAGTACCCAACCCGGCGTCAGCTCTCGATCTCTTGAACCAGCCAGTTGCCATTGTGACTTCATTTTGGCGGCACGTGGCGTTGTCGTGCCGGAAAAAGCCGCGCCCAGGGACACCTGCACTCATTAAAACTCAATCTGGGGTTCTCATGCCGGCCGGGCTCTCTTCGGGGCAGGAGCCAGAGAATCCTTCAAGCGTAGAAACTTCACTTCATAGAACCTGTAGCTAAGATATGAGAAGAGCACCGTCCCGCCGAAGAAAATCACATAGACCCCGATTCCCGCTGCCAACTGCGAGTGCAGGTGGCGCTGGAGAAAGTCAAACACGGGTTTGGCTCCAGTCCACGCCAAGGTGTGGTAGACGTAAAGACCGTAGCTGATTTTTCCTAGGAAGCGCAGCATCGGGTTGCTGAAGATCAGCGCGATCCAGGAGGACGGGCGCAAAGCCTCCGCGATCAGCGCGGCGGATCCCAGTGCCAGCAGCGTATAACCGGCAACAATGGTGATGGGGTCGAGAAGGCCAAGCCCGTGCTCATATACACCCATTAGCAGAAGCGCCGACCACAAGGGCACTAGGCTGTGGCGGGCAATCGATTCCCAGCGTTCCTTCTTCGGCCCCCGTAGCAATAGCGCCAACGCTGCGCCGGCGGCAAGCGAATCCATCCGGGTGGGAAGCTCCCAATAAATGGCGGCCACGGGAACACCAGTGTGCAGCGCAGTAATTCTGGCAGCAAAGGCGAGAATGATCACGCCAAGAGAAAGCCGCAAGACTCTTTCCCTTGTTTTGAGCAGATGAACCGCGAGCGGCCAAAGAAGGTAGAACTGCTCTTCGAGCGCGAGAGACCATAGAGGTGTGATTTCGAACGGACCAACCCGGCGCGTTAGGGGGTCAAGCACCACAATAATGTTTGTCCCGTATAGCAAGATGGCCAGATAGGACCAGTGCCATTGCAAATGCAGCACGGGAGCGAGAAGCAGCGTTACCAGGCAAACGCCGTAAAAGACAGGGAAAAGGCGCAGCGCACGGCGGATGTAGAAACGGCGATAGTAGTGGATTTCGTTGCGAGATTCGTAGAGTATTCCCGTGATGAGGAAGCCGGAGAGGACAAAGAAAATGTCAACGCCGATCCAGCCACTGCTCTTAACATGGCCCACGAACCGCAGCAGTCGGGAAGAGGACTGGCTAAGATCCCCGTAGTGATAGAAGAAGACAAGGAGAATGGCAAGCCCGCGTATCCCATCTAGCGCGCCGTAGTGTCGCGACGAGGATACCTCCTGAAGCTGCATCTGGGTCACAAAATACCTCTTCATCATGCTAGAGATGGCCGACCTGCTAAGGCTTGCTGGCGTCGCCGAGAATGATGACGCTGACCTTGGTCCTTGTCGACGTCGCGCTCAATCCTGCGACGCACTGGACACGTCGAAAGAAAGCAGGATCATCCGGTTCACGTATTTCCCCAGCACCCGGCGTCGCGGTTTCACACTGGTTGAAGTGTTGCATCCCTGGTCTGTTCGCCCATCCATACGGATAGATTTGCGGCCAGCAGAATCAGAAGCCCGGGGTACATAAAGCTCAGATCGCGCAACTCGTAGGGTGAGCAAAAAAGTACGAACAATGGAAAGCTGATGATTGCAGCAATCTGAATATGGCGTTGTATCGGACGCTGGAGCGTGTGCCAGACCCGCCACGTTGTGGATGCGATTAAGGCCACCACAAAAAGATTTGCAGTCCCGGGCAGCCAAAGGCCGTAGACTTTTTCAAAGCCCATACGCCGCGGATCAATAAAACCTGGCAGCTGATGGATCTGGTCCATGAGATGAAACTCTACCGTCCCTCCCGGATTATGTTGAAACCGCAAGCGAAGAAGAAAATAGACTACTGCGGAAGTCAATCCGATAACCCCGGTACCGGCCAACGCAGTAGTGCGCGAGTTCCTCAGGCGCATTAATGGATAAAGCGTCGGAACGAAAAGAAGAAACGATTCTTTGTTCCATGTCGCGAGCGCCGCCAACAGAACCATCCACCACCAATTGAATCTGATCGCCATCCAGGCAGCTAGCATTAGGAATGCCATCTCAGGAAAATCGTAAAGATGAATCGCCTGATCTTCAAAATATGGCATCAATAGAATCATGCCAATGGCGGCCAATGCTGATGCCGGAGGAGGAAACCCCAGCGATTTGCACAGGAGATACATTGCATATACAGAAAGCCATGCGAACAGGAATATCACCGCGTAGGTGACCCACCAGCGCAGGAAAAAGGTCCGGTCTCGGGAATAGGGCGAGTCGATGCGATCATGGATTGGCGGCCCGCCGTGGTGGCCCCGTAAATTGAAGAGTCTGTCTTTGGCCTGTTCTGAGAATCGCGCGTCGATCCAGTTAGCCAGCATTGGAAGCAGTTGCCTGTATACAAAAGGGCGTTCGTCGGTCCCATCGAGATCGGACCCGTAAGAGCCCATAGCATGCAACGAGGCTGGAGCAATATTGTCTACGTGCCATCTGTTAAGGGAGTCGTTGAATGAAGCGGCCGCGGCCACAAAAAAAAGCACGAGGCAGCAGGTGCCGTAGTAGAGCTTTGACGTAAAGCTGCTTCGAGTCATTTCATCTTACTCCCCGATCTCACAATAACCATCCCGTCCTCCGATGCCCGCCACCTGCTTCAAATCTTAGTTCATAAGCAGCGCAGGAAAGTTTCCCGCAGTCCGTTTGGCGGATGAATGTTGATGTCCCGGATCTCAAGAACTAGTAAAAGAGTTACGCGGAAACTCTGTGGTCGACATACATAAAATGTGAATCGGTGAAACTGTGCGGGTCACTCGCCCTATCCCTATGTCCGCAAATGCCCTGGCTACTACTTCCTGGCAGAACCGATGATGATGATGCGGAAGGTCTCAGGGAAGCGGGTCGAGTTCACGGTTTGCTGACAGGTCACCATGGCGTAGGGGAGCGCCGCCTTTGAACGCGCAAACCAAAATGAAATGGCCACATCACATGTTAAGATCCGAGCAACATAACCGGCTTAGAGGAAAGGGAAATGAATGAGCGGAAGTAAATCGAGGGGGTTTCTCTGGCTCTCGCTAAACCTTCTATTTGCTCTGGGTCTTGGTTTCATCGCGCACACAATGTTGCCTTTTCGCCTAGATTTCAGAGAGTATGGCTTTCCGTCAATCGAATTTGCACGCATTCACCATATCTCAACTGTTTTTCTTCCTATCGGATATCCGGCTTTTGTAGGTCTTTTCATTTCTCTGTTACATGGTGACGTCGGATTGGCCGTTGCTAACATAATCATCTACCTGTTTTGGACCTGCTCAGTTTGGATACTGCTGCGGCAATACGGAATCAGCGACAAGCAGACTTTTCTGGTTACAGCCCTCTTTTCGCTCTACCCTGACATTCTCCTTAGCGTGAACCGGATTGATCCGAGCATTGTTCTAGCAAGCGCAGTGTTGTTGGCATTCATGGCGACTGTCTTGCAATTGATTCGCTCACAGACCGGTTATCCTGCTGACATCGGGATGGGGATCATCCTGGGCGTTGCTATTGTTTCGCGGCCCAACCTGCTGTTGCTGCTGCCCCTCTCGTGGCTGCTATTCTGGCGGTTCAAGCTGCCGTGGTGGCTTCTGCGCGTCTCAGCTCAAGGCCTGATTGCTTTCGTAGTCTATGCCGTTGTGTGTATGTCGGCACACGGCGCCGTCTTCTGGCCACATATGGGCCCCTATAACCTCTTTGCCGGGGCCAATGAGTATACCGAAGGGGAGATGATGACCCAATACGAAGACGCGGCAGAGGGAACCATTACGATGGCGCTAAAGGACCGCGGCATCATCGCATACCACGATTGGAATCGCCCGGACAATTTACCCGACGACAATGAGACGCGAAACTTGAAATTCGAGCCGATTTACAAGCGCGAAGCACTCAAGTTTATGGAAACCCATCCGTTAACGATGGTGAAACTGACGGCCGTGAAGCTACTTGATCTTCTGAGGCCGGATCTGTGGGTTCACAAGGGAAGGTCCGTGGCTGGAGTCTTGAAGATCTTGGCGGCGTGTCTGTTTCCGCTGTGGTTGATTGCGCGAATAGCGCTTCCGAGGCCAGGCGAGGGCATTGTCGGCGCGATTGTGCCTTACACGGTGATCGCTTACATGATTCCTTTCCTGATCACGATCAGTGCGCCGCGATTCCGCATCGCACTCGATGTGATGTGCCTCACTGACCTCGTGGCTGTGTGTTTTGCGTGGCGGGCCAAGCAATCACTCGATTCCGCTCCTATCTGCGCGGACCTGCAGATTTGTTAAGGTTTCTTGGCAGCACCGACGATGATGATGCGGAGGGTCTCAGGGAAGCCGGTCGAGTTCACGATTCGCTCGTAGGCCATCATGGCGTAGGGGAGCGCCGCCTTTGATCGCGCAAACCGAAATGAGCTACGCATCGGTCAATGGTGATATATACTCCCGTTGTCTAGGTGGGAAAAGATTCGGATCTGGTCGGTGGAGGAAATTTATGCCTGACGTTTTAGGCGCTGCCAAGAGCGAGGCAGTTCAGATTCAGCGCGACTATTATGCAAAGGCTGCAGTTGCTTATGATCAGGTGCACTTGCATGAGGGTGGCGAACACAGCTTTGCGCTAACTTTCATGCTCTCAACTCTCGAATCCCTAGAAATACAGTCGATTTTGGACATTGGCTCTGGCACAGGCCGGGCCCTGCTAGAGATCAAGAGAGACATGCCGGGCATTGCGGCCGTGGGAATTGAGCCATCGCCGGAACTTCGGTCAGTCGGACATTCAAAAGGACTGTCGGAGGCCGAGCTTATCGACGGCGACGCGATGAACCTTGGGTTTGGCGACGGCTCGTTTGATCTTGTCTGCGAATTTGCAGCATTGCATCATATCCCTGTGCCGTCGAAAGCAGTATCGGAGATGCTACGCGTATCGAGGAAGGCTATTTTTATTTCAGACAGCAATAACTTTGGCCAAGGGAGC
>JBAWCO010000300.1:0-2510 GCA_049590315.1 Occallatibacter sp. | reverse complement strand
GAACAATGCGGCCGCGTTGCGCGCCAAAGCCGTTCTGCTCCTTTTGGCCCTGTACGGATTGCGCAGCGGCGAGGTAACGCGTCTTCTGTTGAGTGATTTCGACTGGTGCTCGGAGACGTTCACGGTGAATCACTCTAAACGCGGAGGCGCTCAGAAGTATCCTCTGCAGCGTGAAGTAGGCGATGCCATCCTGGCATACATCCAGAAGGCGAGGCCACGGTCCTCTTGCCGGAATCTGTTCCTGACGCTGAAGCCACCATACCGGGCGATCGGATGTAGCGCTCTCTGGAAAATCACGAGTAGGGGAATGAAGACGGCAGGCATCCGATGCCGTCGGCGCGGTCCGCACAGCCTCCGGCATGCGTGTGCAACTCACTTGCTGGAACAAGGTGCATCCATGAAGGAGATCGGAGATCTGCTGGGCCATCGCGACCACAGATCCACGAGCATTTATGCCAAGGTTCATCTTCAACAGTTGCGGCTCGTGGCGGACTTCGATCTCGGAGGTCTGCTATGAAACTCGCGGCGGCGGTCGATAACTATATTACGTACCGGCGGACAATGGGCCAGAAGTTCGATGGTCCAACTGTTGTACTCCGCGCGTTCTCTCGTCGTTACGGCAATAGATCCCTTCAAGGGTTCACACCTCCGGAGGTGAAACAGTTCCTGGACGTTCCGCAGACCGGACCCGCGGCCTGGCGCCGGAAATATGGGGTCTTGCGAGACTTCTTCGTGCACTGGCAATGCCGAGGAAAAGTGAATGCTGTTCCTATGCCACTCGCAGTTCCCAAGTACAAGCAGACCTTCGTTCCGTATATCTACTCCCGTCGGGAGCTTCGTCTGCTGTTGGACGCAGTGCCTCGTTGTCAGCAACGTGCGGCATGCCGAACCTCCGAAAGTACGCTTCGCACCCTGCTGTTGTTCCTCTACGGAACGGGTATGCGTGTGGGTGAAGCGCTGAGACTGCGTATGGCTGAGGTGGATCTCGACAGGGGCGTGATCACCATCCACGGGACAAAGTTCTACAAGTCCAGACTTGTTCCGCTGGGAGCCGATGTGGTCAAGGTCCTCCGAAAGTATCTGGCCACGCCGGGAAGATGGAACCAGCATTATAGGCCCTTTTTCCAGTCGCGGCAACATAAGCGCCTCGGCCACTCTACTGTAGACGCCAACTTCCGCCGCCTGTGCATCCTTGCGGGAATTAGACGCAACGACACGAACTCTCGTCAGCCGCGGCTTCATGACTTGCGGCACACGTTCGCCGTCCACAGGCTGACGGAATGGTATAGGACTGGTGCGAACGTGCAACTTCTTCTGCCGGCCCTGTCCACCTATCTTGGACATGTCGATCTGCACTCGACGCAATGTTACTTGACCATGACACCGGAGTTGCTGGGAGAAGCCAACCGCCGTTTCCAGAACTGGGTATACGGAGCGTGCCATGAAGAATAGCTCAGCCCTCGGTTCATGGATCAGGCGCTTCCTGCTGGAATACCTCGTAGGGGAACGGAATCTGGCCCGCAACACACAACAGAGTTATCGCGATGCCGTTCGCCTGCTGGTGGTGTTCGTTGCCGCCACGACACATAAGAAAGTGGACGAGTTGCTCGTCGCAGACATCGATGCGGACTTATTGCGCGCCTTCTTGCGGCACATCGAAGAAAAGCGGAAATGCAGCATCGCCAGTCGCAATCAGCGCCTTGCGGCCATCCATGCACTCGCCAGCTTCATCGCGGAACGATGCCCCGAATATCTGGACTGGTGTGCGCAACTCCGCACCGTCAAAACCAAGCGTTCGGCCCCCATGCCAGTCTGCTATCTCGAAAAGCCGGAAATCGATGCTCTGCTTGATGCTCCCAACCCAGCCACTATACTCGGCTATCGGGATCGCGCCCTGCTGCTCTTTATGTACAACTCGGGAGCACGGGCTGATGAAGCAGCCAAACTGTGCATCGATGATCTCAGCCTGCATAGCGGTGCAGACAGTACCCTCTCTTCTGTGTGTCTTCACGGCAAGGGAGGAAAAAGTCGCATCTGTCCGCTCTGGGCCTCCACAACCGCGACACTGAGAAACCTCGTCGCCGGGCGGAGCGGAGAAGAACCAGTGTTCCTCAATCGCTGCTCGAAACAACTGACGCGCTTCGGCATCCATGAGATCGTAACGCGCTATGCGCAAAAAGTCATGAGCCGCGTGCCAGAGATGAGCAAGAAACGGATCGGCCCGCATACCATCCGCCACACAACCGCCACGCATCTTCTTCGTGCAGGTGTCGACATCAACACCATCCGCGCCTGGCTTGGCCATGTGTCCATCAACACCACCAACATCTACGCTGAAACCGACCTTCAGATGAAAGCCAAAGCTCTTGGCCTGTGCGCAGTGGAGAGCACACGACCACCAAAACACTGGCGCGACAACCCTGACCTGATGTCCTTCCTCGCCCAGATATAGCCCGCAATTATGTGACGTTCACTCCTGAAAGGCCCTCTGTTTACGCACAGATCAGGGC
>JBAWCO010000299.1:0-22967 GCA_049590315.1 Occallatibacter sp. | reverse complement strand
CCGCGGAGTAGAGCTCTCGGCAGGCGCGTTGTGTCGCCGTTCCATTCGGCAAGGGAATCAACCTTCCCGCTGCGGAAGGATACCGGTTCAAGTAAACAATGGAATTCACAATCGCCTCGGTCGCTGTATTCGGGACCGGAAGTTCTGAGATCGAAACTTCAATCGAGGGCTTTCCCTCAAGTCGCGGTGTTAACCCAAAGGGTTCAAGCTCCGGAAAGAGCGCCTTCGCGGACGGGCGGAAACGCGCACGGTGGGCATGTCCAATGACACGGGGAATAATCGAGTCGTTGATGAGATAACTTGTGTCGTCGGAAGTATACGTCCAGCCGGCCCGTGCGCATGCATAAGCAAGCGTAGATTTCCCTGCGCCGGAGTCGCCGATGAGAAGAACGCCATTCCCGTTCTTGCTGACGCAGGCGGCGTGAAGATCCGTTACTACGGACGCGCCCAGGAGCAAGTAGACAGCTTTCTCAAGAAAGTTATAACGGAAATAGAGTCTGTTACTCACTGCAGAGTTTGTTATCCATATGAAGTTGATATATGACCTTAAGTCGAGGAGAGCCTGGTTATGCACGTCCGCAACCAGCGAATACAAGTGATTGAATTCTCGCCGAGTTGGCTCTGGCGGGCACGCCGATCCACCTTCGTCAGTCACTCCGACGCGAACCCGTAATACCTCACTGATCCGGGACAAGCGGCCATGTCCAAAGCTCTCATTCGCAGCCTGTAATACGACCCTGTCATTCGTAATGATCTCGACGGGATAGCCCAAGGGATAATAGACGCCACTGTGTGGCAGCTCCATATCGCAAAGGAGCGCCTCCTGTGGTCTGCGATGTGTGCGGGCCTCGACTGCCGCCGAAGTTGCTAGTTGCATTTCTTCACCAGTCATACCTTATGAGCTTCCCATGCAAGGCTCACGCGTGATCGAGCGGTTATCAACTGCGAGCCGTTCACTGCGATAGTTCCGCATCGCGCTTGCCAAATGGGTCACCGCATTCACAAGGGTTAACACCTCGCCGACGCCGAGATGTCAGGCAATTGTTTGCGCAATGTCATTCTTTCTGGGCGAAGCAACTCAATGCCAGAAGTATCCACACGGGACGCAGTTTATCCCATCCTCAGAACTCCTGTGAAATCACTACGTAAGCCGCTCAGAAAGCGAAAAACAAAGGAATGACAATTCACTGACGAACGCATGACACCCGGGTTCCCACCGTTCCTTACGTTCAAAGCTGAAGTGCAATGAGGCCTATGCGGCAGTTCGTTACCCTTACCCGCTTGAAAAGCATGACTCGGAGTCAATGCTCCCGCATCGCAGCTTTGTGCGCGAGTACGTTGCGAATTGCCGGCTTATCAGCGACATACCTACTCATGTTTTTGTTGATGGAAGCTCCCCGAACGAGCGGCCAGACGACATCCTCTCCCACCTCGATGCAGAGCACGACGGATTCACAGGCAGATCAAAATACCGGCCCGTCGAGCTCGTTGCCGACTTACGGCGGCGCCTCAGGAGGGGATAACAGCCCACTGGTAAGTCCCGGAATCGCGGGTTCGCGTTCTGCGCTCTCGGCGGACCAGATCGACAACATCCTGCAGCAGAGCCCCGATCTTGTAGAGGAGTTGAAGTCTCAGTTAGCAGATCGCATGCAGCAGCAGGGTGTCCAGATGGATGCCAATGATATTTCCGATCAGATGCTGTACAGCCAGATCGCGTCGAGTTCCGAATTGCGGGCAAACATCACGACGGTGCTGCGCGCGCGCGGATATGTGTCTGACGACGATCTTCAGTCCACGGGATCGGGCGTTACAGAGCAGAATGGCAACAATCCACTGTCGTCGACTCAGTGTTCTCTTCCGCTGAATGGTGGCGCAGTCGGAGCCGACACAGGGAACCGCACTAGTAGTGGGTTCGTGGGGACAGATGGGGTTACAGGTTCGGCGACAGCCTCGGATGCAATGCGCTTGAATCGCAACCAACTAAGTCAGAGAGAGTATCCGCGCAACCAGGAGAAGTCGAACGCGTCGACTGACGTGCCCAAGGTTCTGCACCAGCCAACGCCTTACGATCTGCAATCTCTCCGCGATCTCTACACTCAAATCCCGAACGAGACCGCAGGTTTGAAGCGCTTCGGATCGGACGTCTTCCTAAATCGCGAACTCTCTGCAGTAGCGCGCGGAGTATCAGCCCGAGATACGCCACTCGACATTCCACTCGGCCCGGATTATGTCCTCGGGCCTGGGGATACGCTCACAATTCACCTCTGGGGTGGCACGACTCAGAGCATTATGCGCTCCATAGACCGCGACGGCAGCATCTTTCTGCCGGAAGCGGGTTCCATCGACATCGCAGGGATGCCACTAGGAAAGGCGCAGACATTGATAGAGGGCGCGCTAAAGCAGCAGTATCGCAATGCGCAGGTTGCAGTGACTGTCTCGCGTCTGCGGTCGGTGCGCGTCTATGTAGTGGGCGACGTGCAGAGGCCGGGCGGCTACGACATCAGCTCTCTTTCAACTCCCGTGAGTGCACTTTATGCGGCGGGTGGCCCAACCGCGGCCGGCTCGCTTCGCACCCTGCGCCACCTTCGTGGAAAACAACTCGTCGAAGATGTGGATTTGTACGACTTCCTGCTTCACGGCATCCGCAAAGGCAGTGCTTCCTTTGAAAGTGGGGACACTCTTTTGGTGCCTCCCGCGGGTCCCCTGGTTGCCGTTTCTGGAGCAGTCAAGCGTCCTGCTATCTACGAACTCAAGACTGGGGAGTCAACGCTCTCTACTGTGATTGACGACGCTGGCGGATTCACTGTCGCGGCTTCGTTGAGCCACATCAGAATCGAACGCATCGATCCCAATCATCAGCGTGAGACGCTTACTCTGCCCGGCACCGGCAATCAAAGCTCGCTGTCGGATCAAGGTGCCATTACCGCGTTCCCAGTTAAAGACGGAGACCGCGTCCGCGTTGATCCCATCCTGCCTTACAGTCAGCGTGCTATCTATCTCGCTGGTCACGTTGTGCGCCCCGGGCGACTGGCATACACCGACGGCATGCGCCTCAGCGATGTACTTCGCAGTTATCAGGACATGTTGCCGGAGCCTGCTGCTCACGGCGAAATTGTTCGTCTGATTCCTCCTGACTTGCATGTTGAAGTCATCGACTTCAATGTTCCCGATGTACTGATCGGGAATATGAACGTTGACTTGCGGCCATTCGATACGGTTCGCATCTTCGGGCGCTATCAAATCGATGCACCCAAAGTGACGATTACCGGTGAAGTCCTGCGCCCTGGCGAATACCCCATGTCTCAGGGTATGACTGCCGCGCAACTGGTGCGGATAGCAGGGGGATTCAAGCGCGACGCCCTACTGGAGAGCGCCGATCTGACCAGCTACGACGTGAAGAGCGGAAACGGAGTGGTTGAAAACATCGCGACGGTCCAGATTGGCGCCGCAGTTACAGGAACCGATCCACACGCGGACGTCCCCCTGAAGCCCGGAGATATTCTGGCGGTCCATCAGATCACGAACTGGGAGAACATTGGCGAGTCGGTAACAGTCAACGGCCAAGTGAGGTATCCAGGCGGCTATGGTTTTCAGGAAGGCGAGCGCCTCAGCTCAGTACTACGGAGAGCGGGTAGTTTTCTGCCGCAAGCCTACCCGATGGGTGCTGTACTGATTCGCGATCAGGTGAAGGAACTGGAGCAAAAGAGTCGCGACGAGCTGATCCGTCAGATAGAAACCAATTCGGCGGCGGCTAAGCTGTCGCCCAGTGTAGGAAGCTCGGGATCATCCGGGACTGTTCAGCTCATCAAGGAGCAGCAGGATCAGGTGATCTCCGACTTGAAGGCTCACCCGCCGACCGGTCGCATGGTGATTCAAATCAGCGCAGATATTGACAGCTGGGCGAATACGCCCGCAGATATCGAGTTGCGCCGCGGCGATGTGATTTCCATCCCCAAGCGGCCCGGATTCGTGCTTGTGAGCGGCGAGGTGTACAACTCGACCGCTCTGACGTTCTCACCAGGAAAGACGGCCGAATGGTATCTCAGCCACGCGGGAGGTACCAACGCGACGGCGAATCGAAAGGAAGTATTCATTATTCGCGCGAACGGATCTGTGATAGGTCGCCGCTCAATGGGGAAGTTCGAAGGCGGAGTTCTTTCAACTCGGCTCAATCCAGGCGATGTGGTTGTAGTACCGCAAAAGATCATCGGTGGATCACTGTTCTGGAGGAACCTTCTGGCGACAGGCCAGATAGCTTCCTCTATCGCGATCACTGCGGGCGTGGCGGCCGCGACGCTTTAGTCGCTGGCATTCGGTGGCGCAAACTCTCGGGCCTCTTGTTTTGTGGTGAATGATGACACTCAATCTTCAAGTCGGCGGTTTTCCAGAATCGCAAAACGCACAGCAAGCTCGCGTCTGCGTATCTGATGCGGCCTTGGGCACAGGGGAGGAGACGATGACTCCCGACTCCGTTATCGCAATTCTGGAACGAGAAGAGCCGATGCAGATAGTTCAGGAGCCGCAATGGGCGGTCCGCGCCATGTTGCTTTGGAAGCACCGACTGGTCCTTGCGCGGATCGCCGCAATTTCGCTTCTGATGAGTTTGGCGATTGCGTTTGCTATTCCCAAGCAGTACAAGTCCACAACCAGCATTATGCCGCCGGATCAGCAGGGTTCCAGCGCTATGTTGCTTGCCGCTCTCACCGCCCACTCGGGGAACCTGGGAGCCTTAGGCAGTCTGGCAGGTGGACTGCTGGGAGGGCACACGTCTACCGCGCTGTACATTGACCTGCTGCGCAGCGGATCCGTGACGGGTCGTCTTATCGACCGGTTCGACCTGATGCATGTTTACCACAATAAATATCGCGTCGATGCGGCCAAACATCTCGCGCGATGCACGAAGATTTCCGAGGACAAGAAGAGCGGCGTGATCACGATAGAGGTGGTAGATACAGATCGCACGCGAGTTCGCGACCTGGCGCAGGGGTATCTCGACGAGTTGAATAACGTGGTATTGCGGACCAATACATCGGCTGCGCATCGGGAGCGTGTCTTCATTGAACAGCGCCTGCAGAAAGTACGGGCGGATCTTGAGCAAGCGCAGCTGCAGTTGAGCGAATTCTCGAGCAGGAGCAGCACTATTGACATTAAAGAGCAAACTCGTGCCATGGTGGACGCTGGCGCTCGAGTACAGGCGGAATTGCTGATCGAGCAATCCGGCCTTGAGTCGTTGCGCCAGATTTATGGCGATGGCAATGTGAGAGTTCGCGAAACAGAAGCTCGCATTGCGAGCCTGAAAGCAGAGCTAACCAAGATGACCGGCTCCTCGGCTCCTCTTACTGCGGAGGAGATGCATGACGATACCGGGACGGACCCTATCAGCGGTGACAAGAAGGGAGAACTCTATCCTCCATTGCGCCAACTTCCGCGCCTCGCCGTTCCCTATGCGGATCTCTACAGGAACGTGCGGGTTCAGGAGACATTGTACGAACTGCTTACGCAGCAATACGAAATGGCTCGCATCGAAGAAGCGAAGGACGTGTCTGCTGTAAGCGTGATCGATGTCCCAGGAATTCCAGAGAAGAAGTCCTTTCCGCCGCGCCTGCTCCTTAGTCTGCTGCTCACCTGCTTTTCACTCATGTGCGGGTCGGCTTGGATACTGGCGCGCAACCATTGGTCCACCGTGGATACAAGAGATCCACGCAAAGTACTTGCGGCGGAAGTCTTCCCAGTACTGCGGAATCGCATTCACTCGATCTTCACTTTGAATCGAGGCGCGGCATGAGGAGGCACCTCACAAATGCTGCCTATGGCGTTCTGGATTACGTCTCGTATCCGCTTGGAATGCTGCTGGTAGCGCCGATTGTTCTGCACAGACTCGGCGCATCGGAATACGGGCTGTGGATGATTTCGACGGCAGTGATCAGCGCAGGCGGAATCATTGCGTCAGGGTTCTCGGACGCCAATATTCAACGTGTTGCTCATCTGCGTGGGGCCTGTGAACCTGATTTGATTCCGCACACCGTGCGCAGCATGCTGGGCATCAACCTCGTACTTGGCTTGATGCTTATGACGATTGCATGGATCGCTGCACCATTTGCGGCTTCTCATATCGCCGTCGCGCGTCAGACGCCGTCCATTGAGTGCCTGATCTCACTCAGAATCGCGAGCGTCTTGATTCTTCTGAGATCTGTTGAAACTGTCGGTGTAAGTACGCAGCGCGCCTTTGAGCAGTATCGCGGCACTGTGCAAATCAGCACTGCGGTTCGGCTCCTGACGCTTGGGTTAGCTGCAGCGCTCGCATGGTTGGGGCATGGGACGGTCAGCATCCTGGTGGCCACGGCCATCGTCATGGCTCTGGGCACGTACATGCAGTTTCGTCAGCTTCGCAGGATTCTTGGTCCGGTTTCACTGTGGCCAGTTTTTCAGGCCAGTGAGACGCGAATCTTGCTGGGACTTGGCGTCTTCGTCTGGCTACAGGCTATCAGCGCGGTGGTCTTCGGACAGTTCGACCGAATCCTTCTAGGCGTTTCGCTGGGAGCGCTCGCAGTTGCTCCATATTCCTTATGCGTGCAGTTTGCGCACCCGATCTTAGGCCTCTCGGCATCCGGACTCAATTTTCTTTTTCCGTATCTTTCGGGCCGGGCGAGCACCATTTCAAGCGCGGCATTGAAGCGGACTTTGCTGAAAGCTTTCGTTTGTAACTTCTTGATGGTGGCTTGCGGCGCAGGTGCGCTCCTTCTGGTAGGCGACCGGCTCATTCGTCTTTGGGCGGGGCCGGCCGTCGCGCAAGAAGCGTCACGGATTCTTACGCCGATTGTTATGGGTTCGGCCTTGATGGGGTTGGGCGTCACTGGGACCTATGCCATGCAGGCACTCGGCCTTTTCCGGACGGTTGCCTTCATCGGCATGGGGTCGCGAGCGGTGATGTTGCTGCTGATGATGGTGCTGCTGCGTTACATGGGACTTCAGGGTTTGGCGCTTTCCCGGCTCTGCTACGGCTCGGTTGCATTGCTTGTCTATCTGCCGCTACTTACGCGCCTCAACTTTGGGAAGAGTGGGAGGAACCATGCTTCATCTTTGGCCGTTGCGTATGAAGTTCAAGAGGAGGCGAAACTTTGAAGATTCTCATTGCTGCCGCCTCGTTCGCCTCCAACATGTCCGGATTGCAGCGTCACGCCTTGAATGTAGCGCGCTGCCTGTTGCCAGAGCCGGAGATCTCATCGCTCTGTCTAGTGATTGCGCCGTGGCAGCGAAATTTCCTCCAGGCGGAGGACTTTCATCAAAATGCGCGGATTGAAATACACATAGCCGAAATGGACCGATCTTCTATAAGTCGTAATCTGTGGTATTACCGCAGACTACCGGAGCTGGCAGTTCGACTGCGGGCTGATCTGGTCCATCTGTCCTACCCCATGCCCGTGAATGCGACTGCATTTCGTTGCCCAACACTAGTAACTCTGCACGACTTATATCCCTATGAGGTCCCGATGAACTTTGGCTTTCCGAAGTTCATTTTCAACCGAATGGTTCTGCAGCAATGCCTGCGCAATGTTGACGCAATCGCCTGTGTTTCGGAGACTACGCGCCTCCGTTTGAGGCAGTACGCACCCATCGCCGCGCGGCAAAAGGCGGTGCGGATCTATAACTGCGTCGAGGCCGAGCCCGTCAGCAACGTACAGCCACCAGTTCCAATTTTGAGGGGCGAGCGGTTTCTGCTGTGTGTCGCTCAGCATCGCCGTAACAAGAATATCCCTCTGTTGGTCCGCGCATTCAGCCGCATGTTGCGCGCTGGTGATGTTGTATCGAATATGAAGCTGGTGATCATTGGAATTGCTGGGCCGGAGACTCGCAAGATTCACAGGCTCGTGGCAACCCTTGGCCTCGGTCCCAGAGTGCGTTTCCTTGAAGGGGTATCGGAGTCGGAATTGCAATGGTGCTATATGCGCTGTGAAGCAGTTGTGTCTCCTTCCTTTACGGAGGGGTTCGGCTTGCCCATCGTCGAGGCTCTTCTTGCAGGCTGCCGAATCGTCTGCTCAGACATACCGGCTTTTCGCGAAGTAGGAGATGGGCAATGCCGATTTGTCGCATTGGACGAAAGCGCCGAGGAAACGCTCGCAGTTGCAATTGTTGCTGCTCTCAACGAACCGAAGGGATCGCCGAGAACTCTTGAGCAGTTCTCCGCTCCGGTGCTGGCGAAACAATACATAAGTCTCTATCGGAGGCTCATAACGTCAGCTGTTTTCACGGGGAATGCCGCTGTTGACGCCTCGCTGAACGCAACGGCATCGGGAAGGCTGCCCCTATGAAAATGTCGAATGGCTTGTCGGCTGTGCAGAGGATAGGAGATGAGCATGAGTGCTTCTGAATCCGCAACGCCGCGCTTGTATGCCGAAGCAATTGCGGCCCCGAAAAGAAGAATGCGGAAGGCCTCGACGCGGCTGTTTCGGAGTGTGCTCGTCTGCGTCGAATTGGCAGTAGACTTCTTAACATGTTCGACCGGCATGCTTGCATCCTATGCTCTCTATGTTTCGCTGCATGTCGACAGTCAAGCTCAATCTCCGATGCGGCAGGCGGCGGCCGCAAGTGTCTTGGTTGGCATGTGCGCCGTGCTGTTTCTACAGTGGAATGGAGCTTATCGTGGAGGTGGCAGCCTGCTCCAAATACGGGAAACAGAGCGCGCAATTCGGGTCCCTGTTCAATCCGTACTCGTGCTCCTCGCATTCAGTCTTATTCTAGGGATCGACGTTTCGATTGCAGCTGTTCTTATCGCGCTTGTTCTGATTCCTGTCCTGTTGATTCTGCAGAAGGTGATCTTCTTCTCAATTGTCCGCACCCTTCACACGATGGGCTATGGTATGGATCGGGCGGTGGTCTATGGAGCTGGATCCGCAGGTAAGCGCGTCGTGTCAGCTCTCTTTCATTCGGTCAGGATGGGTTTTTTCCCAGTAATGGTCATCGACGACAATTCCGCCCTGGATGGGAACTGCATTCTTGAAATGGGGTACCGAGGCCGCCGTTCCGTTCCAATTCAACGAGGGCCGGTTACGCCGGAGATACTGAAGTCCTCCAAATGCAGCGTACTTATTGTGGCGCTTCCGAATCTCTCGGTGGAGAGGCAAGCTGCGGCCGCGGATGCGGCAAACCAGGTAGGAATGAGGGTCGACTTTCTTTCCGGTTTGGAATTTGACGGGCATCAGTGGACACAATCGATTGACATCGACGGTTTTTCGCTTGTCCCCAAGCAGGAACCGCTCATGTCCTGGCCTTACGCAATTTCCAAGCGTGCGGTCGACCTGCTTGTGTCCTCTCTGCTGTTAGTCCTCGTTGCTCCTGTGCTCCTGTTAATTGCCATCCTTATTAAGCTCGATTCGAAGGGCCCAGCGTTGTTTATCCAAAAGAGGGTGGGCAAGAATGGAGAGCTCTTCAATATTTACAAGTTTCGCTCGATGTATGCGAACGCGCCAAGGTATGATTTCTCTCCAAGCTCGTCGTATGATCCGCGAATTACGAGGATCGGGAGGTTTATCAGACAGACAAGCCTTGATGAACTTCCTCAATTGATGAACGTCTTTCTGGGAAACATGTCGCTGGTGGGACCAAGGCCGGAGATGCCCTTCATTGTGCAGGACTACACTTCAGAACATCGGCAGAGACTGCAGGCATCACCTGGGGTTACCGGTCTGTGGCAGATCAGCGCGGACAGATCCTTTCAGATTCATGACAACATCCAGTATGACCTTTACTACCTCCGGAACCGCGGTTTCTTTCTGGATATTGCCATTTTGATTCACACGCTGTTTTTTGCGATTCGACGAGGCATATAACCATGCTGATAGCGCGGGTTGCTTCTCGATCAACGGGGTCAGTCTACCGTTTCATAAGGCCGCAGTTACGGCGAAGGTTCTTCAATGCTCGATTTTGATTTCTCAAGTCCATGCGCCAATGTTCTTGGGGTGAAGATATCGGCGGTCAATCTCGAGTCAGCGGTCGATCTTGCCGACCGTTGGATCAGCTCGACGGCAGGCCATGGCTACGTCTGCGCCACAGGTGTGCATGGAGTGATGGAAGCCCAGGCGGATGCTGACCTTCGCCGAATTCTGAACCACGCATTTCTCAATGCTCCGGATGGTATGCCTATGACCTGGGTTGGCCGCCTGCAGGGCCTCCGGGATATGGATCGGGTGTTCGGTCCGGACCTGATGTTGGCAATGTGCCGTTTGTCGGTCGAACGAGGCTATCGCAACTTCTTCTACGGCGGTAAACCCGATGTGGCGGATAATCTAAGCGCATCGCTCCAGAAGAGATTTCCGGGTCTGCAAGTGGTGGGGACATATACGCCGCCGTTCCGAAACCTGACTCCGCAAGAGGAGAAGGAAGTTTTAGCCCAAGTGCATGAAGCTAGACCTCATATCTTCTGGGTGGGTCTAAGCACTCCGAAGCAGGAACGGTTCATGGCGCGTTACATTGATTACTTTCAGGTGCCGCTGATGTTCGGAGTAGGGGCGGCTTTCGACTATCACACGGGAAGCATTCGAGACTGCCCCGAGTGGGTCAAACGCGCTGGTATGCAGTGGCTACACCGGCTCATGCAGGATCCCAAACGTTTGTGGAAACGCTATCTTTTGAATAACCCGGCTTTTCTCTGGCACATTGCGTCGCAACTCTTGCGTTTGAAGCAATATTCCCTTGGGCCGGAAATACCCAATGATTGCGAACTTCAAATTGGGAGGCTCCCTGACAAGACATCTGGCAAACCGATCGAATTAGGCGATTAGAAACTCGCGTCTACTGCGCTAGACTTATGCTACCCTCAACGCGTGTCAGCCACTTCCTCACCACCCATCACGGCCATCGACTCTCTCAAGCGTTTTGGCAAAGGTCTGGGATATGCGTCGCCCGAGGCGGGCTACGCCTGGTACGCGGGAATCTGAGACCCGGGAAGCCACCCAAACCGAACGGTCTGTTAGGATACGCGTGTTTCCGCGTCGATCGTGGGTGAATGACTGGCCGCTCGGACACAATGTGGTATCCAGCTTTCTCTAGTCTGCGCAAGACGATAGCTAGGGCTTCGGTGCAATCTTCCTTATTGTGTTAGACCATTGCCTGCAAAGGGAAGATCGTTCATCGTTTCCCGTTTTTCCATTCCTCATACGAGATGCGCGGAATCGTCATGAACGCGTTGCGTGTGCGTACGTAGTTTCCCAGACCATTCATGCGGCCGATAGCATGCAATTCGTCGGCTTTGATGTAAGGACCTGATGGATCGACGAACTGGTCCTCAACATAAATGGCGACAACGCGCCCAAGGATGATCCTGGAGCGGCCGATCTCCATCGTCGTATACTCACGGCATTCGAGCGCGGCGTGCGCCTCGGCCAGCCGCGGCGGCTTCACCACCTGCGACGGCGCGATGGTAAACCCGGCAAGCTCCACCTCGCTCATCTCGGGCGGGAAATCAGTGGCACAGATATTCATCTTTTCTGCGATGTCCTCTGTGACCACGTTGACCACAAATTCGCCGGTGCGCCGGATATTGCGGGCTGTGTCCTTGGGAATAAACCGCTGGTCCGGTCGATTGGTGATGCCTACGCCGATGATGGGAGGGTCGGTGCAGAGGTAGCTGTAGGCGCTAAATGGTGCAGCATTCAATTGCCCATTCTCATCCATACTGGTGATCAGAGCAATGGGCCGCGGCGCAACTAGCCCCACAAGCAACTTGTAAGCATGTTCGGCAGAACCTCGTTCGAGATCAAAATTCATCGGTTGGAGCGCTCCTCAGAGTTTGATGGTATCCGAGCAGACATGGTCGCAGCCGTTCGGAGGTAACTCCTAAGTCCGCATTGGTCGTCGATTTAATCCACATCTTAACGCTAAAATATTTCGGCCGACATGGCCGTCCCGACAGGTGGGTAGATTCAAGAGTATCGAGGTTTTATACTTCCTCTATAGGTGACCAAGATCGATGTCAAAGCGTGAATTTCAAACCGAAGTCAGCCAACTGCTACAGCTCATTGTCCACTCCCTCTATTCTCACCCCGAAATCTTTCTTCGCGAACTCATCTCCAACTCATCTGACGCATTGGATAAGCTTCGCCACCTGACGCTTGTTGATGATGTATACAAGGCGCTGCCATTCGATCCCCGCATAGATCTGGAGCTCGACGAGACGAACTATACCCTGACGGTTGCAGACACTGGCATCGGGATGAACGAGGAGGACCTGATCTCGAATCTGGGCACCATCGCCCGTTCCGGTACCAAGAACTTCCTCTCGCAGCTCTCCGGGGACGCGAAGCGTGACTCCAACCTCATTGGCCAGTTCGGCGTCGGTTTCTATAGTGCCTTCATGGTTGCCGATCGCATTGAGGTCGTTTCCCGCAAAGCCGGCGAAGAACAAGCCTGGCGTTGGGTCAGTGACGGCCAGACGGGTTTTGACATCGAACCTGCGCAGCGCTCTGTCGCCGGTACAACCGTGCTTCTTCACCTGAACGACGAAGGCAAGCAGTACGCCAATAGCTGGCGCTTGCAGGAGATCGTAAAGAAGTATTCCAATCACATCGCCTTCCCCATCTTCCTCACCTACGACAAGAGCGAGTGGAACGCAGACGAGAAGAAATCTGCCAAGACCCGGACCACCGAGCAGGTCAATATTGCCAGTGCCCTTTGGCGCCGGCCCAAGAATGAAATCACCGAGGACGATTACAAGGAGCTCTACAAATCGATTACCGGCGATTCGGAGGACCCTCTCTTCTGGTTTCACACCAAGGCCGAAGGAAGCCTTGAATACACCACGCTTTTCTACATACCAGCGAAGGCTCCCCTTGACCTCTATCAGGCTGAATATAAAGTTGGCGTCAAGCTATACGTGAAGCGTGTCTTCATCACGGACGACGCCAGGGAACTGCTGCCGCAGTATCTGCGCTTCGTTCGCGGCATCATCGACAGCGAAGATCTTCCGTTGAATGTCAGCCGCGAGATCCTTCAACAGAACCGCATCCTCGCCAGCATTCGGACGGCCAGTGTCAAGAAGATCCTCACCGAGTTGAAGAACATCGCAACCAGCCAGCCCGACGAGTATCTCAAGTTCATTACTCAGTACAATCGCCCCCTCAAGGAAGGCCTCTACGGCGACTTCGCCAATCGCGAGACACTACTGGAACTAATCCGAGTCAAGTCCACCAAGGCAGAAGGCCTCACCAGCCTTGCCGAGGCGAAATCCCGCATGAAGGACGGACAGAAGGATATCTACTACATCACCGGCGGCGCCGAATCGCTGCTTCGCACCTCGCCGCTGCTCGAGATCTACAGGAAAAAAGATCTGGAAGTTCTCATCCTCGATGACGATATCGACGAGATCATCTTTTCTGGTGTCGACAAATACTGCGAAATCGACCTCAAGGCCGTGAACAAAACTTCTACCGGCGAGGACTTGAAGGACGAAGCCGAACCCGACAAGGCCAAAGCGCTCCAACCGCTCTTACTAAAGCTGAAAACACTGCTCGGCGATCGTGTAAAGGATGTGCGCGTCTCCGTGCGGCTTGCGGACAGCCCGTCCTGCATCGTTTCTGATGAAGATGAGCCCTCCTTGCAAATGCAGCAGATGATGCGAGCCATGGGCCAGACAGAAATCCCAGCGTCCAAGCCCACGCTCGAGATCAATCCCGATCACGAAATTGTGACGAAGCTGCTTGCCCGCCCCGATGATCTCGTCACCGAGGACGCAGCGTGGTTGCTTCTTGACCAGGCTCTTCTCATGGAAGGCGTGCCGCTTCAAAACCCCGGTGTCTTCGTCCAGCGTCTCAACCGCATTCTCAATCTGTCTGTCTAGCGGAACGGGGGTGATGCGTTTGCACCGTCACAGAGTTCTTATAAGTCTGAGGCGACTCTGCAATCGCGGCAGTATAGGCGGCTCTCCGTCCCGACTTCCGCAGGACCATTCCGAATTGTTGCTACGAAGCCGTCACGAGTGGTCTCAGACGGCCGTCGTCAGAAATGGCGCACAGAATCGACGGGGATGGTGCTGGGGGAGTTGGGCGGCGTGACGCCATGTTCGGCTGTGCGATCGGCGTGGCTCTCCAGGGAACGGCTAACAAGGTCGCGGGAGCCAAGGCCAACGGCAAGTGAAAGGGTGAGGACGATGCCACCGAAGAGGATTCCAAATGCTAGCTCTACAACAACGCCGCCGACCTGAAGGTGGTCGAGAACCATGGCGGCAGTGAGAACAAGTACAAGCCACTTCACGCCAAGCGAGAGGAAACGTGCATATTGGAGCTGCGCATTGACGGCCCCAATTAGGACTGAACGCGCCAGGAAGCGCGCGATCAGTGTGCCTGCAATGAGCAGGAAGATGGCGCCTACAGCGTGTGTGAGATAGGGCAGAAGCGAGATAGGAAGCGTTGCGGCTGTTGCATAAGAGGCGTCGAATGCAGAGACACCGATGATGAGTCCGAGTAGGACAAAAGCCCAGAACGAAGCGCGGGCAACGATCGCAGTGGGCGAAGTTGTAGGCGTCCAGTCGACGTTGCCGCGAGTATGGGTGAGATAGTTGTCAAATTTTGCGATGGTGAGCGCGCGCCTCAGCAATGCGGAGACTGCCATACCGATCAGTGTGAATACGGTTAGGGCGACAAAGAACGCGAGGATCCCAGGCAGAATAGCGATCAGCAGCGTGAGAACGCGATAGAGCGATTGATGGAGCGCGTCGGACATATGGTGCCAGATCGAGGCGTTGTCGACATACACAGGCTGCAAGGCATTGTCTGGAATTGCCTGAAGCATGATGGCAAGGATGTTTTGCATGGGACTCACTCCTTGAATGGTTTCTCTTGCTGCGTGCTGGGAACGTGGCCGCTTATCGCGAGGGCGCACGGCTCTCGCGCACTTCGACGTGGCTGAACCTGGCCGGACCATTGATAACAACTCCGGGATTGGATTCGATCGCTCACGGGTTAAACCTGTCGGGCCATCGCCAACGCGAGACCAGATAGGGCTTGTCAGCCTCGAAGGTGGCCGCGACTGCTTCGATATGGCGTTCGGGGTCGGTTCCGGAAGCTGTGATGTTGAAGTGGCTGGCGACCCAGGCTAGATAAAGCGGGATGAGCGCGCCCAGAAGATGTCCGCGGTTGATGGTGCGAAGCCGGTAGGCGAGAAGAAAATCGAAAACAATGCGGACCCAGAGGCCATCGGGCATCCGGAACGATGCAGCGCTGGCGGCCGACAGCCGCTTGAGTCCGAGCAGGGAGTTGGGCGGCAAGACGAGCGACCAGATTTCCTGGAGATTCGCGTATGCGAGTTGGAAGGCGTCAATCATCGGGGCGATGTCAGGTGCAACATCCGTCGCCGGTGCCTGAGACACCGGATAGCGCACAGGTGGCAATTGGCGGGGACGCTGCCAGAACGCCGCTTTTGCGTCGACATCGGCAAACAAGGATCCAGTGACTGAGGCCAGAATCGCGTTGATCTCGGCCTCGGCGGGTTGAGGGATTTCGCGCGGACCAACTGAGAATTCGTTGACCACGAATCCGGCGACCGCAGCCTCGCTCGTTGGCCAAAGCAGCGCATCGCCTTGGTTGGCCGTGTTGAAGCGCTGACCGGCAATGGCGAGGCGTTCCGCCATTCTGAGCGATAGTCCGAGATCGATCGCAAGCGGAAAACGTGCGCGCGAGGCGAACAGGGCGCGGGTAAGTGGATAGAGGATGGCAGAATTGACGAGACCAGCGCGGGGAGGCAAATCGTAGCAGGGAATTGCGAGGTCGGTGGTGGCAGCTACCACGGAGTTGGAAAGTTCGCGCAGGGCGGACGAGCGAAGTGATGCGGCGCCCGGTCCAAGCACCAGAATTGCGCGCGCGTCATTGTCTCCGGCGAGTTGATAAGCATTCACAAAGTCAGCAGCGGTAAGCGTCCAGGAGGCAGCTGTCGGGGGGATGGGCACGACCCGGAGGTTCGGCCAGGAATCGCTTGGGACCACATCCGCAGTAGCAATAACCAGGCGTTCCGCGGGATAGGAGGAGGTCAGGTTCTCCAGGACATCTTCGAGTTGTTGCGCTGGCATGGCTGTGAGCAGTACCAACAGGCTGGGAGTTCGCGGAGCAGAAGGAGTCGAGATGTCGGAAATTGAATCAGTTGTTGCCATCGTCACGTTCCCGGAGAGCGGTGATTCAACGGCTGGGTGATTCGTCAGCCGGCTTCAAAAAAGGCCATGTCCTATAAGGCTAAGATGCCGTCAAGTGGAATACGGAGCCACGCAGGGCGATTGTTGAGTTCGTAAACTAATTCGTATAGCGCCTTTTCAAGCAGATATGCGTCAAGTAACGCCTGCGACTGCAAGTCCGAGGGCAACAAAGCTGGATTGGCGGCGATGGTCTCCCGATAGGCGCGCAGAAACTCGCAAGAGGCTGAATTCTGCCAGAAGGCGGCCCATGCTCTCAGGGTTTCTGTGTCTTGTGTGGGTTCGGCGACTTGGTTCGCGGCAACGAATTGATCCAATCCGGAATGAGCGGCGTAGGAGAGCGAGCGGATCATGCCCGCAACGTCCTTTAATGGCGATTGTTTCTGGCGTCGCTCAGAGAGCGGACGGGCGGGTTCGCCTTCAAAATCAAGCAAAACAAAATCACCTTCTGTCTCACCCGATTCTATTCCACCTTCTTTTGATGCTCCGCCGGTTCTCAGAGTCTGCCCCAGGTGGTAGTCGCCGTGGATGCGGATTCGCTGACCCGCGGCCGCAATTCCGGTGATGGAATTCGCGCGGGTCGTAAGGGTGAGCCGCCTCGAAAGCAGCAGGCCGGCATCGCCTGCTATTTGATCGTTCAGGGTTGAGATCTTCGCTTTGATGGAGTCGAATGCGGCCGTAATCTGCGCCTCGATTCGGCGCGCGTCGCGGATGAGATCTTCAGTGGCGAAGGGTTCGGCGGCGAAGGCAGGATCGCCGTTGAGGCTGGCAAGGGCCAGATGCATTTCTGCGGTGCGGCGGCCGAGAAGTGCGACGGCTTTCATCGATTGTCCGGCGTGCTCAAGGGCCTCACGGAGCGGTCCGTGATCACTCATGAAGCTTGGGGTGGATGCTTCTTGCGGGGCTGGAAGAGCTGCGACGGATGAAAAGAATCCAGAGAGCTGCTCGAGGAACCACTGCCAGCCATCTCCACGATTCGCGACCAGTCCTTGCAGCATCGCGATGGTCGTTTTCTCTCCACTCGCTGCCGTCATTGTGATTTCGCCCATGAAAGGTGCAACATGCGGGAAGTTAACCACATCTGTGAGGAAGCGACCGATTTCCACGTCTGGGTTCTCGCCGGGCTGCAAGCGCCTGAAGAGTTTCAAGATCAATTCCTTGCCATAGATAATGGAAGTGTTGGACTGCTCCGCGGACCCGATGCGTGAGGAAGGACCGTTAGAGTTATTCGTTTTCAAGAACGCGTTGGAAGCGCGCGCCTCCAGTCGGCCTCTATGTGGAACAAGGTCGCCCCCGGGGAAAGAATCGCACGACTTCTGCGGTTGATTGCTTGAGGGGTGCACGATTTCTGCATTGTGAAGCGACGGTGCAGCCGCTTCTCCGGGTTGTGCGGTGATTGGTGCGGGCACGACGGGAAGACTGGCGACTGGTTGCGACGATGACCCGCTCGACTCATCTGGCATGAGCTCCGTAGATGGAGGGCCGCTTGGAGCACCATTGACTGATGAAGCAACTTCGAGAGAGGCAGGGCTGAGCGCAGAGAGCGCGAGAGTCACATTCCGCTCAATCAGCGCCAGGAGGTTTCGGCGGAAGTCTTCGAGGATGATGGCGTCGTGCAGGACACCCGCACCGTCGGGAGTTGGAAGGTTGGCCAAAATGCTCCGAGGGTTGCTGGCAGTAACTTCTTCGGCCGCTGACGCAGTGCTGTATGCGAGCGGAAGCTGATAGGTATCGGAGGAGCCGTTCGCGTAGCCAATCTCCACGTACAACACAGCCGGAGGGATGCTGCTCTCAACGAGAGGTTTAGTCGCAGCGGGAATTGTGGCGTCGGGTGAGGTCCCTGCGGGAAGCTCCGCCCAGTTGAGCACATGCACCGATTGGATCTTGCGGGCCTTGGCTCCAAACCAGCGCTGTCGCGGCAACCATTCTTTCAGAGTGCTTTCCAACAGCCCTAGGCCAGGGCCGGTTAACAGCCCGGCCCAACCCCCGGTTTTGAGATTGAGTGCGGCGGCCTGGTTCTCCGTATTGTCTTCCGTTGCTTCCAATTGCGGCTCGGGAAGCGGCTCCCGCCTGACACTTGGCGGCTGGAGTTCGAGCCACAGGAAAGAATACGGGGCGAGGCTGAGGGCGTAAGGGCTTTCCGTAATGGTTGGGAACGGAACGTAGCCGAGCATCTCAACAGGTTCAAAATTCTTGTATTCCGTTAAATCCAGCGAAACGGGTTGGGCAAAGCGGCTGAGGTTGGCGACGCAGAGAACAGTTTCATGCGAGCCGTCGCCGCGATCCAAATCGCGAAGATAGGCGAGTATTTTTCGGTTCTCTGGGTTTAGGAAGCGAAGGGTTCCACGGCCGAACACTTGGAATAGCTTGCGCAAGGCGATCATGTTTCGGGTCCAATGGAGCAGGCTCGACTGATCGCTGAGCTGAGCTTCTACATTGATCACCTGATATCCGTAAATCGGATCCATGACCACTGGAAAGTAGAGTCGGGCTGGGTCGCACCGGGAGAACCCGGCATTGCGGTCAGAGTTCCACTGCATGGGCGTGCGAACGCCGTTGCGGTCGCCGAGGTAGATGTTGTCTCCCATACCGATCTCGTCACCGTAATAGAGGATCGGCGTACCGGGAAAGCTCAGAAGCAGGGAGTTTAGTAGCTCGATGCGGCGACGGTTATTGTCCACCAGCGGCGCCAACCGGCGGCGGATACCCACGTTGACGCGCATCCGCGGATCAACCGAATAGGCGAAATACATGTAGTCGCGCTCGTCGTTGGTAACCATCTCCAGAGTGAGTTCGTCGTGATTGCGGAGAAACAGCCCCCATTGGCAGTTATCCGGGATCGCCGGCGTCTGAGCCATGATGTCGGTAATCGGCAGGCGGTCTTCTTGTCGAAGGGCCATATAGATTCGAGGCATCAGCGGGAAATGGAAGGCCATATGGCACTCGTCGCCATCGCCGAAATAAGGACGGACATCCGAGGGCCACTGATTGGCTTCGGCCAGGACGAGCCGGTTAGCATATTCGGCGTCGATGGTAGCACGGATGGCCTTGATGACCTTGTGGGTCTCGGGTAGGTTTTCACAGGACGTACCGTCGCGTTCGACCAGGTAGGGGATGGCATCCATGCGTAGCGCATCCACTCCCATATCCAGCCAGAATCGCATTGCCTTGAGAACTTCTTCAATGACGCGCGGGTTATCGAAATTCAGATCGGGCTGATGGGAAAAAAAGCGATGCCAGTAATAGGCCTTGGCCGTCTCGTCCCAGGTCCAGTTGGATTTTTCTGTGTCGGTGAAGATGATGCGCGCGTCTCTAAAGAGCTGATCGTTTGAGGACCACACGTACATGTTGCGCGCATCGGAGCCGGGCGGAGCAACGCGGGCACCCTTGAACCAGGGGTGTTGATCGCTGGTGTGATTGATGACCAATTCGATCATCACTTGCATATTGCGCTTGTGAGCTGCATCCAGAAACAACTTGAAATCGTTCAGGGTTCCGTAGGATGGGTTTACATCGGTGTAGTTGGAGATGTCATACCCGTCGTCGCGCAGCGGTGAGGGAAAGAAGGGCAGGAGCCAGATACACGTGACGCCGAGATCCTGAAGATAGTCAAGCTTGGTGAGCAGCCCTGCAAAGTCGCCGATGCCGTCGCCATTCAGGTCAGAGAAGGCCCGGACATGGAGCTCATAGATGATTGCGTCTTTGTACCAGAGGGGATCGGTTGCACTGGCCAGTTTTTTCACTCTTTCGTTCTCCGAAAGCAATCACCGCGTTCTCATCTTACTAGTTGGCGACCTCGGCCGCGGCGGTCACACGGGTCTAACGCGGCCAGGGATTCGGCTTGGTCAATTTGAAGGACGTCATAGCAGGTTGAGATGCACAAGCGCGACCTCTGGGTTCCTTGCGGAAGGAAAAGGACCGGTTCGGGAGCAGAAGTGCTGGCCACAATCCGGCTGTCGAATAGGGAACTCCGGCGTTTTCGGCCGTCAACACCTGTTCCAGGAAATCTTGATAGATATGCCAGTTAGGACTATCTGGATGTGGCCCCGTCCAACCTTTCCACGTGGATTGGACTCCTACTGGTAAGCGCGCATTGCAGCGGTTGAAGTTGCGCAAGAAACCTATGCGGCGAATCCCCTCGTCCACATACCGCCTGCAGTTGCATCAAGGCTTCACGTTCGACGATGCGATCAAGGTGGCCGACTATCTGCAGACCCTGGGCGTCTCCCACGTCTATTGTTCGCCATACCTTCAGGCGGCTCCCGGCAGTATGCATGGTTACGACGTCGTTGATCACCAAAAGGTCAACGAAGAGTTGGGCGGTGAAGAAGGACACGAGCGATTTTGCCGGCGGCTGAAGGAACTGGGGTTGGGACAGGTGTTGGATATTGTGCCCAACCACATGGCGCTCGGGGAGCAGAACAGTTACTGGTGGGACGTTCTGGAAAATGGTCCGTCAAGCCGCTACTCGACCTGGTTCGATATTGATTGGCGCCCAGGAGACATGAGGCTTCAAAACAAGGTGCTGATTCCGGTTCTGGGGGACCAGTATGGACGGATATTGAGCGCGGGGCAAATTAAGCTGGAGCACTGCAACGAGCGGTTCCAGGTGCGTTACATGGAAAACCTGTTCCCTGTCGCGCCACAGTCACTGTCAGCCGTGCTGTCGAAGGCTGCCGAGTACGCGCAGAACGATACCTTGAACTTCATTGCCGATAGCTTCTCACGTCTACCATCGCCGGACTCGACCGATAGCGAAGTCGCGATGGCGAGGCACCGCGACAAAACCGTGATCTACGGGCTGCTCAATCGCCTGTGTGCAGAGGATCCGAGTGTAGTAGCGGCGATCGCTCGAGCCGTAGACGAATTGAACACCGACTTCGACGCGCTAGATCAGATGCTCAATCAGCAGCAATATCGCCTGGCGCACTGGAGGACGGCGGACCACGAGCTGGGCTATCGAAGGTTCTTCGATGTGAACACTCTCATAGGCCTTCGGATGGAACGCGGGCACGTGTTCGAGGCTACGCATCGGAGGATTCTGGAATGGCTGACAAACGGCACGCTTGATGGCGTTCGCGTGGATCATCCCGATGGTCTGCGCGACCCCGAGCAGTATTTCAAGAGACTCCGAAGCCACGCACCGGATGCGTGGATCATCGGCGAGAAAATCCTGGCGCCGGGAGAGTTCTTGCGCGCGAGCTGGCCCGTTGAAGGCACCAGCGGATACGACTTTCTAAATGTGTGTAATCGCCTGTTGACCTACGGCGACGGCTTGGATGTGCTGACCGAGATTTACCGCGACTTTACGAACGAAACCATTGACTTTGAGACTTTGGTGCACGAAAAGAAGCTGAACGTAGAGTTGACGGCACTGGGGAGCGATGTCAACCGTCTCACAAGCCTGTTTGTGGAGATATGTGAAAATAACCGCGATCGACGCGATTACACCCGAGAGGAGATTCGGCGAGCGCTGAGAGAGGCAGCCGCTTGCTTCGCAGTTTACCGGACCTACGTAATCCCCGACGGGGATCAGATCCTGAGCGAAGATCGCGCGCAAATTGCCCAGGCCGTGTCACAAGCGAAGTGGCGGACGAATGATCCTGATCCAGGCATTCTGGATTTTATTGGGGATGTTCTGGCACTGCGTTCGCGCGGTGGCCTTCAGACGGAGTTTCTGCTGCGCTTCCAGCAGTTCACATCACCGGTGATGGCCAAAGGCGTAGAGGATACAGCCTTCTACTGCTTCAACCGGATGATCGGATTGAACGAGGTGGGCGGAGCACCTGATCGCAATGGCCTCACGGTCGCGGAGTTTCATGACTATTGTGCGAAAATGCAGGCGACGCACCCGCAAACAATGACGGCGCTTGCGACGCACGACACAAAGCGCGCCGACGACGTGCGGGCTCGGCTGGCGGCAATCACCGAGATCCCCGGTCGATGGAGAGCTGCTGTGAATCGCTGGTGCCGTGCGAATACACCGTTTCGAGCCGGCAATTTTCCCGACCGCAATACCGAGTATTTCCTCTACCAAACGATGGTTGGAGCGTGGCCAATTTCCAAAGACCGGCTGATTGCCTATACGGAAAAGGCGATGCGCGAAGCGAAACAGCAGACCAGTTGGACTCAGCCGAATAAAGAATTTGAAGAAGCGCTAAGAACTTTCATCGAAAGGATTCTTGAGTCGCCAGGATTCATCTCAGAATTGGAGCGCTTCGTGGGGCGCGTGCTGGAGGCAGGGCGCATCAACAGCATGGCGCAGACGCTTTTGAAATGCACCGCACCCGGAGTTCCGGACACATATCAAGGCAGTGAGTTGTGGGACCTGAGCCTTGTGGATCCAGACAATCGTCGGCTGGTGGATTATGACTTGCGGCGAAGAATGCTGTCAGAACTGCAAGGTGGCATGGATGTCGACGAGATCATGAAGAGAATGGACAGTGGAACGCCGAAGCTGTATGTCGTCTATAAAACACTGCACCTGCGGCGTGAGCATCCGGAGTGGTTTGGCGCTGAGGCGGCGTATACGCCCATCGCGGTAGCGGGATCGAAGAGCGACCATCTGATTGCATTCCTAAGAAGCGATAGTGTTGCTGTGATGACTCCGCGCTGGCCGCTTAGGTTGGGCGGTAATTGGGCGACAACATCGCTGGAACTATCTCCAGGCAAGTGGAAAAACATCTTCACGAGTGAAATAGTGATGGGAGGACGCCTGCGTGTGCAGTCGTTGTTGCGGAGATTTCCTGTGGCGCTGCTGACGCGGGAAGCGGAGTAGCCATGCATCGATTCGGAT
>JBAWCO010000298.1:0-3536 GCA_049590315.1 Occallatibacter sp. | reverse complement strand
GGATTACGTCGTGTTGTCTGACGGTACAGTCTTGGTATTCGTCGACAAAGACCCCCCCGTACGAAGCGTGAATGATTCCATCTATCGCGCCCGATAGCAATAGACGAGAGCACGCCTCGTAGACGACATCCCAGTTGATCGCCGGCAGAGGAACGGAATTATCGAAGCCTGAACGCTTTGGATACGAGCGGCAGCATTGTAGGCACCAGCCTGCGATCGTACTGATGTGATATTTGGAGGGCGGGACCTTAAGTTTATGTAGTCTACTGAGAATAGCGTCTACGCCCGCGTGGGTGTGGGTCAAAATTAGACGTTTGCAGTCCGAAACTGCTGTGGCTCGCGCGATCTGCTCCGTCTTGCCGCACCCGGCGGCTGCGACGACGCAGCCGCGGCGCGAGCTGACGGCTATCCGGCCGACATCGTCGTCTTCGTTAGGCATCGACCCAATCGCGGAGCCGCTTGAGCGAAGCGACAAGAGGAGAGTTGGGAATCATTTCCAGGCATGGGCCGATGATGCTGCCTACACATTCACCGCTGGTGACATCTTTGAACCAGCTTGTTTTCTTAGCCTTTGCCGCGCGTCCAAGAATTTGCCGAAGTTCCACAGACTCGACCCACGCGGAGTAATCTAAGGACGTGATTATCGATGAGATAGATGCACCGGTAGCTTTCTTAATCCCGTCCAAGACGCTGTCATCTCCTTTGCATTCCCTTGCGTAGTCGAGCAATTTGCATGCCGTGTCCCACGGGACGTCGAGGAAGATCCTCTCTTCTGTGGAGCAGTTACCTTCCCAGCCTTCGACATTCCCGCCCTCTCGTTTGACTCGATCAATCAGGTCTTGGCTTGGTGCTATGTCGGTGTCGTGAAGAAGGAAGACCTCATAATCAAGGCATAGCAGCGTCAAGCTAGTCTGGGGCGCGTCGGTGCCCTCTCCGTTGATAGGCACCACCCCTTGCAATGCGAATGACTCCAAACCGCCCCTTGACCAGTATTCGTCCAACGCTCGAACCAGACCCAATTCTGTCTTCCCTTCAACTACCAAGATACGTCGCGCGAGGAACGCCTCCGGCTCTCTACGCAGATGTCCCTGACCTGCTCCTGGTTCTGGCGATTTCTCCGATATCGACAACACTGTTGTGCGGCCACTCTTTGATCGAATAGCAAAGAGTTCGCCAATCGATAATTCCCTAATTACTGTAACTGAGTGTGTGGTTAGGAAGACTTGGGGCGGCGCGGCAGCGTTTTCATGTGGCGTCTTTAGATGCCTCAAAAGTCGCGCGATCCGGTGCGGCTCAAGACCGTTCTCAAGCTCGTCGATGAGCGATATGTTCGGAGATCCTGCTGCATGTTGAAGCGCCGCGACGATCAGCCTGGACGACCCGGTCCCTAGCCTGCGCAATGGCAAGCTTCCATCGTGCAGCGCGATCCCTCCCGAAGAGATCGACGAGGCGTCGAGGTCAAGGTCGGCGCGGTATCCATTTTGCACGGGGACGGCGAACGTCTGACTTAGCTTCTCCGCCTTCTGGGCCGTCTCCTTAAATGCGGTCTGGTCACCCTCTTGGAACGCCTTCTTCGCCGCCCGCCGCGCGTCGGCCAATTGTGCAGTGAACTTCCCCCCTTTGTCTGCAATCCGGGACAGGATGGAGTTTCGGCCCCAACCAAGGTGACGGTCCGCGTATCTCCCGAGGCGGCTTGTTGCCAACTGTTCCACATCTTTGTAGCGAACGTTGGGGGGATCGCCTCCGCTGGATGCAATTCTTTCGTTGAATATCGACCATCGCCCTTCGAGTGACTTGTCGATTTCCAACGCAATCGACAACGCATAATTGAGGTCTTCTGAATTCTCGTCTTCAGCCTTCTTGGGTTCGTCCTCAATTTGCTTCTTCTTTTCGTCCCATCCCCTGAGGAAATGACCGTAACGGTCAAGGGCAATGAATTCAACTGGGAGATCGGTCAAGGTGACGGTGATCTGGATAGGCTCTTCAACATCCAGATTGAAGAAGTCAGAATCTTCCGCCAGAAAATAGGCGCGTGGGTACAGGCAAAGCTCGATTGCATCCAGGATCGTTGTCTTTGTCGAGTCACCCGGGCCAATTAGGCAATTAACACCTGCTGAGGGACTCCAAGGCGGCATTGACTTGATTCCGCGAAAGTTCTTGATCTCGACCTGTACGATGCGCAACTTCCACCACCTGTTTAGCGCAAGAGGCTTCTCGGAACTGATAATATCCCGACAGTCCAATGGGTCGGCGGTTTTCTTGTTGAGATGAGTCCCGAGAAGCTTCGTAGTGCCAGGCCATCCTGTCGTCCTGAATGCATCTGACAGATTCCGTGCCCCTTGCCGACTCGGTACCGATGGGACCCTGATTCTGTTTCAGTGTCCTTTGGAATTCGATATTCTTCCCAATTGACTGATCCAAACTCTTCCCGGCCAAACCTGTCGGGGACGGTTGTTGTCATCCTGGTTGGTGACCTCGGGTACGCTTATTGGTAAGGGAGCGACATGAAGCGATTGATCTCAAGAGCGAAGCTGGCCAATATGCTCGGGGAAATTCGCATGGCGCGCGAAGCACGGCAGTCCGCCAACTTCCTGACTCTCTTAGATCGAATGCTCAACGCCTGTGCATTATCAAAACAGTGGGCGCTTGGCGACCAGGCCGTGGCCGAATCTCATAGCGCTTGGTCTTCAGGTCTCTTCGCGGCCGATGATCTCTTTTTACTAATTCGCCATGTATCGAACTACTACATGGCTGCTTCAAACCACGAAGCTGTCATCACGCTTTACCTTCAGGCGGTGGACGAATTCGCTGACTTCGGAGCTTTTCAATCGGCGTATCGACTACTGCACGATGCTGAACTCTTCGCAAATGAACACTGTGACGTGCACAACAATCTCCGTGTAAGAGATCGCCTTGCGGAAATTTGCATCACTGAAGGCGATCTCGACTACGCTGCAAAGGTGTTACGGAGTCTCAGGAAACTGAGACGTCGTTTCGGTTTAGAAACCCCGATCGTCCTCGAAATGAACTATGGAAATCTGCAGCTAAGAAAGGGCCACTATGGACCGGCCCTAAAGACCTTTATGCGAGGACTTGACCCGAAGCAGCCTAAGTTTGTGCGGCGCCCATCCTTGCTGAATAGCAGCATTTGTTTACGCGAGCTGGGAGATTACGACAAGGCGGAGCAATATCTGGCAGGTGCACGGGCCCTGACCGATGAGACGACCGAACCATCCCAACTGATAGAACTGGACCTCGTCGAAGCGAAGACCTGTATCTCGACGGGAAAATCGGCCAAGGTTGCAGAGTGTTTGCGGAATGCTGTCCGTCTCATCGACGACTCGCTCGCTTCAGCAAGCCGTCTCCACTATCGTCGCGGAATCAGAGAGCGCTATCGATCCAGGATTGCTCATCTGCTTTACGGTCTTCCTCAGAGTGGTGAAACCCCATCGATTTTGCCGCTCATTGCATTCCTCAAGGGCAATTCGTCCTCGGATTGGTTGGCTTTGCTCGATTGGAGAGATTCTTTACCAGTG
>JBAWCO010000297.1:0-3331 GCA_049590315.1 Occallatibacter sp. | reverse complement strand
CGTTGATACTGCTCACTGAGGCGGCGGGACACCCGTGTCTGTCGTCTTGGCGCTTGAACTTTCTGTGACTTCAGAGGAGTTCAGAGCGTCTAAAACGGTGACGTAGGCGGTGACGGAGGTCTTTTGTCGCGGCTTCCCCCGCCGGGAAAGAGGAGTCCTGGTGAATTCGACCGTCAAAACGATCATGTTCTGGATCTTTATCCTGGTTTGCCTCATGCTGCTGCTGACCGTGTGGCAGAAGAGTGCGAACATGGGCAAACCCGTGGATATCGGCTACTCAGACCTGCTGGACAAAATTGATGCTGGGCAGGTGGGCGACGCAACCATCCAGGGCACGGATGTTCATGGCCACCTCAAGGGCGCCAAGGACGAGTTCCACACGACGATCTCGACCAACAACGTGGACAGCCTGACGAAGGAACTGCGCTCGAACAAAGTGACCTTCAACATCAAGGACCCTCAGAGCAACCTGCTGATTCCGATCCTGATCAACGTTGGCCCGTTCGTGCTGCTGGGCGCAATCTGGTTCTTCATGCTGCGCCAGATGCAGTCTGGCGGCAACAAGGCGCTTTCGTTCGGCAAGAGCCGCGCGCGCTTGCTCTCGATGCAGCAAAAGAAAGTCACCTTCAAGGACGTGGCCGGCGTGGATGAGGCCAAAGAAGAACTGAAGGAGATTATCGAGTATCTGCGTGAGCCGCAGAAGTTCCAAAAGCTGGGCGGACGCATCCCCAAGGGCGTGCTTCTTGTGGGGCCTCCGGGAACCGGCAAGACCCTGCTCGCTCGCGCTGTCGCGGGCGAAGCGAACGTTCCGTTCTTCTCCATCTCCGGCTCTGACTTTGTGGAGATGTTTGTTGGCGTCGGCGCAAGCCGTGTACGCGACCTCTTTGAGCAGGGCAAGAAGAATGCTCCTTGCATCATCTTCATCGATGAGATTGACGCAGTGGGCCGTCATCGCGGCGCAGGTCTTGGCGGTGGGCACGACGAACGCGAGCAAACGCTGAACCAGTTGCTCGTGGAGATGGACGGTTTTGAATCGAACGACGGAGTGATCCTGGTAGCGGCTACCAACCGCCCTGACGTGCTTGACCCGGCGCTTCTTCGCCCCGGCCGCTTTGATCGCCGCGTGGTGGTTGGGCTTCCGGATGTACGTGGACGCGAAGAAGTGCTTCGTGTACATGTCAAGAAGGTTCCCGTTTCCGACGACACGAACCTCAACGTACTGGCTCGTGGTACACCGGGCTTCAGCGGCGCTGACTTGGCCAACATGGTCAACGAAGCGGCGTTGAATGCTGCCCGCGTGAACCGCAAGCAGGTTACGATGTACGACTTTGAGCTGGCCAAGGACAAGGTGCTCATGGGCGCCGAGCGCAAGTCCATGCTGCTGACCGAAGAGGAGAAGCGGGTGACCGCCTATCACGAGGCAGGACACGCGCTGGTTTCGTTCCTGCGCGAGCATTCTGATCCTATCCACAAGGTCACCATCATTCCTCGTGGCATGGCTCTGGGTGTCACGATCTTCCTGCCCGGCGACCGGCACAACTACACCCGCGAATACCTTGAAGCGAACCTGGCGATCGCCTACGGCGGACGCGTGGCTGAGGAGATCTTCCTCAACCAGATGTCCACCGGCGCGGGCAGCGATATTGAAAGCGCTACCGATCTTGCGCGCCGCATGGTCTGCGAGTACGGCATGAGCCGGCTCGGTCCGCTGACCTTCGGCAAGAAAGAGGAGCAGATTTTCCTGGGCCGCGAGATCGCGCAGCATCGAGACTTCAGCGAAGAGACGGCGCGGCAGATCGACCTTGAAGTGCGCCGCCTTATCGATGAGGCTTACCAGGCGGCTCACTCAGCGGTCGATTCACACGCCGACGCTATGCACCGCATTGCGGCGGCACTGCTGGAACGCGAGACGATCGATGCGGAAGAGGTGAGGATGCTGATCGAGGGGCAGACGTTGCCGCCTATGCGTTCAGTGCTTGCTTCTCCAAGCGATACTGGCGGCAACGGCGTCCAGCAGGTGCTCAAGCCCGACACCCGCGGCGGACCGAGCTATCCGGAAGGTTCGCCTTCACCGGCATAACCACCTGCGGTGGGGGCAGCCGCGGCGGACGGCTTCGCCACCAATGCCGCCATGTGCAGCTAATCGAAAAAGAAAGAAGGGCCACTCCTCGTGAGTGGCCCTTCTTGCGTGGGACAGCTTTCATGCGCATCTATGGAAAGCCGGCGCAAATGGATCGTCACTCACTCGTTCTCTTACACTGGAGTGAGGCAGGGAACTGAGGAGAAGTTATGAGCGACGGCCGCGAGGAGCGCGAAGAACGGGAGAAGCGCCGCGAACAGGAAGAGCGCGAGAGTCGCGAGGATCGTCTGGACCGCTACCCCGTAGACCAGTGGGAGCAGGAGCGCGACGACTCCTGAGGCTCGTGGCCAGAGCTGAAAATCTCCGGCCCTAGCCCCTTCAGAAGATCCTGTACGCTACGCCGACACTTGCACCGTATGGCTTCAATTGGTCGTTGTTGATCCACTTGGGCCATTGCTGGTACTCGAAGTCGATAGCTCGAACGCTGATTCTTCGATTCAGCTTCCAATCGAGCCCACCGCCGTATGCAATGTCAGTGAAACGGCCGGTCGCCTCGTTGAACTCGAAGTTCATATCTCCAAGGCCGATGAGCACCTTTGCGTAAGGAGTCGCCCGCCAGAAGTGCAGCTTTTGGATGGGAAGTCGAGGTCCAATGAGGTAGTTAGTCTCATTGATATTGTCGAACTGCTTCAGGCGCAGCCAGCGTCCTTCCGCTTCAATCTGAAACCAACGAGTGAACTTTACGTCCACATACGTTCCCACACCATAAAGCCGGTTGGGGGCAGTATCAGGAACTCCTCCGCCAGCGTAATCGGGCTGAAAGCCGGAGAACATGCCTCCTGCCGTAACGGAGAATTGACGACCGGCGGCCGCGGGAACTACTTGAGCGCTCGCGGAAAAACCTCCGGCCACAAGAAGGCCTGACAAGAACAAGAAAACTACCGAGCGTTTCATGTCCATCCAGTATATCCAGTCTCTGTGCACGCCGGATGCGGCGCAACCACATGGAAAATCAATGTTGGTGTGAAGCCCATTTATGCAGTTGGGATGCCTGCAGACTGTGCTTCAAAAGAAAACCCCCGGTGAGTGAGCAACGTTCGGCTCCCCCCAGGGGTTTTCCGCAGCTCGTTGCGCTATTGGGTCGGCGCAGCGGGTGGTGGCGCAGTGGGAGTTGTATTATCAGGTGCGGCCGGCTGTGGAGTAGCAGGATCGGCTCCCGCTGGTGCGGCGGGTGGGGCTGCTGTTGTGGGC
>JBAWCO010000296.1:0-5032 GCA_049590315.1 Occallatibacter sp. | reverse complement strand
CGGCTTAGAAGGCCGGTGCTCTATCCAATTGAGCTACTCGCCCACGCCTATTTATTGTAGCGTTGAGTGACCGCAAAGTGCATCGGCAAAAGCGCACAGGGCATCCTGGATCACACCGACGGCACCCACTTCGGATGCGCCGCAGGCGGTCAAATAGGCAGTGATGCCAAAGTAATCAATATGCGGCTTTATGACAGCGCGGCGGATGATGAGGTCCACCCGACAGCAACGCAAAGGCACTGCGTGAAGGAGATCGCAAATGTGTTTGCACGCGGCGGTGGTCCTCTCCGGAGTGATCCATTGCTGCTCGTTTCGAGGCAGGAGGTCGATGTAGCAGCCCACGGCATTGGTTGCGAATTCCGGCGGTGCATCAAGTTCGTCCGCATCGAACTCGGTCGAGTCAACAACGGGCCAAACATCGCATTTTGAAGTCCACACCAGTGAATCCGCGGCATTCAGCTTTACCAGTGCATCTGCTAAGCCAGGATGGCCGGTAGTTTCAGGCAGGTGGTGTGCTTTTTCTGGGACTCTTCGCAGGTCGACAAACCCAGGCCAATGCGCGTCGATCACCGGCGCTTCTCCCCCAACTTCAAACTCCCAATCAGCTTCCATCTGACTGTCCGGCCAAAACGGTCAAGAAGCGAACCACTGTCGCCTCTGCCCAGTGAATATCGTTGCCCACATCGCGCGAAAGATAGGCGCAGTGGCCGCCGTGCAGTGTCTCCACAAATGTAATATGCGGGTTGGCCAACAGTTTGGTGCGTGTATCGGGAAAGAGACGGATGAATGGATCGTCGGCAGCTTGAAGTATGAGGGTCGGAACGGCGATGTGATCGACAACACGGGCGCTCGCGGCGCGGTGGTAGTAGTCGTCGGCGTCAGCAAAGCCGCAGTAGCGAGCAACAATCTGGTGATCGAACTGGCGGAGCGACCGGATGGGCCCGATTCCCGCGGCGTCGTAAATCGAGGGAAAAAGCGCCGCCTTGCGCCGGAAACGTCTCATCAGACCCCGCAAAAAATGCCATTCGTATGGACGATTGGCTGGCTCATGAAGAGCATCCGATCCGGCAGCCAGATCGATGGCCGGACAGACTGTGGCGACGCCGACGAGGGGGGGGGGACTGCCCCACTCTCCAGCCATCTTCAGAACCAGGTTGCCGCCCATTGAGTAGCCTACAAGCGCAATCCGTTGCAGATTGAAGCGCTTTGCGTAATGCTGCATCACTGCTCTTACATCGCCCGACAGGCCGGAGTGGTAGAGAGTGGGGGTAAGCGCATCCGTATCACCGCAGTTGCGCATGTTCATGCGGATCACGTTGAATCCCGCAGCCCAGGCGCGAGCGGCAATGCCCCGAATGTATTGGGAATCGGACGAGCCCTCGAGACCGTGAACCAGAATGAGGGTCAACCGATCCGCGAAATCCGGATTGGAATTCCAGTTGCACTGGCACAATACGCGGCTGCCATCGGACGGGTCAACTTCTACGGCCTCCGGCGCCGAAGAGAGTTGGAATGGCGGCCGCGGAAGATAATTGCCAACAATTGTCTGCAAGTGACCGTTGGCAAGGCCGCGGCATGGCTCAAAACCGCTAAGCCAGTCGAGTGATCCGGCGGCAAACTCTGCATTCTTCTTAATCTTTGGGGTCACGAACACTCGGCAAACCGGAGAAGCTCGGACGCTGCGGAGCAGGCCCATTTTGAGAATGATCAAAGCATTTTGGGGCGGCTAGTGGTCAAACATTAAGACCACGTTTGCCAAACGTAACTTATAGGAGACAGGTTACCACAGATGCCAAGTTCGTCATGGCTGCCGGCGAACCCCAAGGTTCATCTTCGATCTTGATGAGAAATGGCAAGATGTGAGGCCCAAGCTGCCAAATCGTGACGATAATGCGGACTGCCGAGTCGCGCGATCGACATGATTTCCGACCTTCGAAGGGGCTCTTCTGTACTTCACGATTGGCAGGCGCGCTTCCCACCCCGACGCGAGCTGCATCGGGTCCAGGCGATATTGCGAACCTGTTCACTCGTCAAGAGCGTTAGATGGCATTTGCCGAACGCAATCAGATGCTCGAGAGAATTTCGACGCCCGGTTGCCGATCCATCGCTCTGCAAAGCAGTTCGCCATGGACTTGGGAAGTTGGGATTTCGGGTTGGCAGCCTGAATTGCCGCTGGCCCGAGAAGTTTGGAAATGCTGTTAGCGGGTGTTAATTGGTACGGACTTCGATACCCATGACAACGGGTTGGTTGGCCGCCCCTGCGGCAAAGGCGATGACGATCTGGCCGCTGCTATTGGCCGCGGTGTTGAAGGTTTCAAGCAGCGCCGCATTTTTCCCGCCAGTGCCAAAGACGTCGAGGTTGGTGAGGACCGTAGCGCCGCTGATGGCAACATTGAATTCACGACTTCCCGCCGTGGTGAAGTAAGTCTCGGCGAAGTGCAGCAGGACGGTGTAAGTGGCGCCCGGAGTAAGTCCCGGAATTGTGTAAGTGGAGATTCCGGCTCGCCCATGCTGATAGACCGCCATCGGCGCTGCATTGGCTCCGGGCCGGGTCAGGTTGATGGTGGCAGTGACGGGGCTGTTCGGGCCTCCTCCGACGAAATACTCGCCGGCGACAAAGGCGTAATCCCCTCCGCTTGCGTTGCTCTCTTCCGGACCACCGGCTGCGATGGCCGCGATCTCCGAACCCGAAGCCGCTGCCTGGGTGGTAGCCGATTGCTACGCCGAAACCGTCGATGTGCCGAACGCATCCACCGCTTCAACGACAAAGTAATAAGTGGTCGAAGCTGAGAGACCGGTGTCTGAGTAATTCGTGCTCGCTAGCCCGCTGGCCAGCAGGTTGCCGGTGCTGGGGGTGAACCCGGCGGTGGTGCTGCCGTACACACTGTACGAACCGATGCTGCAGTTAGGGGCCGGAGTTACTGCGTTCCAGCTCAAGCCGATCACACTGGAAGAGGACGCCGGCGCAGCCAAATCAGCCGGCGCGGCCGGAACTGCGCTGCAATTCCCTGTTCCTGTGGTCGTTGTGCTGCTTCCTTGCGCCGATAGTGCCGATGTGCCATCTCCCGTCAGCCGCTACTACCTTGCAGTAATAGGTTGTTGCGGCTGCGAGTCCCGTATCGGCGAACGATGGAGACGTAAGGCCGGACGCTACCAGATTGCTCGATGAGGGAGTGAAGCCGGAAGTCGTGCTGCAATATACGTTGTAACTCACCGTGCAGGCCGACCCGGCGGTGCTGGCGCCCCAGGTGAAATTGATTTGACTGGACGAAACTCCCGTGCCGGAAGGCGTTCCGGGAACCGTGAGAGCCGCCGTTTGTGCCTCCCCATGAGCTGACATAGCTGATATAGGAACCCGACTGCGCCGTCGTGCCCGTGTTGTCGGTGATTCCGGGGCTGTCTGAGGCAATGGTGTAAGTGATACCTCCGCTTCCGGCCAGATAGACAGTTACCAGATCGCTGAATGTAACTCCGCTGGCGACCGGGGCGGCAATGCCGCTGTTCGCGAAGATAGTTAGGAGCCGCGAAAGTCGCAGAATCCTGATTATTCTCGTACCACCAGTTGCTTTGCGGCAAAGCGGCACTTGGAGCCGTCGCAGCCGCATTCCCCACGAAATTGGGCACTCCGTCCGAAAGACTGATGGTGATTCGACCGGATGCCGGCGGCACAGGTTGTGCGTTCGCTCCGGTCGTGCCCACTAGCGCAACTAGGATCAGGAGTAAAAGCAAGACTTTCCATGGTTCTCCAACTCGCTGCGAACTGCCGCACTTGAATCTGCTTTCAAAGAGTTGAACATTGAGTTGAAGACTCGATGGATTGAGACTCGGGAGACAAATAGGCTTCTGAATGCGGATGTATGGGGAATACATGACGTTCCTCTTGACCGGCGACCCACATTGCACGTTCGCGGGGCTAGGCTAACGCAGGAGCGACACTCATGGATTCAGGGCTCGTTTGGCAAGTGATTTGAGGTTCATTCACCGACAATGGTGTCGACGAACGGTCAAGAGCCTCAACCTGACAACGACGCATTCTAGGCGGTTGTCATAAGTCCTTGGGACAAATCGATTTTTTAGCGACGGATTATTTAAGGCGTGCTAACTCGATCTCAATCTTCGACTCGATTGTTAAGACAGGTATTAGCGCGTTAACGATGCCGCTGAACCGACCACTATATCTTAGAACCAATTTTTAATCGTTAGTCTTATTCGGCGTCCGCGATTGTGCACCAGAACAAACGCGCCTGCTTTAGCCACTTTTTTTCTATTGGGGCGGCTAGAGGGGATCGAACCCTCGACATCCTGAGCCACAGTCAGGCGTTCTGCCGCTGAACTATAGCCGCCATGCACCTTTCAGATTGTAGCATCGAAACGGGATGAAAAGCTCGACCCACACTGAGGGAACACACATGCCCAGTCCTGGCAACAAATCGCATGACGCGGTAAAGATTGAACGTGCAATTGGCTCCGCAGCGCAGCAACGAGGCCCGGATCGCTGGAACCGGGGCGCATGGCTCTTTCGCGACCGGACTCTGCATGGTCTTGAGATTCTGCTTGATGAGGCATTCGTCATCCCTGGAACTAGCATTCGGTTCGGGATTGACGGCATCATCGGCTTGGTTCCCGGGCTGGGCGATGTCATGGCTGGAATCCTCTCGCTGGTGATTCCGCTCGCTGGCTGGGTCAGGGGTGTTCCCTACGTCACGCTGGTGCGCATGGCCACGAATCTCGGCATTGGCGTGCTGGTGGGTTCCATTCCTGTCGTCGGCGACATATTCGACATCGCTTGGAAGGCCAACCGCCGCAACTATCGCCTGCTCTGCCTGCATTTGGGCGAAGCCCGTCACCACACTGGCCGGGACTGGGCTTTTCTGGCGCTGCTGGCAGCGTCCCTTGCTCTTGTCTTTGCGGTCCCTCTCGTGCTGGTGTTATGGCTCATTGTCCGGGTGGGCCAGGCGTTGGCTCCCGGAGGCGGTGTGGGGTACTAGGTCGTGTTAACACTATCTGAGCGCCTCGACAGTCAGGGCAAAGG
>JBAWCO010000295.1:0-1805 GCA_049590315.1 Occallatibacter sp. | reverse complement strand
CTGAAAAGCCAGACATGGGCTACCCAGATTTATTGGTCAGATGCCGGCCACCCGCCCGCTCATCGCCAAAAGCCGCGATGAACGGGGCACAGCTTCGATTCCTCTATTGAGCGGGCCACCTGCCGGTGTTACGCCGAAGGCGTTACTTGGGGCTAAATGTCTGTGCCGTGTTTGGAGAGATGTTGACGTAAGATATCGTCACCTCTCTGTTTTGCCGTTTCTCAACGTTGATGTACTCCTGATTTAGATAAGAGCCGTTGCATGCCACAATCAATCTATTGGGACTCTCCCAATGCAGGTTGATGCAGGTAGCCATCGCATCAAAGATGACGGCATTACTGTGGTATGCAAGCTTTAGCTCGGCAGGAGAAAGCACGTGATCGTCAACGATCACAAAATATGTCAGACCTCCGAGCGACTGTTTGTCAGAACGTTCAGCAAGCACGGCAACCTGTTTCGATGACGACCATTGTATTTGCTTGATCTCAAAAGTCCCGCCGTCAAAATATCCACGAAACAGCCCGTAGATACCAAATACCAACAGTATCGCCATAAGGCTCGCGAAAACCACGAAGACTGTTGTGGATCTTTTCAATTGTGGCACCCCGCAGCTCTCATAGCCTGTCCTATCCGTATCTGGGCGTTATCAGAGGGAGTGTCGAACCCAGTTGCAAGCGTTCCGTTGGAGTCCGGGTGGAGGGCAACTGTTTGAGCCAGGCCCGCCGCGAATTGACAAAAGGCCGCCCCGAATGGACACGTCACGCCAAAGCTGATATTGCCCGCAGCAACGGCATTCGGGAGGTAACCGAAGACAGAATGGTTCTGCGGAAGGTTCTTATCGTCTTGTCGGGCGCCAGGACCCACAAGCGATGCATAACCAAGAAGGCCGAAGAGGTTAGATGCAACGTTTGCAGCTCCAATGCGCTGCCTTAATTGCGCCGGGCCAACACCCACTGATGCCAACTGGCTGTTGTAGCACGGGTCGTTATTTGGGGCACCGAAAAACCCTTGAGTGGGTGCCCCATTTAATGCTACAGCGCACGCGGCATTTGAAGTCGGATCGCAGCCGTCGCCATTAGGATCAGGGCCAGTTGGATTGTCGCCGTTTACACAAGCACTATAATCACCATCGCAGCCGGTGGGGGCGCTTTGAGGAACGTCGCCTGGGTTCCAGCCAGCCCCGCACGGGTCACTTCCTGAGTCATACCACGCTGTGCCGTCGGATGAAACACATGTGGCTAATCCGGCAAGATCGATTGCGTTTAGGGGCTGATTCTCCACATATGCGTAACGGTTCAGCGATTGCGGATCGGTCCCGTTTACCGCATTCCAGCCGTAAGGGTCCGGGCTGAGCCACCGTCCCGCCGCCGGATCGTACTTGCGAAAGAGGAAGTCGTAGACCCCTGAGCCGCCCGAGCCGGTGGCTACGTCCTGGTCCTGGCCGGTGAAGGAGCGGTCGGGCGTGCCGGCCTCGTTGTAAGTCTCGCCAAAGGGCGCGTAAGCTTCCTTCGAATAAACAGTATGACTCCATGTCGTGGCCAAGCGGCTCGATCCGAGCCAGTCTTTGTGGCGAATGTAATTCAAACCGGTTCCATTGTAGATGGCCGTGGAGCCGCCGGGAAGCGGAATCGTTCCCTTGCTCAAACTGCCGCTGTAAACAGCCAGCATGGCGCCGGACGGGCGGTAAACGAACTGCGTATAGGTTCCGCCAGATCCCTTTTCGACCATGCGGCCCAGCGCGTCGTAGGTGGCTGTGGTCGAGTTCACGCTGATGGGCTGGTTGAGCGCATTCCAGGTGAGTGTGG
>JBAWCO010000294.1:0-2580 GCA_049590315.1 Occallatibacter sp. | reverse complement strand
GATTGGCGCCATTCGGAGCATTCTGGAGCGGCTAGCCGGGGATGAGGGCGTAATTGAGCGGGTGAGGAAACGAGCCAGGTTGCTGCTTGCGCGGGCGGAAGGATAAAGACTGCGCGGACGAGATTTTGACATAACTTTTGCTCGATTCAAGTGTCTTATGAGTGTGGGTTTCCGACGGGTGCTGGGTTTCTGCGGCGGGCAGGGGCGGCGAAAAGGTGGTGTGCCATGAAAATCAAAGAGTTGAATCGGCGCGGATTGGCGGCGTTTGCCCTCAGCGCGGCGTTGCTGACAAGTGCGGCATGGGCTGACGATGTGCCGCAACCCGCAGCGCGGGCAATACGCCTGAGCAACGTGGAAGGCCAGGTACAGCTCTCTCAGGATTCGCAGTTACTTGCCAATCCTGCTGTTGTGAATACGCCGCTCTTTGAAGGAACCGTGCTGACGACCGGTGACGACGGCCGTGCGGAGATTCAGTTTGAAGACGGCAGCGTGGCTCGGCTCTCTCCCAACAGCTCAATGGCACTGGCGGTCCTGCGCGGGCAGGACGGCAGTTCTGAAGCTGAAATTGCGATTGAGTCCGGACTGGGCTACTTTGAATTGCAAGGCGGGGGACTCGCCGGGACAATTCGAGTGCGATTTGCCGGCAGTGTGGTCACGGCGAGCGGATTTACGGTCCTTCGCGTCAATCTCGACAATGCTCCGGGCGAAGTAGCGGTCTTTTCCGGCAACGCTCACCTTGAGCATGGAAGCGCGATGGCGCTCGATCTGCACGGCGGCGAGAGTGTGGCCCTGAACGGCGCGGATCCTTCCCGCTACAACCTTTCTGAATCCATCGAGCCAGATTCCTGGGATACCTGGAACTCCGACCGGGATGAGGCATTAACGGCCGACGCTGCGGCACGCACTGGGGCGACGAAGAGCTTTCCCGACGCCGGCAACCCTGCATGGGGCGATCTGGACGCAAACGGCACCTGGTATAACGTGCCTGATCAGGGCTACATCTGGTCGCCGAGTGACGCTTCAGATCCTGGGTTCGATCCGTACGGCAATGGCAACTGGATGTCGACCCCGGGGTACGGCTACATCTTTGTGTCCGGCTATTCCTGGGGTTACATGCCATTCCACTGCGGCACCTGGAATTACTTCGACTCTTTCGGTTGGGGTTGGGCGCCGGGGATCAACGGATGCCATCCCTGGTGGGGTGGCGGCCATTGGGCTTCCAATCTCGGCATCCTGCCTCCGGGGTATCATGGCATTTCCCGTCCACCGCGTCACACACCTTTCCGTCCACCGCACATGGGAGGAGAACGCGCATTCGTCCCCATGATTCCAGTCAATCGGCATGGCGTGGGCAGCAGCAATCCGCTTCCTTCACGGGATAGAACCAACGTGGTTTCTATCGCGGGATATACAGTGCAGGCTCTTCATCCGCTCAGTCCGCGACCGCACTATGACCACTCGGCTCCAGGCTTTGTGAACCATCCCGTCGGTTCGGTTGGAACTACTGTGCATGGCTTCTCAGCAGGAACAGGAAGCAACCGGCCGGTCAACACCTACAATGCACCACGGCCCGTCAGCCCTGCTCCGAGCCGCGCTCCCACTTTCGCTTCTCCCAGCCCAAGCCGCGCTCCTGGTCCTAGCGTTGTTAGTCATGCTCCCAGCGGCGGCGGGGGCGGTGGGGGTCATGCTGCAGCTCCCAGCGGAGGGAGCGGACACAAATAGAGCTGAAACCAATGACAACCCGAGTGCCACTTGGCTACCGCGAGTGCGAAGGCTGATTGGGGACGATCACCGAAGCGCGTGCCAAAGCGCAGCCAAGGCTTCAACTGGTAAAGCTTCGGCACGGGCCTGCGGATCGATGCCGGCTTGTGCCATCGCCGCGGTCACGTTGGCTGGTGGAATCTGCGCGGCGCGTAAGTTATTGGCCAGCGTTTTTCGTTTCTGAGCAAACGCCTTGCGCACCAATCCGGTAAAGCTCGCTTCATCGACTGCTAGTTCTTCAAAGCGCGGAGCAAAGCGCCAGCGGAAGACGGTCGAGTGAACGTCTGGGGGCGGGGAAAACGATTCGGGGGGCAGGGTGAACAGGCTCTGGGCCGGGCCGTACATCTGCACCGTAACCGAGAGCAGGCCGTAGTCGCGTGTGCCCGGCTGTGCGGTCACGCGATAGGCGACTTCGCGCTGCACCATCAGGATTGCGCGGTCGAGAGCGGTGTGGCTGGCGGCGAGTTTCAGCAGAATTGGCGAGGTAATGTAATAGGGTAGGTTGCCCACCACGGCGAGGCGTTGCCCCGCGGTTGCCGATGCCGCAGCGAAATCGAACTGCAGCACATCCTGCTCAACGATCGTGACGCGCGACTTGCCTTCGGGTGGAAATTGAGCGCGAAGATGGGCGGCCAGTTCGGGGTCCAATTCGACAGCCATTACGTGCGCGGCCCGGGCGGCCAGGGCTCCGGTGATGGCGCCTGCACCAGGACCAATCTCAATCACCGTGCGTCCGGAGAGATCGCCGAGGGAAGCAGCAATGCGCTCGACGGCCTGCGCGTCGTTGAGGAAGTTTTGTCCGAGCCTGGGTTTGGAAGG
>JBAWCO010000293.1:0-3426 GCA_049590315.1 Occallatibacter sp. | reverse complement strand
GCGACGACCTTGAAGCTGGTTGCCGCCTTTCCGTCCACGTCCGCCGCAATTTCATACCTCTGTTGCTTGTCTTTAGTTCTCACAAAAGACCCGTACCCGCCGAACGCCCCGGTCATAAAGTAGTGAATCTGCACGGCCTCAGAGGGGATTTCGGCAGGGAGGAACAGCACCACTATCGGAGTGGAGGGCGCAGGTCCACCTTGGCCAAAGGCGCTTGGAATTGCGCAGGCGAGCAGCACGGCAGCAAGTTCTTCGAATCTCCTCATCATGCCCTCTGCGCCAATGCGCTCCGGAATACGTTCGCCCAGATTGATTCTGGAACCTTGTTGCTTGGACGAGCGAAGTTGTTCCTGGTGAGGTATCTTCCGTCGAATCCACATGTCGGGAAGTCGTCCGACGCTGCCTTTGCATCCGAACTCCCTCCCACGGGCTACAATGACGCAAAGCTTTGCCCCAGGAGTGCTCATGCGCCCATCCTTCTCGCTCGGCATTGAAGAGGAATACCAGACCATCGATCCGGTGACGCGCGACCTCCGCTCGCACATCGAAACGGAGATGCTGGCCGTGGGCAAGATGCGTTTAGAGGAGCGCGTTAAGGCGGAGATGCACACCTCGGTGGTCGAGGTCGGCACGCGTGTCTGCCGCAACATCGACGAGGCGCGCGAGGATATCTACGAACTGCGCCGCGAAATGATCAAGCTGGCTACTGAACATGGGCTGGTGTTGGTGGCTGGCGCGACCCATCCATTCGCCGACTGGCGCACGCAGGAGATTTATCCCGACCCGCGCTACCACCAGGTGGTCAAGGATCTGCAGCTCGTGGCTCGCGCTAACCTCATCTTCGGTCTCCACGTACACGTCGGTATTGAAGACCGCGAGGCCGCCATTCGCATCATGAATTCGATGCGCTACTTTCTGCCCCATATCATGGCGCTGGCCACCAACTCGCCTTTCTGGCTGGGGCTCAACACCGGCTACAAGGGATACCGCGCCAAGGTGTTTGAGAATTTTCCCCGCACCGGAATTCCCGATGCGTTTCAGAGTTACTCCGAGTTTGAGAACTATGTAAGCTTGTTAGTGCGCACTAATTGCATAGATAACGCCAAGAAGATATGGTGGGACATCCGCCCGCATCCATTCTTCAACACAGTCGAAGTCCGCGCCTGCGATATCCCGCTGCGCGCTGAAGAGACGATCGCCATTGCCGCGCTGATCCAAGCCACCGCGGTCTATCTCTACAAGCTGCACGAGGCGAACCAGGACTATCGTCACTACTCGCGGCCGCTGCTGATGGAGAATAAATTCCGCGCCGTGCGCTACGGCCTTGATGGCAAATTGATTGACTTCGGCCGCCAGCAGGAGCTGCCGCTGCGCGATCTACTCGAAGAGTATCTCGCCCTCATCGATCCGGTGGTCGACGAGTTAGGTAGCCGCGAAGCAATCGACGGCGTTCGCAAGATCATGCAGACCGGCACAGGCGCCGACCGCCAGCTAAAAGTCTTCGAGGAATCCAAAGGCGATCTCAAAGCGGTGGTCGATTACATGGCCAGGGAGACGGCGGCGGGGCTTTGAGCCCATACGTGGGCAGCAAAGGCCTTGCAGCTTTTCCATCGGAACTGGAGCAATTTCATTCCGGCACAACGCGGGCTCGGACGGCGTTTCCTCGTTTCCTTCTGATGAATTTTCCGATAATCTCAATGGATACGCACCGCGTTCTAGCGGGCCCCGTTGAAGGAAAGACGCACCCAAACGAATGACCGAAGCCACAGCCCACCTCCTTTCTCTTAACTACCCCGCCGAATTCGCTCCCGGCGCTCGATCCGCCGTCACCACCTGCCTGCGCATCGATCCCGCGGAGAAGGTCACGCTGATTACCGACCGCGTCACCGAGCCCATAGCCGCCGCGCTCGCAGCGCAGTTAGCCGAGCGCGGATGCCCGTGGAATGTCTTCGTGCTCGAAGATCTGGCTCCCCGGCCACTGATCGATATGCCCCGCGAGGTACTCGAAGACATGGAGACCTCGCAGGTTTCCATCTTCGCCGTTCAAGTGCAGACCAACGAGCTGCACTCACGCATGCAGATGACCGACGTCGTGAACCGCCGTCACATGCGCCACGCGCACATGGTGAATATCACGCCGGAGATCATGTGCCAGGGCATGCGAGCCGACTTCAACCTGGTCGACCGGCTTTCGCAGAAAGTTCTGGACCGCGTGAAGAAGGCCACTCGCATTCGCGCCACCACTGCAGCAGGCACTGACATAACTGCCGAGATGAATCCCGGCTATAAGTGGTTCAAAACCTCGGGCATCATCTCGCCCGAAAAGTGGGGAAATCTACCTGGCGGCGAGTGCTTCACATCTCCGGGCGAAGTGAACGGCACATTCGTTGTGGACGGTGTAGTGGGCGACTGGCTCTGCGCGCGCTATGGCCTGCTGGCGGATACGCCCCTGACCATCGAAATCACGGGCAATCGCATCGTAAGCTGTAACAGCGTGAATAAGCAGCTCGAATCCGATTTCTGGGCCTACACCCATACCGACGAGAACTCCGACCGCGTGGGCGAGTTTGCCATCGGCACCAACCTGGGCGTCGAGCGAGTGATCGGCAACATTCTCCAGGACGAGAAATTCCCCGGCATCCACATCGCTTTTGGAAATCCTTACGGCGAACATACCGGTGCTCCCTGGCGCTCCGGCACGCACTTTGATGTAGTCGGTCTGGGCTTCAACATCTGGCTGGAATCCGAAGCCGGCCAGGAGCAGATCATGCGTGACGGCCGCTTCCTCATCGCCGCGTAAACGTCATCCTGGATATCATTCTGGGAGAGTGAGGAACGATCAGTGAGAAGCGAATCATTGAGTCCGCATATCCGGAAATTGCAATCAGTTTCTCGTCATCCGGAGCATCGCTGTTTCGCGGTGCTCTTTCTCCTCCTCGGATTCGCCGGTGCCTGCCTTGCCCAGAACAACGTCAATCTCACAATCTCTGCCGCAGCCAGCCTCAAAGATGCGTTGGCGGAGATTGAATCGACTTACAAGCAGAGCGGCACGAATATAGACTTCAGCAATAACTTCGCATCCTCAGGCACGCTGGCCACGCAGATCGATCAGGGAGCGCCGGCAGATGTGTTCATTTCAGCCGCCGCCAAACAAATGGACGATCTTGAAGGCAAAGGGTTGATCGCCCCCGGTTCGCGCCGCATTCTGCTGCGCAATTCGCTGGTGCTGATTGCTCCGCTCGATTCCAAACTGCGCGACTTTCCTGGTCTCGCAAATAGTGCGGTCCGGCTGATTGCCGTTGGTGACCCCGCCAGTGTTCCGGCAGGCCAATACGGACGTCAAACACTGCTCGTGCTGCATTTGCTGGATAAAATCAGCACAAAACTTGTCTTCGCTAAAGATGTCCGCCAGGTGCTCACCTACGT
>JBAWCO010000292.1:0-18402 GCA_049590315.1 Occallatibacter sp. | reverse complement strand
CAATTTGTGCGCCAGGGGGTGTTCGGGCAAGGGCCGGCCGTCCTCATCGCTTGCAAAAGGGTCGACTTCCTTGCTTGTCCGGCTGGTGAAATTGGCCAATTCCTTGTTGATGACTTTGAAGTCTTCGACTGGATCGGGACGGCCGGATGCGTCAGAGACGTCAACAAGGTGGAGGAGGATGCGCGTGCGCTCAATGTGGCGGAGGAACTGGGTGCCGAGGCCGGAGCCGAGGTGTGCGCCTTCAATGAGGCCGGGCATGTCGGCCACGACGTAGGACTCTTGATTGGGCTCTTCACCGACGGTGACGACGCCGAGGTTGGGTGAGAGGGTGGTGAAGGGGTAGTCGGCGATTTTGGGCTTGGCGGCGGAGATGCGGGAGATAAGGGTGGACTTGCCCGCGTTGGGATAGCCGACGAGGCCTACGTCGGCGAGCAGCTTTAATTCAAGACGATAGGCGCGCTCTTCTCCGGCGCGGCCGAGTTCGTGCTCGCGCGGGGCCTGATGGACAGGAGTGGCGAAGTGCTGGTTGCCGCGTCCACCGCGTCCGCCTTTGGCGATGACGAGGCGGTCGTCGGACTGGGAGAAGTCGTGGATGAGCTCGCCGGTTTCCTGGTCGTAAAGAGATGTGCCGACGGGGACCTGAAGCATGATGGAGTTGCCATCGAGGCCGGTGCAGTTGGAGCCCATGCCGTGCTGGCCGCGCTGAGCCTTGTGCTCGGGGTTATAGCGGAAATGGATCAGCGTATTGTGGCGCTGGGAGCTGACCATGACGACGTCGCCGCCACGTCCGCCGTCGCCGCCGGAGGGACCGCCGCGGGGAACGAACTTCTCACGGCGGAAGGCCATGCAGCCGTTGCCGCCGTCGCCGGCTTTGACACGAATTTTTGCTTCATCGATGAACATGGGGAGACTGGGGACCTTTGTACCAGTGAAAAAGTGACGAAGTTGGCTTGGTTGAGTGATGCCGATGTGCTGGAGATCACACAGCTTGGGGGCCGTCATTCCAGTTTACCGAATCGGGGCTTAGAATCGGGATTAACTTCACTTTTTGCCAATTTGGGGCTGCGAGAAAACGGGCCTGTATGAGGGTCTGGGCTCGTGTGCCCGTCCAGGCCCAGAGCCCGGCGACCGGGAAGTGATTGTGTTGCAGGTTTTCCCACAGTCTGCCGCGAGCGAGCTTCTCGATGGCAGAGGCAAGACGGATTTGGAGTTGGGCCTTGGCGGCGCTGCTGATGGCGGCGGCTGCGGGAGTGCCTCTCCACGGACAAACGGCCACAAGGTTCAGTTCGGCCGGGTCTGCAAGCACAAACAACGAAATAGATGAGAATGGCGGGGCAATCGGATCGATTGCGGGCAGACTCACGGACTTGTATTCAGCGCCGCTTGGCGGGGCTACGGTGGTGGTGCGCAACGAGGCCACCGGTGCGGAGCGGCGGACCACGACGGCGAGGAATGGGAGCTACCGGTTTGCCGGCCTGGAGGCTGGCGAGTATTCGCTGGAGGCCGAAAGCGAACGGCTGGGCTCGGGCCATCTGGACGGGATCGTGGTGGCTGCGGGGCACGAGGCGCGGGTGCAGACGGCAATCGATCTGCAGCCTGAGGTGGTGACGCCGGTCTTGAATCGGAATCGGACGGTGGAGGCTGAGGCCGCGCCTGTGCCGGCTGTGAATCCGTTGACGGCTATGCCAGAGCGGGAGAAGCCAACGACCGATTCGCCCATATTGGTTGCGGAGCTGATGCGCGAGCCGATGGCTGAGATGGCGGTGAGCGGCTGGCGGATTGTGGATCCGGTGTTGGAGGCGCGGGCGATTCTGTCGCCGTATTTCCATTCAGGGGATGCGGCTCTTGTTGCCGCAGTTCCAGAGATTACTGCGGCGATCGATCAGGAGGCGTTGCAGGGATTGGCGCTTCCAGGGATCGGCTTCGGCGGGCCGGGGGCCGCGCGCGCACGCGTCGATGCGGCAGATGTTGATCCTGTGACGCCAGTGGTGACTACGACGATGACGGCGGAGCAACTGCAGGGGCTGCCGGTGGGCGGACGGCGCTGGCAGGATTTTGTGCTGGATACGCCGACGGCGGCCAGTGCGGCAGGGGGCTCGTCGCAGACCTCCTTGCGCGGCGCGGGACAGCAGCCGGCGCAGAGCACGGTGGATGGGGCTAGCATGCGGCTGGCGTTTGGCGGGGCGGGTTCCGGGACTGCGTCTGGCTCTGGGAGTGAGGCCGAACCGAGTGGGATGGCTCAGGCGTGGGCCGGTGGACGGGGATTTGCGCCGGGGGAGACGGCGATCCGCGAGGTCCAGACCGTAGCGGGAAATGTGGAAGCCCAGAGTGCACGTGCGGCGGGCGGGCGGATGAATGTGGAGACCGCACGCGGAATGAACGGGCTACATGGGCAGGGATTCTTGTTCGACCGGCAGAATGTGTGGGGAGCACAGAATCCATTCACACAGTGGGTGAAGGAGACTGCGCCGGCTACGGAGATTACTTCGCCAACATTTACCGCGCAGCCGTATACGCCGCCCGATCACGAGATGACATGGGGGGCGGGGGCGGGGAGTCAGATCAAGCGCGACAAGCTTTTTTGGTTTGCGGCTCTGGATGGCTACCAGCGTAACGATCCGGGATTGGCGACGGTGAAGCATCCCTACTTATGCGCGAACCCACCTGTGTGTACCGAACAAGCGGGATTCTTTGCGCAGCCATCGAACGATGAGATGCAGGTGTTGAGCAAGCGGCTTTGGTTGAGCAGCGCGAACCCGGTAGCAGAGGGGCTATCGGCTTACTCAACTATGCTCGGGACGCTGGCGGGGCTGCTTGGTCCGTCACCGAGGACGGCTACGCAGCGGGTTGGATTTGCGCGCTTGGATTGGCAAGCTGCCGAACGTCACCGGTTCACGCTGGAAGGAATTGGCGCAACGTGGAATTCGCCGGGCGGCGGGCTGACGAGGGTTTCGGAAGCTTATGGGAGTAACAGCTTCGGCACGAGCAAGGCGAGCGAGGAGTGGCTGCTGGGGCGCTGGGAGGCATTCCTGACGCCCAATCTGCTGGCCGTGACGCAGGGGTCGGCGGGGCGAAATATTCTGGGCACGCATGCCGAGACACCTTCGGCCTTCGAGCAGACGTTTCTGAGCCCGAGTATATGGGGACAGTTGCCGCAGATCGTCGTCGACAATCGCTACGGGTTCACGATTGGAAATCCGTCACGGTTCGGCGAAGGCAGTTATCCAGATGAGCGCTTGTACGAAGGCCAGGAGATGCTGGATTGGGTGCATGGAAATTTGCTGATGAAGGCCGGCTTCGACCTGAGTCATAACTCCGATGCGACGAGCCTGCTGCGCAACCAGACCGGAACGTATTCGTATTCAAGCGTGGAGAACTTTGCTTCTGACGCTCTGGTGTACGGGGCGTTCGGGATGGCTGCCGAACTGAACCCGTTTAGCCAGCACAATTGCGACCAGACGGGCAAGGTGTGGCGGGACTCGGGAGGCGGATTGCGCGGACTCGGCTATCTGCCTTGTTACTCGTATTACTCGCAGACGATGGGGCCGTCGGACTGGCACTTGAGCACCAACGACTGGGCTGGTTACGCCACTGCGCAGTGGCAACCGAAGCGACTGTTCGTGGTTTCGGCTGGGCTGCGCTGGGAAATGGAACAGATGCCGCCGCCGATTGCGGCGCTGGCTAACCCCGAGCTTCCACTGACGGAAAAGCTGCCGAGCCTGGGAAACAATTTTGGCCCCCGAATCAGTATGGCGCTCGGAAACGTGGAGGCTCACTGGCCGGTGCTGCGGCTTGGCTACGGGATGTACTTCGGGCGCACAGAGAATGCGACGCTGGAGACAGCGCTGACACAAACCGGCTCAGCAAAAGGCGACCTGAATTTCTTCATGCGGCCGACGGATAACTTGAATGCGGGCGGGGCGCCTCCGTTTCCTTACGTCTTTGCGGGTGAGCCGGCGAGCATGGTCAAGCCAGGCGCAGTGGAGTTTGCGCCGACGTTTCGCAATCCCGAGATACATCAAGGCGTGGCGGCGCTGGAGGAAAGCTTGCCGGGGCACGTTGAGCTGACCGCAAGCGCGATGGTGAGCCTGGGACGGCGGCTGCCTGTCACGATCGACACTAATTTTGCCCCGGCGTTGAATCCGGGGACCATTACTTACAGGGTGGTGGACGGAACGGGAGTGGGGCCGATCAAGAGTACGCAAATCAAGGTTCCGTTTTATGCTTCATGGCCGTTGGCGACTTCACCGACCGGGTTTGGAGGGAGGCTGAATCCGGATTACCAGCAGATATCCCAAGTTATGAGCCGGGCTAACTCGACTTATGAGGCTTTGGTCGTGAAACTGTCGCGGGATGCGCGGCGCGGACTGAGCCTGCATGCGCACTATACGTATGCGCATGCGGTGGACTGGAATCCAAACGAGAGCACACAGGTGGCGGGTAGCGATGTCCTGGATCCAACGCATTTCAGCGAAGAGTACGGGACAAGCAATTTGGACATGCGGCATTCGGCTGCCGTGATGGCGGTTTGGCAGGCTCCCTGGAAACTGCATGGCGGCGCGGGACGCTTGGCGAATGGATGGATGCTGTCGGGGGTTGGACAATTCCGGAGCGGACTGCCGTACACGATGCGCACCTCGGGCTCGCTGGTGAAGGAGTTTGACGCGATAACAGGCGCTGCGATTGTGGGACTGGGGCCGGGGATGAATGGCTCGGGCGGCGACAACCGGGTGTACGGGGTGGGGCGCAATACATACAGGTATCCCGCGACATGGAAGGCGGATGTGCGGCTGGGAAAGAGCTTCGACCTGGGAGCCATGCGGAAGCTGGAACTGCTGGTGGAGAGCTTCAACCTCTTCAACCATCAAAACGTGACGGAGCTGGAGACGACGGGTTACTACATTGAGCCGGGCAGTCTGAACGGGGCACCGCCGACGCTGAATTTCCTTACGGGGTTGAAGGCGAATTCGACTGCCTTTGGACAGCCGTTGAACGTGAATGCTACGGATTTTTATCGGGAGCGGCAGGTGCAGGTGGGAGCGCGGGTGAGGTTTTAAGGTGCTGAAGAAATTATGGTCAAGGGGCACGATAAATCAATAGCTGGAGGGTTCATGAGAGTGACAGTTGATCTCGATGATGATTTGGCGCGGATGGCGCAGGCACTCACTGGTATCGGTCGGCTAGTCAGGTATGGGCCCCGCCAACTATTGCGCTATAAGCTCGACTTCGCCCGTGTAATACGTTGGTTGTCCGTTAACGATATAAGGCTTGAACTTGCACTTCATGATAGAGCGGAGTGCAGGGTTCCATGCTTCTGTTGAAGTGCTATCAATCGGGGTAAGCCCCGCAAACACTCCCCTTTCATCCACAGACACCCGATAATGCAGAACATTACCTGAGGGCACCGGCGCCTTCGGGAGGTCGGTGATCGTGCATGCAGTCATTTGCTGCTTCATCTCTTCAATAGTCAGTATTGGAATCGGGTTTTCTATTCGTGAAATGAAATGCAATACCAGCGGAGTCTCAAACTGTACTGGTACGCCATCAACGATCAGGGGTTTGAACTTGTATTTCAGCGCTTGCTCCATTCCCGCCTTCTCAACGGCAGGATTGTGGGAACTGTATTCGGCGGTTTCACGCACCTGTCCCGTTCGATCTGTGCGGGCATACACGATCATGTATCCATCGGTTCTTCCATCCCTGACAGAGGGCCACTCGAGGTCGGGCGCTTTCTCCAGCAAGCCTTCCTCCTGAGATGTTGGGATGAACCGAGTCGAAATGCTCTGGAACAGCGGGTCGGCTCCGCGGACGGTGAAGATCGATGATTTGGGGTGTTGAAGTTCCTCAAGGACCACGAGGTGCCCTGTGAGTTTCTGACGGTCCAGCAACTTCGTCTCATAGGTTTGGGCGATCTTCTTGCCTTCGAAGATCGCCCAATCGCTAAAGATCATCGAGTTATTGAACATTGAAGTTGATCGAATTAAGAATTCCGGTCCGGCAAATATCACGGATCCTTCAGTCATTGGATCGGTAATTCCGTTGGTTCGATCATTTCGACTTGCCTGGGTTGTCAGAATCTGAGAATCCCTCATCAGCGATGTTGCAGTTCGTGCGCGAAAATTAGCGGCCATTGGCACAGGATCCATCAACGCCTGAACAAAGTTCTCTAACCAGCGCGGGTAATAATCACCATCGATCTTCACTTGAGTCTGGCTGCCATTGACGCTCTTCGATTCATGGAACGTCGGCGATACGATATCGATCCGGAATTTCGTGTCGTTGACCCACCAGGTCTCGATTCGACCCGAGTAGTTGGTCCCAGGAGTTCCAATCTCCAGCACTGCGTGGAACGGTGTGCCGGAATGGGTAAGCGAAGAGGATTGGAGTGCCTTTTCGAGTGCGACATCGAAATCAACCGTCTCAGTTGTGGCTTTGGAGAAGGCCGGCCCATTGCTTTGCGCGTTACAGGTCAGACAGCCGACGAAGAGGAAAAGACCTGCCACGCGCATCCGAATAGGTGACATTTACGATCGGTCTCCTAAATTCAAGGGTTGGGTAGATTCTAATCTCCCGTTTGAGATCGCAGCGGCGCAACTAGCTCTGAATATCCATTGGCTTAGTCCAGACTTCCGGAGCGCTGGGAACCAAACCGTGTCGTCTCGCATATCAACAACCGTTCCGGCATGAACAATGGATCTTGGCGCGATGGGGCACGCTAAGGTGTCCGATTTCGGACAAGGCGCGGCGGAACCGGACACGCGAATGCGGACCAAAATGATCGGATTTTTATCCATAAACGCATATTTATTAGCTAGTTGCAAAATTCAATTCTTTGGCGCCGCAAGTGCACTATCCTTATCAGACAAGCCCCAATCCGGCGAAATAGTCTGGAGGCGTCGTTATGACTGCACTGCTCCGAGACGCACGATTCGCACTGCGGCACCTTTTCAAGAGCCCCTGGTTCACCATGGCGGCCGTATCGATGCTGGCCCTCGGCATCTGCGCGAACGGCACCGTTTTCAGTTGGATCAACGCCACGCTGCTGCATCCGATTCCTGGCGCTCGCAACACAGGTGAGCTGGTTACAGTGATGCGGGGGGCGTGGAATACCTCGCCCTCGCCGCCGCTTTCCTATCCCGACTACCGCGATCTGCGGGAGCGGAATCACAGCTTCAGCGGTATTCTGGCGTACCACGCCGACTGGGTGACGCTGACCGGCGGCGATACGCCGAAGCGCGTCTACGCTGTGAACGCTTCGGCGAACTACTTTGACGTACTGGGCATCAAGCCTTATTTGGGACGATTCTTCCGGCCCGATGAAGAGGCGAGCGAGGGCGGCTCTCCCTACCTGGTCATCGGCTACTCGCTGTGGCAGACTCGCTTTGGCGCGGACCCCGGCATTATTGGGAGGTCCGTCGAAATTAACCAGCACGCGCTCACGGTGATCGGCGTTGCGCCCGAGGGATTTGTCGGCTGCATGACCGGCATCCGCTCCGATGCGTGGGTGCCGCTTTTACCGATTCGCCAAGAAGGCTTCAATTGGCAGATACAGGGACGCGACCGTCCGTGGCTTAATGTAACGGGCCGGCTTCGGCCCGGTGTGAGCCGCGCGCGCGCTACCGAGGACTTGGAAGTGTTGATGCGGCAACTCGTTGCCCAGTATCCCGGCGACCACCAAGGCGTGAATACGATTTATCTCGATCCGCTGTGGCGTTCCCCGTTTGGCGCGAATATCTACCTTGCGCCTTCGCTGCCGATTCTGCTGGCGATTGCGGGCGTAGTGCTGCTGCTGACTTGCGCCAACGTGGCGACGCTGATGCTGGTGCGCTTTGTTGCAAGACGGCGTGAGATTGCGATTCGGCAATCACTCGGCGCCAACCGGATTCAGCTCATGCGGCAGATGATTCTTGAGGGAATGTTTCTCTCGCTTGGCGGAGGCGTTCTGGCGGTTCTGCTGACTGAGTGGTCGTCAAAAACCATGGCGCGTTTCATTCCGCCGAGCAGCAGCCCGATTGCGATTAACGGGTATCTCGATTGGCATGTGGTTGCGGCCATCATGGTTCTTGCTTTTCTCGCCAGCATTTTGTGCGGCGCAATGCCTGCTTGGAGATCGTCGCATGTCGCTCCGGCGGAGGTTTTGAAGGATGAAGCCGGCAGTGTGTCTTCCGGACGGAGCAACCAGTTTTTGCTCAGCGGACTTGTGGTGGCGCAGATCGCGTTGTCGCTGACGTTGATGGTGACTGCCGGGCTGTTCATGCGGACGCTGCGAAATACGAACGAAGGTGATGCGGGCTTTGACCGCAGCCATGTGCTGCTGGCTTCGGTCGATCTTCAATCCGCCAACTATTCGTGGGGTGGGGGCAAGACATTAGAGCGTAGTGTGATCGCGAAGCTGCAGGCGCTGCCGGGTGTGGAATCCGTAGCCGTGTCGGACTGGGTGCCGCTGAGCCTTACACGCGGATCAGTGAACGCGTTTCCCGAAGGATATGTGCCGAAGCCGCATGAGTCCACCGAGGTGCGAAACGCGTCTGTCAGCCCGGATTATTTTCAGACGATGAAGATTCCGCTGCTGCAGGGCAGGGCCTTCACCGCACAGGACCGGGAAGATACGCCCAAAGTGGCAATTGTGGATGAGACGATGGCGAACCATTTCTGGCCGGGACAAATTGCTGTGGGCAAACGGATGCAGCTTTACGGCCAGATGTTTACCGTTGTGGGTATTGCGAAAAACTCCAAGCATCAGAGCATGAACGAATCGCCGGAGTCGATTGTTTATCTTTCGTATTTTCAATTCTCCGGGCCGCAGACGATTTTTCACATGCGCACGAAGGGTGACCCTCAACTGCTTGCGCCGCGGGTGGAAGAGGCGGTTCATGAACTGGATTCCAAGCTTCCGGTCTTCGATGTCCTGACGCTGGAGCAGAGCACGCAGCTCGCAAATATGTTTGCGATGATTGAGGCCACATTTGTGGGAGTGTTCGGAATACTGGCCTTGATTCTTGCGGCTTCAGGCATTTACGGAGTTATGGCTTACAGGACCGAACTGCGGACGCACGAAATTGGCATTCGCGTGGCTTTGGGAGCATCCCGCTCGAATGTACTGAAGCTGGTTCTGCACCAGGGAATGCGACTGACGGCCATGGGACTTTTTCTGGGGCTCACGGCATCGCTGCTGCTCACGCGATTTCTGCGCGGGTTGCTCTTCGGCGTTTCGGCGATGGACCCGTTGACGGTTTTGTCGGTGACGATGCTGTTGTTGCTGATTGCGGTTGCGGCGTCCTATATTCCTGCTCTCCGGGCGATGCGGGTTAATCCGATCACGGCGATTCGGGAGCATTAGCTGGTCGGAAAGCGCGTCTTCAGTACCCGTGACACTACGGTTCCGGGGTGACGGTTCTGCCGTTGAGGCGGAAGCATGTGACGCCGTGGATATCTGTCCGGAAGGTGCGGACATGCGCGGCTTGCAGCTCCTCTAATACTTCCTGGCGGGGGTGGCCGTAGCGGTTGCGCAGACCGCAGGAGATGACGGCCCACTGCGGGGCTACGCGGGAAAGAAACTCGGGGCGACTGGAGGTGATGCTGCCATGATGGCCTACTTTGAGCAGCGTGCTCTGAAGGCCAGGTTCAGAAAGCATGGCATCTTCGACGGGAGCTTCCGCGTCGCCTTCGAGCATGACAGAGGTTGAGCCGTAGGTCATGTGCAGGACCAGCGAGTCGTTGTTGGTGGGCGCGGGACCGGGCTGATAGTTAGGGAATGGCGCGAGGACCGCGACTTGAGTTGCACCGAAGGCGAGTGCGTCGCCGGCACGGAGTGAGCGGACGCGGACGTGCAGGTTGGATGCTTCATCGAGCAGGGCGTTGTAAGCGCCGAAGCGGGGATTGTTGCCGACCCACAATTCACTGGGGTGAAAGTTGCGCAGGACGGCGGGCAGGCCTCCCATGTGGTCAGAGTGGGCGTGGGTGAGGGCGACGGCGTCGAGGTGACGGATGCCGCGGGACCACAGGACTTCAGAGACAACTTCTTCGCCGATGTCGAATTCCTGCGGGGCCTGACGAGGGCCACCGCCGAATCCTCCACCGTCGACCAGAAGCGTTTTTCCATCCGGGGTGATGAGTAGAAGTGAGTCGCCTTGACCGACGTCGATGGCTTCCATAAGCAGCGCGTCGCGTGGATGGTCGATGGGTCTTGGCGCTACTGCGATGAGTGCAGCGAGGATGAGTGCGGTCCAAGACAAGAGCACCCCGTGGGACTGTGTCAATTCCCACCCATTTCGCAAAAAACGCGAATTGGATGGGGCACCTGGCAACGAAACAGCCAGCGATGCGAGCGCGACGGCTGCGGCAAGCAGTAGGACGAAGGCGGCCGATTGCACTAGCAGCGGAGCCGGGATGCGGATATCTCCGAAGGCGAACGAGCCGAAGAGACGGACCAGGCCTGTGCCGAAGTGAAGCGGCAAGGCGACGAGCATGGCAGGATACGCGGCGGCTGCAGGCCAGACGAGAGCGACCAGAAGAGTGATGAGCGCGGCGGGCATGAGGACGAGCAACAGCGGCAGGATGAAGAGATTGACGGGCAGAGCAAAGAGCGTGATGCGATGGAAGTAGATGGCCATGGGGAGGGTCATAACTAGTTCGACAACACAAGAGACGACTAGTAACTCGCCGAGACGGAAGAGAAAGCGAACGGTCGATGGAAGAACACGCCAGGCGAGGAGGGGATTCGAGGACCTTTGCAGCGCGGCCGCGAGCATTCGCAACGTGACGCGAAATTGCGCCAACGCTGGGGTGAGCTTGTTATCGATGGCGACGAGGTGTATGTCACGCGTAGCGGTGAGGTAGGGGTGGATGGTGGCCTGAAGCAATGGGGCCGCTATGCCGGCGATGGCGACGACTGCTAACAAGGTCATCTGGAAGCTGGACTCAAAGAGGCTTCGAGGGCTGATGGCGAGCAGGCAGAGTGCGGCAAATCCAATGGTGTTGAGAGGGCTGCGTTCGCGATAGAGAAGGCGGCCGAGCAGGTAGAGAGTGACCATCCACAGCGAGCGCTGGACCGGGGTTGCGAAGCCGGTGAAGAGCGCGTAGGCGAAGGACGCGAGGATGGTGAGCAGCGTGGCCGGAACCTGGGGGATGCGCAGGGTGCGCGCGATCCAGAAGATGAATCCGGCGACGATGGCGAGGTGGAAGCCGGAGACCACCAGCATGTGAAAGGAGCCGGTGCGCTCAAAGCCGACGCGCAAGGAGTGAGTAAGGTACGTGCGATCGCCGGTGACCATAGCGGCGAGCATAACGGCGTCGTCTTGCGTGAGGCGCAGAGGTGCGGGCAGGCCGTGCATTGCAGCGGGTAGGGCGAGCAGGCGCGTGCTGGATGCATGCTGGAGGGCGGCGATGCGGCAGGAGAGGAGTTGACCAGCGGACGACTGATCGCCATGGGACCGGAAGGGCGATATCGATTCCCACCCATTCCACAGAGAACGTGGAATGGATGGGGCACCCGGACTTTGTTGCGGAAGGATTGCATTGCCGATTTTTTCAATGCGGTCTGCGTTGACAGTCGCGGTGGAGGTGATGCCCTGGTCAACCAGAAAATCTTCGCGGCTCCAGACGCCCGGATCGTGATAGACCTCTGGCTGCAGCAGGCGGGCCACTGCGCGGACGCGATCACCGCATTGCAAGAGCTGGGGGGCGGATTGATTTGGCGCAGACCCAGGCCAGCGAACGGTCAGACGGATATTGCCTGAGACGGGGATTTGCTTGTCTTCGCTGTCAGTGACGAATTCGAGGGTGGAGACGCGGAGGTCGATTCTTTGTGAGGGACGCTCCGCAGGTTGTTGCTCGGGAGGCGATGCGGTGGATTCGCCGGGCTCGGGAAGGTTCTGCTCGATTTCTTCGCGCAACGGGCCGGCTTCGAAAACGGTTCCCTCTACGGTCCGCAGTAAGCCATCCGAGAGCGCCGTGATCTCCGGCGCAGGAGCGGGTTGAGGCTGCATCCATGCGCACCACGCGCCCAGCAGGAGCCAAAGCACGGCTAACGGAAACCATGCGATGCGTTGCGCGCGGAAGGCGGCCAGACCGCAGAGCATGGCGACGAACGCCATGGCGATGAGGACCAAACTGGGGCGCAGCCAGAGCCAGTTGGTGACAGCGATGCCGGCGGCAAAGAGCCACGCGGCATGGAAGAGAGGGACGAGAGTGAGGCCTGCGCTCAGACCGGCGGAAGCCGGAGTGTCGGGAACTTGGCCGGCGGTGGTCGACTGGACTCGCATGACACCTGAAGGCTGAGGGGCCTTAGATTTGGAAAATTTCTATGCGGTCAAGCCTAAAGCATTTTCAGAATTGGCGTCAGGAGCGATGCAGGTGGACAACGGTTTCCATATGGAAGGTTTGCGGAAAAAGATCGGCGAGGGTGATGGATTCGATCTGGTACCCGGTGGCGATAAGAGCGTTGAGGTCGCGGGCGAGGGTTGCAGGGTCACAGGAGACATAGACGAGCCTGGGAGCGGCAATCTGGGCGAGCAGCGCGGTGATTTCGGCGCCGAGGCCGGTGCGTGGAGGATCGACCACAATGAGGTCCGGCCGCTCTCCTTTGCGCGCACGGTGAAGGAAGTCGAGAGTTGCGGCATGCACGGCGGTGGCTGCAGTGCCGTTGAGATTCTGCTGGAGTGCACTGACGGCCGCGGGAGCAGATTCAACAGCGATGACCCTGGCAAATGAGGACGCGAGCCGGCGGGCGAAAAGGCCAACGCCGGCGAAGAGATCCCAAGCCAACGTACCGGATTGACCAGCGGTGACGCGGTCGACAAGCGCGTCGACGAGCCAGCGGTTTACCTGGAAGAAAGCGCCGTGATCCACGCGATAGTCGAAGCCGGCAGCGCGATACGAAATTGACGTTGCGCCCCATTTTGCTCCAGAGCCAGAACGCTCGCTCGTATTGACTTCCGTTACAAGCTCGACGCCTTGAAGCGCGGGAACTCGCTCGTGGACTACGTCTGCCAATTCGTCAAAGCGGACCTTGTGAGGATTCGCAGTGAAGACGCTCGCCAGCAGCGCAGTTTCGTCGGCATTGCAGAAAAGCAAAAGTTCAGTGGGATGAAGATTGGGGGCTGATTGACGGATGACTTCCGCAAAAACGCGCGCCGCTTCGACCAGCAGCGGCGCGGCTATGGGGCACTCGCGAATGTGCGTGATTGAGTGCGAACGGAGGCCGCGATAGCCGAAGTTCCCGCGCGCGTCGAAGGCGAGCCGAATGCGATTGCGATAGGCCCATGATTGGGATGGCAGCGTGGCGGAAAGCACCGCAATTTCTTCTGCCGGTTGGACTCCGCCGCGCTGCAGGGTTTCACGCAGGATGGCCTGCTTGAAAATGAGCTGCGTTGCGTAATTGGCGTGCTGATAATGGCAGCCGCCGCAGACGCCAAAGTGGGCGCATTTGGGCGCTACGCGTTCGGGCGCGATGGTGACGATCTGTTGGATTTCGGCCGTCGCGTAGCCGCGCTTGTCCTCAACAATGCGTATGCGCGCGTGTTCGCCGGGCAGCGTGAGCGGAACGAATGTGGCCTTGCCATCGATGCGAGCGAGGAATGCGCCGCCATAGATCGCTTTTTCAATGGTGACCAGTTGAGGCTGCACGGCTTCCGCCGGAGCAAGTTTCGGCGTGGCTGGTTGCGAGGCCTTGGGCCGGGCCCTCGCGGATTGCGACTTGACGAGCTGTGTTTTGCGTGGCTTCATTGCTGACTCATGTAGAAGAGGCTGAGGCGTGGTAGTCCGTAGTTTACTAGCAGTTGCTTCTGGACAAATTGATGTTCTACCTGGCGCAATTGCACGGCTCCCATCTTGCTGCGGTAAGGGGCAAGTTCGCGTGCGGCGTGCTCCTTGAGGCCGACCAGTAAATCCTCAGGCGCCGCGGCCGTGAGTGCGGCGAAGAGTTTTTCTTCGAGGACGGTGAGAGTGCGTTCGAGGGCTTCTAAATCCTGAGACGCTGCTTCTTCAGGATTGGTTGTGCGTAGATTTGCAGCCAGTTCGCGAAGGCGGATTGCGGTTGCGTTGCACGCTTCGTGGGCGACGTGGGCTGCGTCGAGCGCGGTGGCTGCGGCTTCAAGATGGGCTGCGACGCGTTCATGCTCGAAGCCGGATTCGAGCGAGGTCGTAATTGAGGGAGCTGTACCCGCAGCGGCTTCACGCAGTTCTTCGGCTGCTTGCATCACCGCTTGCGCGCACCATGCGAGCCCGTTGACTCGACGCATGCGTGCTTTTTTCTGGCGGGCTTCGTATTTGTCGAATGCGGCATCGATGCCGCGCAGCGCTGCGTCGAGCGGAATGCCTGCGTCGCGCCAGGTTTCGATCAGCGCCCAATCGAGAGTGGAGAGCAGCAGAATGGATCCGCGTCGCTGCTGGAAGCGTTCTTCGATTTCGGTGAAGTAGTTGAAGTAGTTGAGCACGGATAATCCGAATCAATCAGGTTTAACTGGGATACGAAATGGAGGAGTAAGCACTTCAGTTGCCAGTTTCAAGTCAGTCATCGACTCGGCATCGGGCCAAATCCAAAATGCAAGACGAACTAATTCGCCGGGTCGAACGCTAAGCAGTCCCAAGTCTATCGAAAACTGAAGATCGACTTCGCCATCTGCCGAAACGAGAACCGGCTTATAGGACTCGGGATCTTCGAATCCGAGAGTGGCCGCGAGTCCTTTTCGTACGGGAACGGCTTTTCCTTTCAATCGGCGCAGCGACGCCATGCAGAATACCGGTGGGCTCCAAGACTCCCTGCAGCTTGGAATCACAAAGGGTCTTCCACCGCCTCTAATAAGCACCGAAAGCGTCACGTAGGAAACCGAAGATTCCTCTGGTTCGTGAATTGCATGGAGAACTCGAACATCGATCTTTCCCGTTGTCAGAGAGGTTTGGGGCTGACCTTGCACAATGGGTCCGCAGCATTCAACGAACGCCACCAAAGTTGCTGCAAAGAGCAACAAGCGCAATCGCAAATGCAGACGATTCATACTCAGTGCACGCGGTTGCGCGGGCGGGCGGTGCGGTTGCGCTCAAAGAGGATGAGCAGGCCACTGAGGGTGAGCATGTCGTCGATTTCAGAGATGAAGCGCGAGTCCCCCGCGACTTGGCGGGCGAGGCCGCCGGTGGCGACGACGCGCGGCTGGCTGCCAAGTTCAGCAATCATGCGTTCGAGAATGCCGTCGACCAGACCGATGTAGCCGTAGTAAAGGCCGCTCTGAAGGTGAGTGACCGTGTTAGTGCCGATGACTTTGGAAGGTCGCTTGATGTCGACGCGGCCGAGGCGTGCGGCGCGAGTGAAGAGCGCCTCGGCGCTGATGCCGAGGCCGGGAGCGATGGCGCCGCCGATGTACTCGCCCTTGGCGGAGACGACGTCGAAGGTGGTGGCAGTACCAAAGTCGACCACGATGCAAGGGCCGCCGTAGCGCTCGAATGCAGCGACGACGTTGACCAGACGGTCCGCACCCAGGTCTGCGGGATTGTCCTGCAGAACGGGAATGCCTGTCTTGATGCCGGGCTCGACGAACAGAGGCTGCACGCGGAAGTACTCCTCGCAGACTTGGCGCAGAATGGACTCAACTGGAGGGACGACCGAAGAGATGATGATGTGCGTGACCTGGCTGGGCGCGAGGCCGTGCATCTCAAAGAGATTGACGAAGAGCACACCGTACTCGTCGGAGGTCTGATGATGATGCGTGGTGACGCGCCAGTGCGCGGCTAGCTCGGGTTTGTCACCACCCTCGCTACCAGGACCTGTCGCAGAGGACCCCGGTCCTTCAGCACCCCCGCGACTAGGACCTGTCGCCGGGGACCCCGGTGCTTCACCGTTGAGCTTGTAGAGACCGAGGACCGTATTCGTATTGCCTACGTCGAGAGCAAGAAGCATCGTTCAGATTTTCTCCGCGGCGCGAATGCCGCCGGTGGTTACGCGCATGAGTCCTTCGGTGGTGCGGACGAGCAGGAATCCTTGGTGATCCAGGCCAGCCGTTACGCCTATGCAGGCTTGCGGGCCATGCACTTCAACTGCGCGTCCGCGAATCCAGGTGGAAGCCTGTTCGACGCGCCGGGGAATGGATTCCGCCGATGCTGGATCGAGCAGGCCGACTGCCTCGCGCTCCAGAGATTTTAGCAGGGCGACGAGCAGGGGTTGACGGGATATGGGATGGCCGCACTCTAGATTGAGGGAGGTGGCAGGGGTGGAGAGATCGGGAGCGAAGGCGCGCTGATGCACGTTGATGCCGATGCCCACCACTGCGTGGGGCGGACTGTTGGAGTTGATATTCGACTCGACCAGGATGCCGCCGACTTTGCGAGGGCCCTGGTTCGAATTGATCAGGATGTCGTTGGGCCAGCGGAGATCGATGGCGAGACCTGTAGTGGTGCGAATTGCATCGGCTGCGGCGAGCCCCGCGGCTAGTGGGAGTAGCGGAAGACAGGTGGCTGGGATTTGCGGACGGAGCAGAACGCTGACGTAGAGCCCTTCGCCGGCGGTGGAGTGCCAGGCGTGATTGCCACGACCGCGGCCGGCACGCTGCTCATCGGCGAAGTAGACGGAGCCATGCGGGGCGGCGGCACGCGCGGCTTGGAGCGCGTCGGTGTTGGTGGAGTCAGTGATTGGAGAAAAATGGAGATTGCCGGCGAAGATTGTGCCGTCGAGGGCGGCGTCGAGGGCGGGCAGATCGAATGCGTCTGTAACTGAGTTTGTATCTTGAGTCATGCCGAAGTCACCCCGCGACGATGGACATGGAGATGTCGGCGGCTTTGGCGGAGTGGGTGAGTGCGCCTACGCTGATGAAGTCGACGCCGGTTTCGGCATAGGAACGGATGTTGTCGAGGACGATGCCGCCGGAGGCTTCGGTGGGAATCCATTGCTGGGGACGATCCGTTGCGGTGGCTCCCTCCGTCTTCTCCTTGATGCGGGCGACGGATTGGCGGACTTGCTCGGGCGTCATGTTGTCGAGCAGGATGGCTTCCGCGCCGAACTTGAGCGCTTCTTCGAGTTCCTTTGGATTACGCACTTCTACCTGAACCCGCTGGCCTTTGCGGCGCTTTTCTAGAGCGCGCGTGAGCACCGCGGGCAGCCCGCCGCCGAGTGAGATGTGGTTGTTCTTGATAAGAATGCCGGAGGCAAGATCGAGACGATGATTGGTGCCGCCGCCGCACTGGACCGCGTACTTCTCCACGGCGCGCAGGCCGGGGACTGTCTTGCGCGTGTCGAGAACGCGGGCGTGGGTTCCCTGAATGGCGTCGACATATTGCCGCGTGAGCGTGGCGATGCCGCTGAGGTGTTGTATGAGGTTGAGAATCACGCGCTCGCAACTGAGCAGCACGCGCGCGTTGTGGCGAATGACGGCGAGGACCTGGCCACCATGGACGCGGACGCCATCGAAGATTTCGGGATGGCTGATGACTTCAAAGCGGGTTTGCGCAGGAGGGCGCGGATCAAGGCGGGCGAAGATTTCAAGGAAGCGCGGAACAGCACCCAGGCCGGAGACGACTAATTCCTGGCGGGCGAGGATGGAGGCGGTGGCGCGCAGGTCGGGGTCGATGGTGAGGTTGGTGGTGGTGTCGCCGGCGGCTTTGTCTTCAGCCAGGGCCTGCTCCAGCAATGCGTCGATGCGATGGCTCTTCCAATCCATAGTCTTTCTTTCGATGATTCAGAAACGGACGTGCGATCTCATTTGTAGAAGAAAGATATAAATGACTTTCTTCACGCTGTCATCCACCTGGCCAACGATGGTGTAAAAGTGCGACTTGTCTCGCCGGTCAATCTGAAGCGCGTATTTTTGCTCGATGCCGGAGATTCGCTCGGAAACTCGTTGCCAAAAACCAAGCTTACCCTCTTTGCGCTGGTCGACGAGGGTGACCTCCCCGAGATCGTAGTACCAGAGGAGCGAGATGATCTTTTGCGCATTTCGCACGAGGATCGCATCCCTGGTGAAGAGCATGAACTGGTCGAAGGTGCCAGCTTTTGAGCTGCTTCCCGACAGATCGACGATGGCCATTGCGTTTTCCGGATGCGCCAAGTGGCGGGCGATGATGCGATCTGCGAGGCGAGAAAAATCAGGCGCAACGAAACAGCCGGGTGCGCCGCCGAACGAGATGCGCGGAGAATTGTCGGGAGGAGTTCTGCTGGGAAAGGCCTCTTCAGCGGGCAATTGGCGCGGGTGTTCATGGTGGTCCCAAAGCTCGCGATAGGCGACTTGGATCTGCTTGAAATGTTCTTCCGCCTCCAGCCGTTTGGGTTCGTCGTTCTCGAATTTATCGGGGTGCCAGAGCTTGGCTTGAGCCCGGAAGGCCTTGCGGATTGCGGCCTTCGAGGCTTGCTTGTCGGCGAGGCCGAGAGTGCTGGCGTGCTGGAGGCAGTTTGCACAGGCACAGGGCATTCCCTACCTT
>JBAWCO010000291.1:0-4118 GCA_049590315.1 Occallatibacter sp. | reverse complement strand
CTCGACGACCTGCTCCGCGTTATTGAGCGTCTCGCAGTCGCAATACCCACCGTTCTTCTCAAGCCACCCAATGATTGGCTCTTCTGACAATCCGTTCTCTGAGATGAATTCGCGAGTAAAAAGCAGTGTATGGTCGCATTCAGCTGCGGCCAGTCGAATGTCGAGGTAGTCAAAAAGTCTTTTCAAGACAGATGGTCCAACCGGTAATTGGTCCCGGACCGCGCGTCTATTCTGCTCGCGGTTCGCATTGAGTAGTTTATTGCGATGAGCCTTCTCAGCTTCATCCGTCATACCACCCCACTTAGCCCTGCAACTCGCGCCTGAGAATAATGGATTGTAGAAGCTGGTGATTGGCTGGCGCGGATCAATGCCAATTCTTGGCGGTTCCGGGCGGTTGGCCGCGATCCGGAATGCACCATTCCCAATCTTCCTCAGCTTAGCGGATTCTTCGAGCGCAGTTCTGCCACAATCTCTGCTGCTGCGACGCGGGCACGGTCAGCTTGATCGGGTGGGAAGCTGATGGCGCCTACGCGGGCGTGGCCACCGCCGCCGTAGCGCTCGCAGACTGCGGCCAGATTCACCATCTTCGCCGGATCGGCCTTGGTCCACGGGTTCGAGCCGACGGCCACCTTGGTGCGGAAGCTGGACTTCGACAAGCCGATTGAGTACGTCGCATTGGGGTGCAGGTAGTAAGGGATGAACTTATTGAATCCCTCGAGCGGATGGTCCGTGATGTCGAAGAAAATGGTTCCGTCTCGCTCTTCGCTGCGGCTGCGAATCAGTTCAAGTGCCTGCTGGTGGCGTTCGAGGAGCGGAGGGAGCAACTCCGCCACAAAGGACTGGCGGAGGACTTCGGAAAGCGGTATCTCGGTGAGCAGGGGGATCAGCCGTGGGATGAAAGCCGGGTCCTGCGTGGACTCGATGATCAGGGTCAGCTTCATGGCTGGAGCGGCCATTTCCACTGCCGACTCGGGACTCTCATACTGCGCGCCGTCGACAATGTCGGCCCAGTGGATCAGGTCCGCCACCGGCGTGGTATCGAAGCCAAAACGCGTGGAAGCGATGTGCGCCAGGAAGCTGGTGCAGGAAGTGTAGTTGGGATCGAAAAACTTGTGCGCGCCGCAGACTGGATCCTTCTGGCAGTCGAGGAAGCTCTGGTGATCCTGGGGGGTGAGAAACGCCGAAAGATGATGATCGAACCACCAGGTGATGCTGGGCGAGGCCGAGTACTTGAAGTCGACGATGGCGTTCTCGTCGCCTGTAAACTCGCTGTCGTCGAAGAGCGCGCCGGCGCGATGGACCAGGCCGTGATACTCATAAGCGGCCCCTTGGGCGACGCACTCGCGGTGGAAGCGCGTGAACAGCGAGGCTGAGCAAGCTCCGTCAAAGCATTTGTCGTGATAGAAGACGCGAACCCGCAAAACCAGAACCCTCCTGCGCTAAAAAGCGGACTAGCCAGAACTGTTAAGCATCAAGGGCTTGGCTCGCTGTGTCAAGGCTGGGGCAGAACAGCGTGACCTGTCTACGGTACCTAAGTGCGTGGGCTAACGGGGTGAATCCTTTGCGCAGGGATGGAATACGGCGTATTCTTTTGTATTATGAGTTCCGCCCGCGTCGTAACTTTTCGCATTGCTCCTGAGAAGGTCGCTCAATTGGACACCATCGCTAAAGCCATGGATCGCGACCGCAGCTACCTGCTGAATGAAGCGGTAGAAACTTACCTTAGCGAGCAGAGGCGGTTTGCTGCAATGGTAGAAGAGGGATTGGAAGCGTCGCGAAAAGGAGATCTGATTGACGACAGTGATGTTGATGGTTTGATCGAATCCTGGGTGCACCAGGACTCACAGCGGAAGAAGGCGTGAAAGTCCGCTGGACGACGCCAGCGGTAAACCAACTCCGAAATATATTCGATTACATGGCTGCTGACAGCCCGCGGGCGGCGACCCGAGTCGTTGGGCGAATTCGCGAAGTGGTCCGCCAAACAGGCCGCATGCCAAATGTGGGCAGGATTGGCCGCGTTGAAGGAACGCGGGAGATCGTCGTTTCCGGTACACCGTACCTGGTGGTGTATTGGGTCGTCGAGAAGACGATTCATGTGCTCGCGATCTTCCATGGGGCACAAAAATGGCCAGAGTCTTTCTAGCTCGTGTTTCGCCTTAGGGAACTGGCACAAGTGTTCGTTTGCGAACGGAAGATTTCAATTGCGGACAAGCTACCGGGCATGCGCACCGCAAAATTCGGCCGATGACTTTTAGATTCATGGATTTGCGAAATCTCTTGTTTGGCCGTCGGATTGCGACTACTTTTAGTTCCGCAGACAGTCTTCGGAGGGTATCATGCAAGCCTTGGCCCAGAATCTTTTTCAGGATCTGCGTTACGCAGTCCGCCAGTTGTGGAAGTCGCCTGGATTCACTGTTGCCGCTGTGCTGAGTTTGGCTATTGGCATCGGCATGAACACCGCGATTTTCAGCAACATGGACGCGGTGGTGCTGCATCCGCTGGCCGTACCGCAACTGGACCGAGTGGTTACCGTGGCCGAGCAGCAGGCGGCCAAGCGCGCTGACGGGCTGTACGAGGCGGTAACACTGGCAAACTACGAGGACTGGGCGCGCCAAAGCCGCTCGTTTGAATCGCTGGCTGTCCGCAGCCAAGCCGACATGACCCTGACCGGCAATGGCGATGCGGCTCACGTTGAGGCTGTGCTGACCTCGGCGAACTTCTTCAGTGTGTTGCGTGCCACTCCGCAGCTTGGCCGCGTGTATAACGACGACGAGAGCCGTCCGGGCCGGGACTCGGTTGCGGTGTTGAGTTACGGACTTTGGCAGCGGCGCTATGCCAGCGAACCCTCAGTTTTGGGCCGCACTATTGAGCTCGACGAGCGGACTTACACCATCGTCGGTGTGATGCCGAAGACGATGCAATACCCCTCCACAGGCGACATTTACCTTCCCCTCGCGCCTACGCCGGAGCAGCTCGGCAACCGGACAGCGCATGAGTACCTTGTTACCGCGCGCCTGCGCGATGGCATCACCGTGAAGCAGGCGCAGGCTGAGATGCAGGCAATGGCGGAGCACCTGGCGCAGGCCTATCCCGCCACCAATGCGGGGTGGTCGGTACACATTGAGCCACTGCTGGACGGCATCAACGGGCCGTATACACCGCTCTACTACCGGATGATCCTGGGCGCCACGCTGTTTGTGCTGCTGGTGGTGTGCGCCAACATTGCCAACCTGCAACTGGCGCGCGGCATTGCCCGCCGGCCGGAGATTGCGATGCGCACAGCTCTGGGCGCGAGCCGCTCGCGCGTCCTGCGGCAGTTGCTCACTGAGAACCTTCTGCTCAGCTTGATAGGCGCGGTCGGGGGCATTGGAATCGCTGCGGCCTATGGCCAATATCTGCTGGCCACTATGCCAGAGCGGGTGGCGCGCTTCATGGCGGGCTGGTCGAACACCGGCCTCAACTGGCGTGTATTGACGTTTTCATTCGGGCTGGCAGGAGCGGCTGCGCTGGCCGCCGGGCTGTTTCCCGCGTTTGAAGCACTACGCATTAACCTGGTGAGCCAACTGAAGGCTGGATCGCGCTCGGCCATCGGCTCGGGGCGGACACACAGGCTAAGAAACATCTTCGCGGTAGCTCAGATCGCACTGGCTGTTGCGCTGGTGATTGGGGCGGCCCTCATGACGAAGGGCATGAATGCGTGGCTGCATGCTGCCGACTTCTATCAACCCGCCAAGATGCTCACTTTCAATGTGAGCCTGCCGGTAAAGCGCTATGACACCCCGCAAAAACATGTGGCATGGTACGCCAACAGCCTTGCCCGTTTGCGCGCGTTGCCCGGCGTCACACATGCCGAACTCACTCCCGCGCTGCCCTATAACGACAACGCTTGGCTGCGCGATATGGAGATTGAGAACCGTCCCATCGTTCCAGGCAAGTTCCAAAGCGCACTGAACCTGCCAGTGACGGATGGATACTTTGCCGAGCTGCGCATTCCCATTGTTGCGGGGCGCGGTTTCAGCCAGAGCGATTCCCTTGAAACGAAGCCGGTGGCCGTCGTGAGTGAGCGATTTGTTGCGCAGTACTTCCCCGGCGAGAACCCAATGGGGCATCGCATCCAC
>JBAWCO010000290.1:0-2828 GCA_049590315.1 Occallatibacter sp. | reverse complement strand
GCGCCGGATCGCCCTGTATCTTCACTGCGCGCCCATTAGCATCCACGGTCACCAAGACCCCGCACGAGTCCGGGCAATCATGCGAGCACACCGTATGCACAACGCGAAAACGGGAAGTTTCAACAGTCGCCGTCATGAGGTCATTGTAAGCTGGACCCGGAGGAAGACCATGACCAGAGCCCGGCTGGCATTGCTGCTTGTTTGTTTCACTCTGACCACTTGCACCCTGGACGCACAAGCGCCGTCTGTCCCACGAGAAGCGGTGCTGGTGCCCCCAGCGCCGGACGAATCTGCCATCCGCGCCGCCATGGACGCCCAGACCGCCGCCTGGAATCGCGCCGACATCCCCGCCTTCATGCAGACCTACGAGAACTCCCCCGAGACCACCTTCATCGGTGCCCATCTCGCCAAGGGCTACGGCCCCATCCTCGAGCGCTACTCCAAGAACTACACATCCAAAGAGCAGATGGGTGAGCTCACCTTCAGCAATCTCGAAGTCCGCTTCCTGCACAGCTCTTGCGGCGCCGTCGAATACGCCATTGTCACCGGAAACTTCCACCTTGAGCGCTCTGCCAAAGGAGAAGCCAAGAAAGACGACGGCATCTTTTCCTTAGTCTGGCGCAAAGGCCCGCAAGGCTGGAAGATCCTCCTCGACCACACCAGCTAAGCCTCCGTGTAAACTGGTTTCGCCATGAGCTGTCTCTTCTGCAAGATCATTGAAGGAAGCATTCCCTCCACCGCCGTCTATCAGGACGACCAGTGCTACGCCTTCGCGGACATCCACCCGCAATCGCCGGTACACATCCTCGTGATCCCGCGCAGGCACATCGTCTCGCTCGCCGACGTCAGTGAATCTGACGAGCCGCTACTCGGTCATCTCGCGTGGGTGGCATCAAAGATCGCGCGCGACAAAGCTCTCGGCAAGGGCTATCGGGTGGTCATCAACTCCGGCGACGACGGCGGCCAGACCGTCGATCATCTTCACCTGCATCTCCTTGGCGGCCGAGCCCATACCTGGCCGCCAGGATAATTCGCACTCAAACTCACCCGCACCCAAAAAACAGCGAGGGCGCCCGTCAAGGCACCCTCGTTCGACAATCAGTCCCCGCAATCACTCGCGGAAAAAGAAAACTGTCATCTGTAACCTGTCATCTGCAACCTGCCCTTACACCGGCTGCGGATAATACTCGTCTTCCTCTTCCAGCCCGTACCGCCGCAACAAATTCGGCAGACTCTGCGAGAAGGCCGATCGCGGCATCACTGTATCGCACCCCGCTTCTACCGCCTTCATCTTCAGGTCGCCCTGCAGATGATTCAAGAAGCCGACGATCGACGTTGCCTTCTTCAGCTTCGCTTTGAACTTGGGAATAAGCGTCATAGGCTTGGCGTTCAGGTTGTTCAGGTCGAACACCAGCAGAGTCGGCCGCGCATCATCCGGCAAATCCGTCAGCCTTGCCACCGAATCCTTGTCGCCCTTCACAAACTCCACCTTCACGCCCAGCTTCTTCGCGGTCTCATTGATCTTGGCTTGGAAAAACAGATCTTCTATGAAGCAGAATATGCGGGTGTTTGAGTCCGCGCGGACTGGAACTGCCGCAATCGGCGCATAGTTTTCCTGGTAATGGCTGCCGTGCCCATTGCTGGTAATTTGAATGGTCGAAGGAGGTCCGTCTGACACGTTGCCATTCACGGCGCGATAGCTGTGATCCATTGGGCCCACAAACTCGCGAGGGCCTTTCTGCTTGCTCTTGCGCTTGCCGCCCTGCCCATTCCCCTGTCCTTGAAAGCCCGCGCTGTTTCCTGGCTGCGCTTGAGGCGCCGGACTCTTTTGGAAGAACTTCTTCTTCTTCCGAGACGGCCCTTGGCCATGCTGTTGCTGTCCCTGGTGCATGGGAGGGGCCTTGGGCTGGGCCGGGGCAGGCGGAGGCGGAGGCTGAATCTGGGGTTGAGCCTGCTGCGCCTGGGGGGCACCGGCTTGACTGTTCTTATTCTTGCGGCGGCGCCGACGGCGCCGATGCCCTTGCGACTGCTCTGGCCCAGTGGCCGGAGCTGGCCCCAGATCGGTCTGGGGCTGCGTCGATTCTGTCGTCATGCGTGTACTTCCTGCGTCATGCAATTGGATGCATTGCGCTCTTGAATTCAGCTATTTCCTACCCGGTATTTTCGTCAGGCTCCGACCACTCCTGTTGCTCGCCGCCAGTCCAGGTTCGGACAGGGAATACGGCCGCTGCAGCTTCAGTCCCTGCAGAACTTCGAGCAAACTGTTGGGGAGCAACCCCTCGCAATTGATCACGATTCCCAGATAGCCCGGCGCTCTGCCGCCTCGTCTTGAGGAGCCCTGCCAGTGCCTATCCGCCTGTTCCTCCCACGGCTCTCCATGAGCCTTGAAACAGTGCGCGGCCTGCGCTTTCCTCAAGTAATGCTCTTCCTATGGGAGCTTTCGCCGCCTGCAGCCTGATTAGGTTTAAACCTGTCGGCGAAGTTTCCTTGCTCGGCGGCGAGCTTGCTCTGCCCCTCTCGGGTGGCCCGCGTCAGCCGCTTGATAGGCAAGTTCGATACTACAGCCATCCACACCGGCTGGCAAGTACACCTTTGGTGTTACCTTGCTTGCACCAACGTTACTTGACTTCCCAAACTTCGCCTAAACACACACAAACGCCACCCCTTTCGGAGTGGCGTTTTGCTGTCCTGCGCTGGTCACTGGCCTCCCAAATATCGCGTGGGCGGTGGTTCTCCACCGCACCTACTGCAGACTTCCCGGCCGGTTCATCCCTTTCGGGAGCCGCTTCGTTGGCGGTTGCTCTTGCCGGGAGCCTGCTGTGCTTTGG
>JBAWCO010000289.1:0-3718 GCA_049590315.1 Occallatibacter sp. | reverse complement strand
GTCCAAGGTCCAGCACAAGCTGGAAACGGCGCGCGTCCGGATGGCGAAGCAGGATAACGCAACCGGCCAACCCAAGCCGGAATAAGTTGAGCGAAGTACGCGAAAAGATCGTCTGGAAGGTGCAGCGAAACCCACCGAATGTTCGTCTGGAGGGTTGCGTTTGGGGCCCGAATGTACGCCCATTCGGTTGCAGAAATTTGAAGGCTTAACCTTCTGGGCCTGCCGCATTCGCAAATTGGCACCTGGAAAGGTGCCGATTTAAGCAAAAGGGTTGTTGAGAATTTCCCGGTGTTTTCGCGCAGCAGATTGAAAGGGAACGGGAAAAGCCCGTAACCCAATGAAAATGTGCAGATTCCCTGCGTTTACGCTGTCTGTGGAGGCGCGGCGGAAAATGGGTCCGGTTCACACTCCTCGGGTGAGCGAAGAGTTTCGGCAGAGCGGTTCTTATCGGTGATTGTCTATCAATGGGCGCCGTACTTTTTGAGTAGCGCCTCGATTTTGGGATCGGATGAGTATCGCAAGAGCGACGAGCCCCTCGCATTGGGATCGGCTCCGTTGGCCAGCAGAAGTTCCACCATATTCCTGCGGTTTCCCACAATCGCGAAATACAGCGGCGTTAGCCCCGAGGCGAAATTAATGTTTGCGTCGTTGGCAATCAGGATTTTCGCATCGTCGATTTGTCCCTGCTGCACGGCATAGGCCAGGGCGGTCATTTTCCCTTCATCGGACAGGTTGACGTCGGCCCCCTTGGCCAGCAACAGGCGCACCATCTTGTCGTGGTTGTAAACCGACAGGGCCAGAATGAGCGGCGTGTGCTGCTTCGGGTCGCGGGCGTTGACGTCGGCGCCGTTAGCCAACAGCAGCTCCGCGATCTCCACCCGGTTGTGCGCGACCGCCACTTGAAGCGGCGTCCGCTTCAAACTGTCTTTGCTGTCCAGTAGTTCGGGATGGGCCTGCAACAACACCACCACTCTGTTCAGATCGCCCTTGGTAACGGCCTTGTGAATCTCTCCGGCGTTTGACGAAGCGCTTGCGCTCAGTGCCAGGAAGAGGCAGAGGGAAAGCTTGCCGGAGCGGAATCTGCTTCCGGCGATCCATACGCTTCTTCGGACGATCTCGTTTTCTGTCTGCATCGGCATCACTTTTCGTTCTTCACAGGCGGGGCAGGTGCGTTGGCGCCGTCGCTGACGATCCGACTTGTGGAGCCCAGACGGTGGTAGCTGGTGAAGCTGGTCTGGTTGAGCATCAAGATTGGCTGGGCAAGTTTTGGGTTATGGTGCCTGGCGGCGCAGGCGTTAGATTCTTCAACCATTGTCGCGATGCTACGTACGGGGCAAATGTAACGGCGTTCGCCGATCTCAATCGGGCTGTATTCGACGATCGACGCGACGTGGGAAATGGGATCATCGGGCTGGCCTTCTGTCTGGAGCGTGATGCGCATCAGCGCGCCGCTTGCGGGATCAATGGAGAACGACCCATGATAAGCGGGGCTGTCGTGGAAAGGTTCATTGGTGGGGCATTTGTAGTTGACCTCGTAGTGGGAGCCAACTCTGGGCACGGAGTAATGAAAGACCGCAACCAAACCTGTTGGCGTCTTCTCCCAGTGGTGGAAACTAGTCGAGCTCTGTGCGGCGTCGACTAGAATCACTGCCGGCTGCGGTCCAAATTCACCCCAGGTTTCCAGGCCTGATTCCAACCCCGGTTCGGCGGATTCGGCATTCATGGGGTCAATCACTTCCTCGCCGTTGCGGAATGTAATTTCGTGAGTGGAAGCTCCGAGAAGAAAGACTCCGACACGCATTAGCAGCGGGCTCTGGTTCATGTCCGCTGGGACGCCGGAATAATGCGTAGTTGCGCGGGTAGCGAAAAAGTTGGGCAGGTGCTTGAGGTTATAGAGCACATGGGCGCCCGCGGTGGTGATCAGCCGCTTTTGTGTATCTGCGTCGGGAGGTGGAAGTGAGGGCAATTCATCGGTAGGGGGGTCGAGAAATGCTGACCGGTACGCCAGCACCTGCAAAGCCTGTTTGCACAACCGGCCGGGTTGCAGTTTCTGGCTGATAAGCTCCAGACGGGCATCGCTCAACCGCTCAGTGAGGGTAAGCTCTGCCACCAATTGAGCGAGTTGATCATCTCGCAGAGCCTCTAACGGAGCGACGACGCCAGGCGGCGGTTGGGCTGCGAGCTTCTGCTCCAACTGCGCGACAGTCACTCGCTCCGCTGCGCAGGCAGGCAACGTTGTGACGACAAGCAATATCCATAGAACCAGGATTCGCATCGAGTTACCGTTCGGATGGAACCAAATAACTGCAAATATGAGAACCCGGAAGACTACCACAAATGATGCGGCTGGGGTGATGTTGGCGAATACGCTCGCGTTCAGGCGAGCCACGGTCTTGGCGAGGCCCCACAGGGATCAAGCCCTGTTACAGGGCGCTTTCTCACGAAGCCGTTCGTGAGCGACCCCAACGATGATCCTCGTTGGGGTCGCTCATCATCCTTTGGGCCACCGCCGCTATTGGGTTCCAGCCGCGGCCGAAGCAATGTAAAGGTCCACGTTGCTTTTGTCCACCAGCGAAGTGCCGGTATCTACAAACTGGGGATACGGCGCGAAGGAGTCTGCGCTGTAGTCTTTGGTGAGTTGCGCGGGCGGATTGTGGAAGACCTCATCAAGCGCCTTCAACCCCACATACCCCATCGTGAAGGGCTTCTGCGCCACGGTCGCATCAATGGTGCCGGCCTTGATCCCGTCCAGCGTGTCCTGATTGACATCCCATGCGAGCAGTTCGCGATCGGTAGCGCCGGAGCGCTTGATCGCGTCAGAGACCGGCTTGCCCGATGCTGAATCCAGACAGATAAACGCGTCGATCTTCTTCGGTCCGGTCATCGCCATAAACTCCTGCGTCTTGTCGAAGGCGATCTTCGGGTCGTCCTTGATGTCCACGACTTCGACAATCTTGATATCCGGCCGGGTCGCAAACACGTCCTTAATGCCCTTGAGCCGCTCTTCTATGTTCGGCTGCCCGGCGATGCTGTACACGACCACGTTCCCCTTGCCGCCTAGCTTGGCAATGACACGGTTGCCGCCCAGGCGTCCGGCGAGCAGGTTGTTGGTCCCGATGAAGTAAAGCCGTCTGCTGCCGGAGGCATCCGAATCCATAGTGATCACCGGAACCCCCGCGCTCACCGCGGCATCGATCTCGGGTTGAAGAACGTTCACATCGGCGACCGAAATCAGAATTCCAGCCGGCTTGGACGCAACTGCCTTGTGCAACGCGTCTTTCTCAGCCTGCGTATCGTAGCCGTCAGGCCCTACCACCTGCGCCGTCACTTTGTATTGCGCCGCCGCCTTGTTGAAGCCCGCTGCCGCGGTCTTCCAGTAGGGCAGCGCTGTATTCGCTGAAATCAGGTAATAGACCTCTTTGAGCGAATGCCTTTCACCGCAACCTGTCATGAACACAATTCCAAGCGCCAGCATGGCCAACGCAGTCATCTTTATCGCTTTCATGCCTGCCTCCGGGTCCTGATGTGGAGTGATTCGGAGCCTGGCGCCAGAGTTCGTTCCCGCGCGAGACCCTCAAAAAAATTCGGCTGGATCGTACTCCTGCAGAATCAGCCTTGTCCAATCCAAACCGTATGGGGAACTTATACCATTCCCGAATCGCACGACTGGTGATTATCAACACGTCCATCCTTCTTTGAGCCGTCCTCTCCCGAACTG